>CAZSHR010000001.1:0-47927 GCA_964606725.1 uncultured Coxiella sp.
ATTTATTAAGCTCCCGAGTATTTTATCAGTTTTTAATTCTCAAAAGAATACGATGCGTGCATACCGCAGTTTAAAAAAGGGGGCGGTTTTCACATTTCCTCTTCCTGGTATTTAAATTAGTTTTTTATGGAACTCGGGTTATTTATTCTGATAAGAGAAAGCAGAAGATTGATCTGCCAAACCATGGCCTCGTTTTTGCGAAAAAAAATCGGCGATTTTAGGCGCGCCCCTGGCGGCTTTATAACACAAAATACAAAGCACAGCTAAGCCCACAGTTGCCCACATCACCGGATTAGTCAATGAAAAAGTCGCTGTTCCTAAACTCAACGCTAGTAGGAAAATTCCGGTGACGGCACCACTACCACAAACAATAAGCGATTGTGATGCAGCAAATTCAATTAGCTTCTTGTTTGCTATTTTTTCTTTTTTGTCACTTGTTTTAATAATACAAAAGCCAGCAGCTAAGGATGACAGCATAATCACAGTAAGAGCAACTGCTGCAAACATAAACGGGTTAGTCCAGGCAAACACTACTCCACCCATTCCGGCTGCTGTTAACATCCACATAACACCGGTTAGTAAGCTGGGAGGGCATAACAAGGCAGAAAGTACCCAAGAATGTGGTTCATGGCTTGTATTAGCGTTCTCTACCAAACTTCTAGCAGCATCAATACTAAAATGGGTATAACGATGAGGAACAGGGCCGCTAAAATGGAATTCTTTCACATCTGGGTTTTTGCGTATGTATACACTAACCTTGAAATCATGCCAAAGATGTATTAGTGCAAGTTGAGAAAATTTAAGCTTCCCTTGCTCCTCAAGAAAAAACAAGCATTGTAACGCTCTATATTGATCAGCACCAATCCCTTGCTCTGTAAACGAGCCCCTGGTAACTTCTGTTAACTGATGCCAAGCTGTGTAAGCATGTTCTACTGGTTTACCCGTATTACTAGAAATCTTAAAAGCTTCAAAACCATCGTTATAAGTAAAGTGATTAATACAAATATTATCATCTGTTTGAGTAATCTGGTCAGCTTCTGTAATGAGAGCATGTGTTTGTTGAACCTGCACACTTTGAACCAACAAAGTGTGATACCCAGCAATTTCAGGCTGACTTCTAGGAGAGGGCAAGGACATAAATACCACCAAACCATAAAATAAACGGTATCAATTTTAGCAATTTGGATAAAAGAATACCAGACCTATCGGAGATCAAAAAACACCCAAAATAGGCAAAACTCCTGGTGTTTATTTATTAGATACATATCTAACCAACTAAATCTGCATTTTGATATATCGAACAGAAGGTCCTTTGCCCACTCTTTTAATTGAATTGTTACTGATTAACTTATTGAGTTTTCGGGTAGCAGTATTTCGCGAAACACTTAATAATGAGATAACATCCGTCACATTAATTTCATTACGTAGTGAAATTAAATTTAATATTCGTTCTTCATCCGTTTTTTTTGCTTCCATATCTGGAGTAAACTCGAATGTAATTTTTACATAGTCACCATCTTCCGAATATTGTGGTTTTTTTATACCTGATTTTTTACATTCTTCAAAAATGAGTTTGATACCCGTACCTAGTTTCTCTACTAAATGCAATCGATGTGCTAATCTGGCAAGATGAGGATTTCTTAAGTAACTGGTTCCATCGCCGAGATTTTTAATATCAATCAAGCCAGGGAAAGCCCCTGGACTAAATATTTCTAGCCTGTCATCGTATAAAGCAATTTTTACCGCGCCAGGGATGGTGTACTTTCTGTGCAGCAAAGCATTCATGATTGCTTCTCTTAGTGCTTTTTGTGGCACAGGTGATGTTCCAGTTAGCATCGCACCTTGCAGAGTAAAATGCTTTTCAAGCCAGTTTCCCACAAGCTGCAAACTCTCGTGAATTAATTGTGGTATAGGACCATCGAGTTGACGAGTTGAGATAATGTTTCTTCCTTTCGTTCCTGAGAATTGTGTACATAAAATATTAGCCTCGGGAATATATCGATCTGGATATTCAGCAAACATTAAAACGCCAGCAACAGTTACAGGATATCTTTTATCATTCATGCCTTGTGTTAATACAAATTCTGCCAACAATTTCTTATGACTATGATTTTTCCCATAGCATTTTAATAGTAACTCATTGGATAAATCATCAATGGTGGCATTTGTAGGCTCTCCATCATGATAGTGATATCGGCTTTCTCGAATCAGACTTTTAATATGAGATTCATCAGCACGTCTATTAGATGTGCCAACACGTAAATAAACACCATTAGAGGCGCCTTCTTTTTTAATATAAACAGGTCTTTTGGGGCTAAAAGGAACTTCAATAATCATAATACTAGAATCGCCAAGATTCTTTTCATAGATATGAGCAAGTATTCCAGGACTAGTAGAGTCATAAAGGCTATTAGGGAAGTCGTCATAGAGTCGGCGACGATCTTTATCGGTTATACCAACAATTTTTCGATCATTATCCTCAACTCCGATAATAATACTGCCTCCCGCAGTATTAGCAAAAGCTACACAAGTTTTGATCAAAGACAGAAAGCTTGGCACTTGTGATTTAAATTCAAGCGTTTTCGACTCTCGTTCAGGGTAAACATGAGACATAGCAGGGTTTCCCTCATAATTGCACCAATTGCACCAATGATAGCATAATTGCACCAATTGCACCACTTATCTCCAAATTGCACCGCGGGCTTTGTCATTGTTTGATCCTGCTGAGATTATTTTTTAACTTATTGATTATATTGATATTTATTCTTGCTTTAAAAATAAGCGGCAACGGGCAGATTTCAGTCGAGCTGACTGTTCTGAGACAGGCAAGTATCTCCAAAAGATTGTTCATCGTGAAAACTATCATACTCTGGTTTTTGCGAAAAAAACTGGGCGATTTTAGGAGCATACCTGCCGGTTTGACGGCATAAAACACAAAGCACGGCTAAACCCACGGTTGCCCACATCACCGGATTAGTTAATGAAAAAGTTGCCGTTCCTACACTCAATGCTAATAAGAAAATTCCAGTGACAACACCGCTACCAGAAGCAAAAACCGATTGCATTGTAGTAAAAGTAATAGCTCCTGTTACTGCTTGCTTGGCATCATATTCACGATCGTTTTTAAAACCATATAAAATACTAGCCATCGATAACAACATAAGCACGGTTACACCAACCGCCGCCCACATAAATGGGTTAGCCAAGGTAAACACTGCCCCGCCCATTCCGGCTGCTGCTAGCATCCACATCACACCAGTTGCAAAGCTGGGCAGGTATATCATTGTTAAAGAAAAAAACAAAGCTACCTTCTTCTTTCTCGCGTCAGAATTAGGTGAACGACCAGATGAATCTTTACGGTTGTCAATCGGAGGTGGTGCAGATGGTAGGCTTGTCGACTCTGGCACCCAGTACCGCAGGTCTTGTTCTGCTTGTGGTTCATATTGCTTATTAACACCTAATATCAAGTTTCTAGCAGTGCCAATACTGATTTTAATGGTGTCACCACCACTAGCAAAATAGAACTCTTGTGCAAAGCAACTAACGCCTACCTCATCCCAAAGAGTTATTTGATTAACTTGAGAAAAATCCAGTTGCTCTTGCTGCTCAAGAAAAAATAAGCATTGTAACGCTCTATATTGATCAACACCAATTCTTTGCCTTGTAAACGAACCCCTAGTAACTTCTACTAACTTAGCCCAAACTACATAAGCATGTTCTAGCGGCGAATCCGTGTTATTAAAAATCGCAAAAACTTCCGTATCCTCACCACGAGTAAACCAATCAACACTAAGCTGTTGTTTTTCAGGCTGGGTATTTTGAATTGACAAAGTGTGACATATAAAATTATAGTTTGGGATAGTCAAAGAGCGCTGTATATGGTGATAATAAGGCGATAAATCTATAGTTTGAGCGCCAACCGTTACAGTAAAGTTAATCGGACAACGCCCAAGCGAATCAAGCGACTAATAACGACATGCAACTTTTATTCCTATCGCACCTCTGCCATAGCTTTTAAAGTAAAATACCGTTAATTCTTGGTTGCCATCTGTACCAACTCCTAATTTTGGCAAGTTCTCTTTGACAAAGAAAAAATACTGTATACCCTGCTGGACTTGCTCATCAAGCCGGATAGCATTTTGTAAAGGAACAAGGTTATTAAGAATAGGATATAGACTACTTAAATTTCCATCAGTTGATAAATAAAATACTTCACCATTAACAACCGATTGCCCCTGACGAAAGCCAGCTTGGAGCATACTTGAGTAATGGCAAATCATTATGTCGTTTTGATTATCACCTTGATACCAATAGACACGCACATAACTCAAAGATTGACTTCTAGAAGAGGGCAACGACATAAACACCACCAAACTATAAAATAAATGATCTCAATTCTAGCAGTTCGTGCAAAAAAATGCCAAACCTATCGAAGATCAAAAATTAATAAGCTTTTAGCTTAGCGGTGCAAGTCATCCAATAACTGTTGCAGTTTTTGCTCAGAAGTTGAACCAGGAACAAACTTGATTGCTGTCCTGGCTTGATTGGCAACAACAAAAACCGGCGTGCCTGACAGCCCTAGCTTTTTAGATAAAGCAAATGTAGCATTGATTTCATCCATCACCGCAGGGTCTTGCATGTCTTTTTTCAGCTTCTTAAGATTTAGATTCAACGAAGCAGCAATTTTATCAATCTTAGCATCGGTCAAAGGATTACTCGCTGCCAGCAACGCTTCATGCATAGCAAAATACTGGCCCTGACGATTGGCCGCTAAAGCCGCCTTAGCGGCTGTTAACGACGCTCCCCCAAAAATAGGCCAATCTCTGAAAATAATTTTTAAATTAGGATTATTCGTCAATAGGTTAGCAATAGCTGTCTTCATTTCTTTACAATGCGGGCATTGATAATCAAAAAACTCAACCATCACTTGAGTTCCTTGCGGATTACCAGCAAACGGCACAGCAACAGCATCAAATAAATCCGCTTGATTCGCTTTGATTGCGGCTAAGGTTTTACTTTCTTGCTCTTGCTCCATTTTAACACGCAACGCATCTGAGGCTTCCAATAGTACTTCGGGATTACTCACCAAATATTCGCGAATAATGGTCTCTATGGATTTAACCTGCTGCGGTGAAAACGCTTGATCTTGTTGCGAAACCTCAGCACCAGCGGCTGCAAACACTGCTGTTGTCGCTGTTAACAACATGCCAGAGAGAAAAAGACGGATTTTCATGTAATAACTCCTTAAAAAAACATCCTAGAAGCTTAGCTTGTTGCAACCACTTCCAATTGAGCGCGTATTTTTTTCATTGCAGCATTTTCAAGCTGACGAATACGCTCAGCAGACACTTGATACTGTGCTGCCAAATCATGCAGAGTGGCTTTATCCTCTTGCAACCAACGCTGCGCTAAAATATCTTGACTGCGTGCATCCAGTGTTGCCAAAGCATTTTGCAAATGGCTCACACGTTTGGTATCCCAATCTTGTTGCAGCAAAGCAGTCTCAGGATTAGCGCTTTTATCCTCAAGATAACGGGCAGGAGCATTCCAACCAAAAGAATCTAGGTTATCCTCACTGTCGCTTAAGTCAAAGGTCTCATCATAACTGTTAAGACGCTGCTCCATCTCTTTAACATCTTTCTTGCTAACTTTGAGCAAGCTGGCAATTTCTGTGGTCTCTTGATCACTAAACCAACCACGGCTTTTGGCTTGCTTTCTGAGGTTAAAAAATAATTTGCGCTGCGCTTTGGTAGTGGCAACACGCACAATACGCCAGTTGCGTAAAATAAACTCATGTATCTCAGCACGTATCCAGTGAATGGCAAACGACACTAACCTTACCCCGACATCAGGATTAAAGCGCTTAACGGCCTTCATTAAGCCAATACTGCCCTCTTGAATCAGGTCACCTTGTGCCAAACCATAACCAGCATAGCCGCGAGCAATACGCGCCACGAGACGCAAGTGCGATAAGACTAATTTTCTCGCCGCTTCAATGTCATTGTGATAACGCAAGCGGTCGGCGAGTTCTTTCTCTTCTACTTCACTGAGCATGGGGATCTGATTAACCCATTGTAAGTACGAGCTTAAACTGCCTACGTTTAGCGGATAATCACCAACACAACGAATGGAGCTACTCATTATGGCCACCTTCTTGGTCAAAATTAAGTCAGAAGAAACGATATTTTAACATGCTTGACAATAGTTGCCTACTGTTATAGCTCAACCTTACTCGGTATATATTCGCTAAGCATCGGCGCACGCACTCAATAAGCATTAATAATTCAATCGCTTGAGTAGGAATAGTGACAAAAAACATGCCGCGTTGCTAGCCATGAGCCAACCACGCTTAACAAGACAGCAGCGACGATGATAAACAAGCCACTAGACCAATCCGTGGCACTCAGTGTATTGGACTGACCATGACTGGCAACAAGCTTAAACAACGGTGGCGTTATCCACAGCAAGGTTAAGCCACTTAACATCCATGCTAACAAAGCACCGCAACCACCATAAACAAGCCCATGATATAGAAAAGGACGCTGAATATCGTAACGGCTTGCCCCCAACAGACGCAAAATCTGCGTCTCTCGATGATGCGCCTGCGCAGTTAAGCGCACGGTATTACTCACAACAAGAATCATCGCACTGGCCAGTAAAATACTTAAGGTGAGTATAATGCGTTTTGCGGTGATCAAGATATACTGCAAACGTTGAATCCAAGCCATATCTGCTGAAACTTGATCGACCAGTGGCGCATGCTGAAAAGTTTTTAACAACTCGTTGATGGATTGTTGCTTCAAATGCGCATTTGAAAAACGCAGGTTAATAACAGCCGGTAGCGGATTGTCTTTTAGCAAAGAAGTGACACTGGAAAACTCAATATAATGATTTAAATCTTTAAGCCCTTGCTCGGGCGAGATATAAGTCACTTGTGCAACAGCGGGATATTTTCTCGCTTGCGCTATCAATCGTTGCACCTGCGTTGCTGAGGCGCCCTCTTTCAAATAAAGTGAGACACTGGGTTTGCTATCCCACTGACTGGTAATACGCTGAAAAATATGCAGCAATGAATAGAGTACAACCGGTAAAGCAATAATAATCGCCAACGCTATTGTGGTAATCAAAAATGCAAGCGGCTTTTGTCTTAACGCTACAATACTATCTCTTAACGCTCGCCCATGCGAGATAAAGAAAAAACTCAAGCGACTGTAGTAGAGACTTTTTCTAGGCATCGGACATTTCCACCGCCAGCTTACCACTGCGCATAAACAACGATTTTGTCTTAGCACCGGTCAATAAATTACGTTGATGTGTTGCAATTAACAAGGTCATACCAACCTGATTAAAGGCCTTAAATAATTTAAGAATTTTAATTGCGGTTGCCGCATCTACATTAGAAGTTGGCTCATCCACTAATAAAATCTTAGGAACAGTGACAATTGCTCTGGCAATTTCTGCCAATTTTTTCTCACCCGAGGATAAATCCACCGCATTAAGGCTAGCCTTGGGTAGTAAGTCCACTTTTTTTAACGCCGCAATAACACGGTCTTTAACCACCTGTCGTCGGTAACCTCCGATTCTCAGTGGCAAAGCGACATTATCAAAAATGTTTTTATGGGGTAGCAACTGAGGATTTTGAAAAACCATGCTAACGTCACTGCGTAAATCCGGTGATTTGCTAGTTAAACGACTAATTTCTTTTTGATTAATAAAAATCCGGCCTCGAGAAGGACTAACCAAACGCAGCAGCAAATTAAAAATCGAGGTTTTCCCTGCACCGGAGGGGCCAAGCAGCATCACCATTTCCCCTTCATGCACGGTAAAACTGACATCTTGCAATGCGGCATAACCATTGGGATAAGACATACTAACATTGACAAACTGTATCATCACAAATCTACCTATAATTAGGTCGGCTCTTCAAACAAGGCTTGCACAAATTCCTCTGCATTAAACGGCCTTAAATCTTCCGAGGCTTCGCCAACACCGATAAAACGAATCGGTAATTTAAGCTGGTCAGCAATGGCAAAAATCACACCACCTTTTGCGGTACCATCAAGCTTGGTCAAGGTGAGGCTATCAATGCCAATGGCTTCGTTAAATTGTTTTGCTTGCATCAAGCCATTTTGACCGGTTCCCGCATCTAATACCAACATAGTCTCACAAGGCGCGTTTTGATCTAACTTTGCCATGACTCGTTTGATTTTACGCAATTCATCCATTAAGTGCGCTTGCGTATGTAAACGTCCCGCAGTATCCGCAATTAATAAATCGGCATTTCTTGCCATTGCTGCTGCCAAAGCATCATAAATTACCGAAGCACTGTCTGATCCTGATTGTTGCGCAATCACTGGCACGTGATGCCGCTTACCCCACACTTGTAGCTGCTCAATTGCTGCAGCACGAAAAGTATCACCGGCAGCGAGTACAATTTTTTTTTGCTGCTGCTGGAAATAGTGTGCTATTTTAGCAATGCTGGTGGTTTTTCCAGCACCATTGACACCAACCATCAACAAGCTGAATAAGGAATCCTCTAACAACAAAGGCTGACAACACGGTGATAATAGGTCAATTAACTGCTGCTTGAGCCTTGCTAGTAATAACACCGGATCTTTTAAAGCATCACGCTCTACCTGTTGTGATAGTTGTTGCAAAACAGCCGTCGTGGTGGTAATGCCAACATCAGCAGATAATAACGCGGTCTCCAGCGTATCGAATAATCCCGCATCGATGGTTTTTTTACCCAAAACAATATTAGCAAGACCACTGAATAGATGATGGCGAGTACGCTTTAAGCCACCACGTAAGCGCTGCAACCAAGGCGTCGATTTATTTTCAGGCAAATCAGCCGATTTTTTTGGTTTTTTTAAGCCAAACATCAATGCAAATCCTCGTGCTTCACGCTACAATGGGCGAATCTTAACAGTTTTACGAGGATCAAGTAAAATGATTAACAAACGCCTAGTATTGGCCATCTTGACCACAATATTTTTCTTATCCGCAACAGCAGGGCCTGTTTATGAACGTGTTTTAAACAATGGTTTAACACTGTTGGTCAAAGAAGATCACCGCGCGCCCATTGTTTACTCATCCATCTGGTACAAAGTCGGTGGCAGCTACGAGCATAATGGCATTACTGGCATTTCTCATGTGCTAGAACACATGATGTTTCAAGGCACACAGCAATATGGCAAGGGAAAACTGGCACACATGGTCGAAAAAATCGGTGCCTTACAAAACGCAGGAACCAACGACGATTTGACTTTTTATTATCAAATCCTGCCAAAAGAGCAACTAAGTTTAAGCTTTCAACTTGAATCTGACCGCATGCGTGGCCTGCTATTGACAAAAGAAGCATTTCAAAACGAAATTCAGGTGGTGATGGAAGAAAGACGCTTACGCATAGACACCAACCCCCAGCAAATAGCCAACGAACGTTTGTATGCTGCCGCTTTTGTCAATAATCCCTATCACCACAGAGCCATTGGCTGGATGAATGACCTTGAAAACATGACGGTTAACGACGTGCGTCATTGGTATGATGACTGGTACTATCCCAATAATGCGGTTGTTGTGGTGGTGGGCGATGTTAATTCTGATGCAGTACGCCAGCTTGCCGAACACTACTTTGCTGATATTCCTGCAAAACCCGTTCCCGTCCTCAAACCCCGTATTGAAGTGCCACCGCTGGGTGAGACGCATGTTAACGTAGCTGTACCAGCAAAGCTGCCTTACTTAGTCATGGGGTACCTGACCACCTCATTGACTGATAAAGCTAATGCGCAAGACGCTTATGCCCTGGACATTCTTGCTTGGATCATGGGGGGTAGCAACAGTTCACGTTTGCAAAGCGAGTTGGTTAGAAAACAACAAGTAGCAACCAGCATTGTAAATCAATATAGCCCTTTTAGCCTGCATGCCGGTTTATGGGCGATTGCTGCCGTGCCAGCAACAGGAAAATCGCTGGAAACATTAGAACAGGCCTTGCGCCAACAAATACAACAATTACAAACCACCTTGATTAGTGAAGAAGAGCTGCAACGGGTAAAAGCACAATTGATTGCTAGCAAGCTATACAGTAGTGACTCCTTATCAGCACAAGCAGAAGAGCTAGGTGTCACTGCTGCGGTTAATTTACCGTGGCAATTAGCAGAAAACTACTTGGATAACATTAATCAAATTACACGCGAACAAATCCAAGCCGTTGCTAGAAAATATTTTCAAAACAAGCGATTAACGGTAACATTTTTACATCCTATTGATGACAATAAAAAAACTTAAGGAGTGATGTTAATGAGAACACGATTTTTTTACCTTATTTTACTCGTTACAAGCTTGCTCTGCACAGTGGCACAGGCTGATGTTAACATTCAACAGTGGCAAACACACAACCATGTGCCCGTTTACTTTGTCGCCAAAAAAGAAATTCCCATTGTGGATGTGGCATTAATTTTTCCGGCTGGCTCAGCGCGTGATGGCAAGCAGTGGGGTGTAGCATCCTTAACAGCCTCGTTGCTAGATGAAGGCGGAACAAATACCAAAGATGCGAGCGCAATTGCGCAAGCTTTTGATGCAGTAGGGGCTGTGTTTTCTGCTAGCGCTTCGCGCGATATTGCTGTGGTCAAATTACGCAGCATGAGGGATAAAAACTATCTTAACCCTGCGCTAACGCTTTATCTAGAACTATTATCACAAGCTAAATTTGACACCACTGCCTTTGTGCGAGTCAGACAACAAATACTAGATGGCATTAAAAATAATGCACAGATTCCCTATCAGGTTGCGAACAAGCAGCTTTTTCAGCAGATTTATGGCAATCAGCCCTATGGCCATCCCGTTGTCGGCACACCAGAAACGTTAAACGCACTGACTCAAAGCGATGTGGTTAACTTTTATAAGCAATTCTACATCGCTGAAAATGCGAAAATCGTTATTGTCGGTGATCTTGATAAAGCGTCGGCACAAGCACTGGCTGATAAAATCAGCCAGCATTTAGCAAGTGGCACACGCGCCAAGGCCCTCGCTATGGCCAACGTGACAAAAGCCGATAAATTAACACGCATTAAAATGCCCGTACCACAAAGTGCCATTTTTATCGGCGAGCTAGGCGTCAGCTATAATGACCCTGATTATTTTAATCTCTCAGTGGCTAATCACATACTAGGTGGCTACTCATTCAACAGTGTGTTAATGAAAACCGTCCGAGATGAATACGGTTATACCTATGGCGCCTATAGCACATTTATGCCATTGCAAGCCAGAGGATTATTTGCAATCACCTTGGAAACACGTTCTGAAAAAACTAATCTTGCACAAGCACTAGTGTTGCGTCTATTAAAAGATTATTGGCAACAAGGACCTACACAGCAACAATTAGAGGATGCAAAAGACTATTTATTAGGAAGTTTTCCGGTAAAAACTGCGTCGAATAGCGCCATTCTCTCTCAAGTGATCTCAATAGCAGCGTTTGGTTTGCCACTGGATTATCTAGCACAATATCCTAGGCACATTAAAGCAGTTACCGTAGCCAGTGCCAAAAAAGCCTTTGCCAAGGCAGTGGATTTAAGCCAGCTAGATACGGTCATTGTTGGCAGCCAATGAAAACCAACCAAGTTCGTATTATCGCAGGCAAGTGGCGTGGCCGCAAAATTGTTTTTCCTGAACAAGATATGTTGCGCCCTACCCACGATAGAATTCGTGAAACACTATTTAACTGGTTAATGCCTTATTTACCAGATGCCAAGTGCTTGGATTTATTCTCTGGCAGCGGCGCAATTGGCTTTGAAGCGGTTTCTCGTGGCGCAGCACATGCCGTATTAGTAGACTCAAATACGCACGTCGTTGATTGTTTAGAGCGTAATAAAAAATCACTAGGAGCGCAAGAAATTGATATTATTCATGCTCGTGTTTTACAAGCCAAGGTTGAGCTACCATTACCGTGCTTTGATATTGTTTTCCTAGACCCGCCTTTTTACCACAATATGCTACAGTCCAGTTGCTGCTGGTTAGCCGAACACCATTATGTTAAACCTGGCACAATGGTTTATTTGGAATCAGAAATTAATTATGAAAAACTTATCTTACCTGAGTCTTGGCAAATTATTAAAAATAAACGCACCGCAACGGTAATGTATTCACTGGCTGAGGTTCAATGAAAAAAGCATTATTGGCTGGAGCGCAGCAACTGGGTTTATCGCTCACTGATAACATGTGTGATCAACTAGAGCAATTTTTACAGTTACTAGAGCAATGGAATCGCGTCTATAACCTCACCGCGATTCGAGCAATCGACCAAATGGTGAATCGTCACATCTTAGATAGCTTAGCAATCTACCCGTTGCTATCTGGCAGCCATGTGTTAGACGTAGGCAGCGGCGCTGGACTACCTGGCATTCCTCTGGCAATTTACGATACTAAAAAGAGATTTGTTTTAATCGATAGTAATGGCAAGAAAATACGCTTCTTAAGGCAAGTCAAGCATCTACTGCAACTCGACAACATCACCTGTGAACAATCACGAATGCAAGCATTTAGCACAACAAAGTGTTTTGATACCATTGTCTGCCGTGCACTCGCAAATATGCCCGACATTATGCAAGCAACACAGCACTTGCTAGCCACAGAGGGAAAATGGTTATTTATGAAAGGAACAAAGCCAGAACAAGAACTCGAAGCTCTAAACAACCCTTATGCAATACATGAGATAATCGTTCCTGGGCTTTCGGAGCAACGACATGCTATCATCGTGACTAAAAGAGCGTAGTTAAAGTGGCTAAAATTATTGCAATCACAAATCAAAAAGGCGGGGTTGGTAAAACAACCACGGCGGTCAATCTTGCAGCGTCGCTAGCGGCTACTAAAAAACGAATTTTGTTGATTGACTTAGACCCACAAGGTAATGCCACTGGTGGCAGCGGCGTGGATAAACGCGATGTTCAATTAAGTAGCAATGAAGTATTACTGCGGCAGACACCCATCACCGCAGCCATTGTCAACACGCAGTGGGGTTATGATTTATTAGCCGCCAATGGCCACTTAACCGTAGCCGAAGTGGAGCTACTAAAAGCGAATCAACGCGAGCGACGCCTAGCACAACAGTTACAACCCATTGTTTCCAAATATGACTACATTTTAATTGACTGCCCTCCTTCCTTAAACACCCTAACTATCAATGCCTTAGTCGCCGCCCAGAGTGTTTTAATTCCGGTGCAGTGCGAATATTATTCACTAGAAGGATTAACTAGCTTATTAAGTAGCATTGATAAAATAAAATCACGAGTTAACACGCAACTTGAAATTGAAGGTTTATTACGCACCATGTATGATGGACGCAATCGCTTGACCATTGAAGTTTCTGAGCAGTTGATGGATCATTTTAAAAGCAAGGTTTACCAGACAGTAATCCCGCGAAATGTTCGTTTGGCAGAAGCGCCGAGTCACGGGACTCCCGTGATTTCCTATGATAAATCATCACAGGGTGCTATTGCTTATTTGGCATTAGCGGGAGAAATCTTACAACGCAGTGAGTCAATATGAAAAAACGTGGTCTGGGCAAGGGTTTAAGCGACTTAGGTGTGGAAGCCCTATTGATGTCGGATTCAACCACCGTGGCAGACATTCCTGAGGAAGCAGGATTAAGCTATTTACCGGTTGATCAGTTACAACCAGGCCGGTACCAACCACGGCGCCATATCGATGAAGGTGACTTGCGCGAGTTAGCAGACTCTATCCAGTCACAAGGCATTATCCAACCGATTATTGTCCGTAAAACAGAACAAGCGTGTGAAATTATTGCTGGTGAGCGACGCTGGCGTGCAGCGCAACTGATTGGTTTAAGCAAAGTTCCCGTAGTCATTCGAGAAATCAATGATGAAGCTGCCTTGGCCATGTCACTAATTGAAAACATACAACGCCGTGACTTAAATGTGATTGAAGAAGCTATGGCTTTGCAACGCTTACTACAAGAATTTGGCATGACCCACCAAGATATTGCCGCAGCCATTGGTAAATCTCGTACCACGGTAACCAATTTGTTGCGCCTGTTAAATCTCAACCCTGATGTGCGAGAGCTGTTAGCTAAAGGTGATTTAGACATGGGACATGCACGTGCGTTACTAGCCTTAGAAGGCGATCAACAAAGTGCTGTTGCCAACAACATTGTGATACAGCGTTTATCAGTACGCGACACCGAAGCATTAATTCGAAAAATACAGCAGCAAGAACAACCAACAACAAAGACTGCTGCAAGGAATGAATCTCAAGAACTCACAGACCTTGCAACACGATTAAGCCAGCAGCTAGGCGTATTAGTCAAAATTAAGCAGCAACGTGGTGGTAAAGGGCATTTTGTTATCAATTACCAGGATGCTAAGCAGCGTGATGTTATTTTAAATCACTTTAAGGCACTCTAAAGAAAGTTTAGTCTATTCTTAGTAGTTTTTTAACGTTTTAACATAAATCAGAAGAACTGCACTCTTGGAAACACGGTCTTACAGCAACAAGACAAAAACAGCAAACTCTGCTTAAATAAAAATTAAATCTGGAAATGAATTATTTTCTCCTTACCTTAACTTTCCATTAGCAAAACTTTTGTTAGAATGCCTCTCGAAGGAGCTTATTGGAAATAAAACGATTTTTTAGGAACGGAGCAATAAAAATAACAATGATTTAATCTGACAATGCCAACACCCACACTACACCCGCTCTCAGCGCAGCAACTGGAATGTTGGGTCGCTTGGCTGCAAGATAAAAATAATCCAAAGCACAACACACATATTTTCTACAAAATTACCGAGGAGTTTAATGACAAGCAATTTATTAAAGCGTTTCATCATGCCTTTAAAGGTTGCGCGACTTTTCACACCCATTTTTGTGTTCAAGAAGGCAAGCCCTATACTTTCTCTAAAGCCAGCAAACAACCTCTCATTACTTCCGTTGATTTGAGTGAGCTGCGGATACACCCAAACGAAGAAAAAACCTATATCATTGATCGCATTTCTCAACCCATTGACTTACTTACCTACCCAAATTTCCGAACTTACCTATACCACTCTCAGCAAGAAGGCGTTTATTATTTCGTTGCTGTCTTTCCACATAGCTTGATGGATGCCCATGCTTGCCAGCTCTTACTCAAGCGACTGGCACAATTCTATAATGGAAATCCTGCCACTATGCCACTCACTCATCAAAGTGAGTTTATCACCCATGCATCCGATGCTAGTAGCGCTGCTTATTGGAAAAAACAGCTATCCCAGAATGCGTTAACAGTCGATTTTAACACCCGTATCAAGAAAACATACACACCGTGCCACCGACGAATTGTCAAACCTATACAAGGTGCTCCAGTGCTGGCGCTTACTACATTCGCCAAGCAACATCACACCACCGTTTTTTTAACACTACTTAGCCTGTTTGCTGCCTTGATTTATCGCTACACTAACCAAAGCAGTTTCTCAATCTTATACCCTGTTGACTTAAGAAAAAGAGGCTATAAACACACCTTGGGTTGTCAAAGCAATATGATTCCTCTGTGTGTTACTCTAACAGAACCTTCGATATTGCTAGAGAATTTTATTGCTAAGATCACCCAACAACGCAAAGCAGATCGCAGCCATCAACAGCATTTATTTTCCAATCTATGCACACTCGCCCGACAGATTAAAGGAACATCATGTAAATTGTTCAATCTTGCCTTTTCAAAAACACTACTACTGCCGCATGACTTTGAATTACAACAAGCCTCTATTGAAGCGATCACCACGCCGATTAGCGCTCTAAGCTATGACCTGAGTGTCTACTTTGACAAACAGGACGATCAATTGCTGCTAGCCTTAGATTACGACGCCAATAAATTCACGCATCACTTTGCGCAGCAGATTTTATCCCACCTAGAATACCTGATAACCAAGCTAGCAACTGTGGCTAAACAACCTCTGTCTAGTTTTGCTTATCTGCAAAATTCAGAAATACAACAACTACAACAATTTTCCAATTGTCAGCAACAAAAACCCCTGCAGCAAAACCCTGTGTTATTTTCACAGTTCCAAACCAATGTTAAACAACAACCCAATGCCATTGCCATCCATGATACTCAAGGAGAACTCAGCTACCAGGCACTAGAACATCGGGTTTACAAACTAATAAACTTCCTTAAAAACAACCACACTTCAACTACTGAACCCATCGCTATTCTACTGGATCGAAACCGCGACTATATCGCCAGCATACTAGCACTGATGGCGTTAGCTTGCCCTTATGTGCCCTTAGAACCTAATACACCACCCTCCAGGATAGCACTGATTCTCGAAGATGCGAATTGTCAGTACGTGATCACTAACAATAAGTTAGTGGATCAAATCACACCCTCAACAACTTGTCTCTTACTCGATGCACTCCCTGAAAAATCTCAAGTGCAACCGGTCAGCCTACCACAGATCGATGCAAGCTCACTCGCTTACATCATTTATACTTCGGGCACCACCGGAAAACCCAAAGGCGTTCCGATCAAGCAGAGCGCGTTAGTAGAGTTATTTAGCAACACACTGCCACTCTT
This sequence comes from uncultured Coxiella sp., assembly GCA_964606725.1. GTDB lineage: Bacteria > Pseudomonadota > Gammaproteobacteria > Coxiellales > Coxiellaceae > 2-12-FULL-42-15. The sequence continues at coordinate 16,556 of CAZSHR010000001.1, forward strand.
TGACTTTTCTGAAAAAGATACATGGAGTTTATCACACAGCCTAGCATTTGATTTTTCCGTATGGGAAATCTGGGGTTGCTTATTAAGTGGTGGCCAACTAGTTATGGCATCACAGCAAACAAAGCAACATCCCGAACATTTCTACCAATGGGTGAGTGAAAAAAAGATTAGCGTTTTCTCGCAAACTCCCTCGGCATTTAAACAATTTAGTACTATCGACGCACGGCGACAACAGACACTGTATTTGCGCCATGTGATTTTTGGCGGTGAAAAGCTCGATGTGACTGAGCTTGCTTCTTGGGTGACAAGACACCTCTTATCAAAAGTATCACTGGCAAATTTATATGGGTTAACCGAAGCACCTATCCATGCCACTCACCATAAAATCACTAGCGATGACATTGCACAGGGCCTCAGCCCAATTGGAAGACCCCTCGCCCACCTAGAGCTATACCTCTTGGATGAACGCGGCAATTTCATACCGTCGGGCTGCTTAGGAGAGATTTGTCTGAGTGGTGATAGTGTCACCGAAGGATACCTTAACGCACCCACTATTAATCAAGAGCGCTTTGTTGTCAATATCATTCACCCTGAGAATACGCAGAACATGTACCGAACCGGAGACTACGCCTGGTGGACACAAGCAGGGGTACTAGTCTACAGTCATCGAAAAGATCAACAGATTAATTACCGAGGACACCGAGTTGAACTCGATGAAATCCATTATCACCTGCAAAAAATCAGTTATATTGAGAACGCCGTTAGCCTGCTATATTCTAGCGATAATAAGCAACCCTGCCTTATTACCTTCTGTATTGTCAATCATCCACAGCAGTATGTTGACAAATCCGCCGTGCTACTCAATTACCTCAAATCACACCTACCCTATTACATGATCCCCAGTGATATTGTGTTTATCGATCACTTACCTTTAACCGCACAAGGCAAAATCGACACGGTGTCACTACAGCACACACTAAAAAAATCCACACTTACTGAACGGCAATCCACTGATACTGACTTACTAAAATCAGTCATAAATAGCTGGGAGCAAGTACTAGACAGAAAAATCACTGACCGCCAAAAAAACTTCTTTGACCTCGGTGGTAGTTCCATTGACTTATCAACACTACACTACCGCTTAGAGCAGTCACTGGGAGAATCATTTGCGTTCAACACGCTATTGGAACACACCACAATAGCCAGCCAAGTCGCTTATCTGGATACACTGAAAAATAATAATAGACCAAAACACTCAGCAAACCACGTCTGTCAATCGACAAAAGACCGGCATCCCCAGGAAGTAATTGCCATTGTTGGGATGGCGCTCAGGCTTCCAGGTGCCACATCCCCCCATGAGTTTTGGCAAAACTTAGTGATGGGAGAAGAATCCATTACCCAATTTTCTGCTACCACATTATTAGACTCTGGTATCCCTAACAGTGTGATTGAATCACCGAACTACGTAGCTGCAAAAGGGTATTTACCCAATGCGAATCGATTTGATGCAAGCTTTTTTGGTTACAACGATAAAGAAGCCGCTATTATTGACCCACAACAACGGTTATTTCTGACCACATGCTGGCTTGCATTACAAGACGCTGGACAGGTAGCAGGCGATGCGCTAATAAATCACCTTGATCCACAACAAAAAATCGGGGTATTTGGATCACAATCGCAAATCCACCCGTATTTAGTAACCAACCTACTTAATAATACTCAGGTGCAAGAAACCTTTTCACCTTATCAACTCTACATTAATAATGCACCGGACTTCTTGTGCGCAAGAGTCGCGTATAAACTGGGCTTGAGCGGCCCCAGTTTAACGATTCAATCCGGCTGTTCTTCTTCACTCATCGCCGTTTGCCAAGCCATGCAAAGCCTACGCAATGGTCAATGTGACGTAGCTCTGGCCGGTGGCGTTGCCCTGAGCATGCCACTGGCATCTGGCTACCATTATCAACCAGGCATGATTTTATCACCCGACGGCCATTGCCGTGCTTTTGATACAGCAGCTAACGGCACGGTTCCCAGCAACGGTGTAGTCGTCATGACCCTAAAGCGTTTACAAGACGCCATCGCTGATAAAAACTCGATTTATGCAATTATCAAAGGCTACGCCGTTAATAACGATGCCGCAAAAAAGCTAGGCTTCACGGCACCTAGTCAATCCGGTCAAGTTGACGTCATTCAAAGTGCAATTCAAGACGCCGGAATTGATCCACGTTCATTGGACTATATCGAAACGCATGGCACAGCCACCCCACTTGGTGATGCCATTGAGATTGCTGCGTTAGATCATGCCCTCCCTAACAAAAAGGACAACAGACCCTACCGAATCGGGTCAGTAAAAACCAACTTAGGCCATTTAGACGTGGCTGCTGGTATCACCGGATTAGCAAAAGCCGCGCTGTGTTTATACCACAAGCAATGGGTTCCTTCCTTACACTTTCAGACATTTAGTTCATCCATACAGCAGCAACCTAACAAATTCCAAGTGGTCAATAGCGTCATCGATCTGAACGCAGAACCTGCGCCGCTTAGGGCTGGTGTCAGCTCTTTTGCCATTGGTGGCAGTAATGCGCACGTTATTTTAGAGAGCTATCAATCCACTGAGCAACAGCACAAGCCTTCACCTACCTCCTGTCTTAAGGAGACAGTGCATTGGGTTTATCCAGACCAGACACGCGGTAACAGTAAAAAACCGATTTATATTTACCAACCTAGCTGGCGTCAACAATCTCTAGCTACCAGCAAACCATCGCCTAATACATCAGAAAATACGGTTTTTTTCATTATGACAGATAAGCACGGCATATCTTATCAGCTCCAGGAACAGCTCAATCAAGCCAATAAAACCGTTTACTTGATTAATACATCTGATCCATCGTTGCATCAATCCTCTTACCTTAACAGTAACGCTCAAAAACAAATCGATTACTCACAACTGTTTTCAGTCAGTAAACATATCTCTCATATAGAAATTATCCACATGCAATCGTTACACAACAAATTTAACAATCAACCACAGACTAGCATCGGGAAGCAATTGAATAAAACAGCGTTTAACGAAGTAATGCAACTTCTGAAACACTGTGCTCATGCTGCCTGTGAAGCAAGAACCATCACCATCACTTGCGTCACTAACGGTTTATTTCAGGTATGGGGAAACGAAACACTCTATCCAGAAAAGCATTTAATATTGGGGCCACTGCTCACCCTACCACGAGAAAATAAGCACACCCATTGCCGCATTATCGACATTGTGTTTAGTCGCGATAAAAAAGGACGAAATGATAACAATGATAGAATAATCGACCAGCTAATTAAAGAAATTGGACAAGAAAGTACAGACAGAGTGATCGCTTACCGCAATAAGCAACGGTTTATCCGCAGTTACCTTGAAGTCAATGCACCTGATACAGCAGAACCCACTATCAAGTCCAAGGGCGTTTATGTGATCACAGGCGGCACTGGACATATTGGTCTTGCTCTGGCCAAAGCCATTGCTGCTCAGCACTCAGTTCATCTAGTGTTACTGCAACGGCGCACTTTCCCTGACAGAACAAGCTGGAACACGCAATCATGGGATAAAGAAACAAAAACAAAGATTAATCAACTAAAGCGTATCGAATCCCTGGGCAGCACAATTTGGCTGCTTTGCTGCGATGTCAGCAATATGAAAAAAACGCAATGCGCAATCGAAGCGATTATGCAAAAATACCAAAGGATTGATGGGGTGATTCACGCTGCAGGTGTGGCATCTGGTGGATTAATCGCCGATTATAAACACTCATTCATGGATAAGACATTACTCGCCAAAGTCCAAGGAACTATCAACCTGCATCATGCACTCAAAAAAGTTAAGCCCACTTTTCTACTGTTGTGCTCCGCATTAAGTGCTCTGCGAGGAGACTATGGCCAAGCAATTTATAACGCAGGTGCTACATTCTTGGATGCTTTTGCCCATTGGCGTAAACAGCATGATGGGCTTACCTTATCGGTTAACTGGGACGCCTGGCAAGCCGGTGGTATGGCAAAGCGATTTTTCGAGTCTATTGGCCAAGCATCGCAGCTTAACAATGCACTCGCTGATGAGCCAGCAAGTCAAACCGTATTGTCTCTACTCAATACTATTTACTCACAGTATGTAATTAGCACCAAAAAAAATCCGTGGCAAAAAGCCATCGCTCCCTATTTTGTCAGCACTGAAAAAAAATCACCTGCTAACATTTCCAACCAGACAAATTTATCAGATATTGAAGAAAAACTACTATCTATCTGGCGAGAGTACTTAGGCGAGTCGTTAAGCCGCACAGATAATTACTTTGACAGTGGTGGAGATTCATTGCTCGCCATCCAACTGATAGAGAAGGTTACTCAAACATGGCAGCTTACACTGGAGCCTAATAGCTTGATGCAAACACCTACCGTAGCAACTCTGGCTAAAAGAATCTTAGCGCTAAAAAATCAGCAGACAACGAGCACCACCACAGTTATTAGCCTATTGAAAAAAGCACGCATTAAGCCAGCAACTGAATGGTTTTTTATTCACCCTATCGGAGGAACTTCTTATATTTACAAAGCGCTAACTGATGCACTTGGACCACACATCACCTGTTATAGCATACAAAATGACACGAATAAGCATCATTCGAAGCATTATTCTGTCGCAGAGCTGGCAAGCAATTACCTCGGTAAAATACGCCAAGTATCACCACACGGCCCTTACTACCTGGGAGGATTTTCCTTTGGCGGTACCGTAGCTTATGAAATTGCACAACAATGCCACGATCAGAAACTCAGCGTTGCACATCTGATCCTCATTGACACTCCCAGTCAAAATAACTTACCGCAACTTGCCATGAATAATACCCATATCCTACGCTATTTACTTGAAGTGGGAGAAAAACACCGCGTTGACCCAAGTTTTTATACGATGAAACTCAACAAGCAGTTGGATTATTTTATGAAGCACTCTGGGCAACTAACGCGAGAATTAAGCCACAGTGATTATGCAAGCTTAAAAAAATACTTAAGTGTTTTTAAAGCAAATATGTCAGCCATGCAACACTATCATCCTACTGTTTATCAACACAAAACGCCGGTTAACTACTTTAGAGCAAAGGAAAGCGATGCTATTAATCCACGACACCCTGAAAAGGGTTGGAAAAATCTTATCGATCCTCACTATTTTTCAGTCCATGAAATACCTGGCAATCACCTTACCCTCATGCATCAACATAATGTCTTAGAAATAGCTCATATAATCAACGAAAAAACCGCTATACACCAAAAAATAGCGGCATAAGCCATTACTAGTCGTTAAAAAAATACGGACTTGTATCCTTTGTAAAATATGTTAAAGTTTTAAATAGTTGTACTGATAAAGTGACAGTGAATAGCTGAATGGCCTATTTATGATAAAGTAACCCCGTGACATTAAAACAGAGCTTTTTTTATGGATATGGACGAAGCCGCAACAAATAGCGACTTACGAAAGAAAATCAGATATTTAAAGAACGTGCTGCGTGATGTACCAGGTTGCGTATACTGGAAGGATAAAAACGGCGCTTATCTTGGCTGCAATCAAGTCTTTTTAAGTATGGTTGGTATGCAAAGCGAAGAAGAATTAATTGGAAAGCAAGACTCTGAATTGTGTTGGAAAGCACAGGCAAGCATGCTAAGACACCATGATAATTTAGTGATGTCAGATAAGGAAACAAAAACCTTGGAAGAGACAGTTATGCTCAGTAACGGAGAAAAGCGGTTACATTCTGTCGTTAAGTCACCATTGCACGATGAGCATAATCGAATTATCGGTGTAGTAGGCACCTCCATTGATATCACCTATCGACAAGCATTGGAAACACAATTACGCGACAGTCGAACACGCGAAGAGCGCTTTAAAACCTTATCTGCGATTGGCGGCATGCTAGCACATGAGTTGCGTACACCACTAGCCTCACTCAAGTTGATGGCAGATTCCGTTGCAGAGCTATTTCCCAAGTTATTAAGGGGCTACAACCTCGCCAATCACATGGGAAATATTAAAGACCCCATACGAGGAGACATTCTGACATCACTCAATGACTATGCCAAAAATATCGAACAAGCTGTTAGCTACATGCAAACCACTATTGCAACCATTTTAGCGGGTATGCATTATGCCACATCAGCGAAACCCACAAAACCGGAACCCATCTTTATTCGTCAAGTTGTAGAATATGCATTAAAAGAATATCCCCTGCAAACCCAACAACAAGCCTTAATTCACACAAATATAGCAGAGGATTTACAAGGCATCGGAGAACAACAGACCTTAACTCATGTATTACACAATCTATTAAAAAACGCCTTACACACCATCAAAAAGTGTGGCAAAGGCCATATTAGTATCACCGCTACTGCCAAACAAAGCAATATTGAATTAGTCTTCAAAGATACCGCGCAAGGGATTCAAGCGGAGCATTTGCCCCATATTTTTGAACCGTTTTACACTACTAAAAATAAAACCACACAAAGCGTCGGCCTTGGCTTATATTTTTGTCGTATTGCGTTGGAGCGTATCAACAATCACATTGAATGCGATTCCCATTGGGGGAAATATACCGCATTCAAAATAATTCTACCATCCACACTACACAACGAGGAAAAAATACCATGAAAAACAAACATAGCATACCCGTTATTTACCATCCTAGTACAGTACTGGCTTTAGATGATGACCCCATCTTTCTTAACAGCATACGCGCTACTATTGGCAAGGAAATGCCCTACCTAACCGAAGAAAATCCTGAAAACGCACTTCGTTATCTACAGCAACATAGCTACCGCGATGATGCCTTATCTTCGTTGCTAGTACAACCCAATTTTGATCACTTTACAGAACCCAGTAGCACAGAAACCTTTGATGTTGACTTTAACAAACTGCAATCAGAACTCAACTCACCTCAGCGCTTCAACAAAGTAACCGTGGCTTTTATTGATCAGTCAATGCCAAAAATAGACGGATTAACGGTTTGCCGCACTATACGAAATCAGAATTTACTGGTAAAGCTAGTTTTATTAACTGGCAATGCTGGAACCGCTGATGCTGTTGATGCCTTTAACGAAGGAATCATTGACGCTTATATTCCCAAAGACCATCCGAATTTAAAAGAAGCCATCAGCTCACATATCTTACAATACAGTAAGCAACAATTTATTGACATCAGTCTTTCCCTCTTTGGAATGATATCTCAAAGCCTAGCTTTTTTACAAAATCCAGAGTTTTTATCGCTTTTCGATCAGATTAAGGAAACACATCACATCACTGAATACTACTTATTGGATTCCAGTTGTAGTTTTATCATCTTTGATGCTGATGGCAAAGCCAGTTTGCTTTTTGTTCGTCATGATAATGCATTTCATGAAGTGCATGAATTTACCTTCGACCAGTTACCAGATAACTTGCTAAATATGCTAGAACAAAGAAAAGGCTTTCCTATGACACGAAAAAAAGAAGGATATTTAGACTTAACAAGCGATGCATGGGAAAAGTCTATGGTATCAATGACAAAAATTGGAAAAACAGACTCGTATTATGCTTTGGTAGATCAACCAGAGATGAGTACCTTTTCTTTAGCAAGGTATTTTCAAAAACATAGGTGATACTTTAGTTTTAAGCAGCACAATAGATTTTCATGAAGGATTCAAAGACAGTCATTAGGTACCTCAAAAAATAGTCTCTTGATTCAAATTATTATCATCGGAAAACAAACCATGCCCAGGACTATGATCTATCGTATCAGCCTTGCGAGCATAACGCTGCGGCGCATATTGCTGTCGAAAAATCTCAAACTTCGCATCATCCTGAGTAGGCAATGCTAATAATCCTGTTTCAGGATCAATCCTAACGCTAATAATCCCTGACGGTTCAGCCATAGTTGCTAGTGGTGAATCGTGCAATACATCGCGCATAAAATCAATCCAAATCGGCAGCGCAGCCCGTGCAGCATATTCATGCAAACTGCTCATTTCATCAAAACCCACCCATACGGTTGCGACAACGTTGCTGTTAAAACCACTAAACCAAGCATCAACTTGGTCATTAGTCGTTCCTGTTTTTCCAGCAATATCGGATCGCTGCAACACTTTAGCCGCTCTGCCAGTGCCATGTTGAATAACATCACGCATGGTCTGTGTCATCAAATAAGCATTTTGTTCACTAATGGCATGAGACCCCTGTCCATTAAGCTTAGCACGATAAATAACGGCTTGCTTTGGCCCAAGAATTTTCTTAATAAAATAAGGCCTTACTAAAGAACCCCCATTGGCAAATACAGCATAGCCCCTGGCAACCTGCAATGGCGTGGATACACCACTGCCTAATGCTAAAGATAAAGTATTAGGTAGACGACTTACATCAAAACCAAAGCGGCTTAAATAATCCAAGGCATAGGGGATTCCCATGCTTTGTAATAATCGTATGGATATTAAATTACGCGACTTAATTAAGCCTTGTCGCAACGGGGTTGGCCCATAGAAAGCTAAATTATCATTGTTGGGACGCCACAGTACATTTTCACCATTGTCTTTTGTAACAATCGGTGCATCATTAATAATACTGGCCAAGGTAAAGCCTTTATTAAGTGCAGCAGAATAAATAAAAGGTTTGAAAATCGAACCAGTTTGCCGCTCTGCTTGAATAACACGGTTAAACGTTGTGATATGATAATCAAAACCGCCACTGAGTGCTTTAATAGCACCATTGTTGGGATCAATTGCCACTAAAGCACCTTGGACTGCTGGCAATTGACTCAAGCGCCACTGATGATGCGGGTTCTCTGTCACACTAACTATATCACCAACTTGCACAATCTCTGCAGCACCGGTGGGATAAGCTCCCAGTCGATCATTATCAAGCACAGGCCTAGCCCAAGACAAGCCTTGCCAAGGAATCTTAATATGCGAACCATCTGACAATAACACTTCTATTGAGTTTGAATTAACCGTGGTTACCAGCGATGGCAACACATTGGCAAAATGACTTCGTTTTTTTAATGCAAGCAAGCCCTGTTCAAGATTTTCTTTAGCAACATGAGTAATTGGCCCACGAAACCCATGTCGTTTGTCAAAAGCTAACAGCCCATGTCGCAGCGCTTTGTCGGAAGCTCTCTGCCAATTTGAATCAATCGTGGTATAAACTGATAAACCTTTTTCATAAGCGGCCTCACCGTATTCTTGCAACATTGTTTGACGCACCATCTCTGCCACATAAGGAGCAGATAATTGAATAGCATAACGATGAAAACTGGCATTATCTGGCTCTGCCACAGCTTTTTGATAAGCAAGTCTGTCGATAAAGCCAACTTGTTTCATTCGTGCTAACACATGATTACGCCTTTTTAAAGCTAACTCTGAGCTATCAATGGGATTATTACGTGATGGCGCCTGTGGTAATCCGGCAATCATTGCCATTTGTGCTAAGCTTAATTCTTGCAAAGATTTACCATAGTAAGTTCGTGCAGCCACAGCAACACCGTAAGCACGATAACCAAAATAGATTTTATTAAGATAAAGCTCTAATATTTTATCTTTAGTCAATTCTCTATCAATTTTTAGGGCTAATAAAATTTCTTTAATTTTTCGGATATAGGTTTTCTCACGCGATAAATAAAAATTACGCGCCACTTGCATGGTAATAGTACTGGCCCCTTGAACTTTTTTCCCTGAGGCAATCACGGCCACGGCTGCACGAAAAATACCAATCATGTCCACACCGGAATGTTGATAAAAACGCGCATCCTCTGTTGCTAACACAGCATGAATTAATGACTGAGGCACTTGCATTAAGCTAACTGGCATACGTTGCTTAGTGCCGAACTGACCAATCAGCAAACCATCAGCAGAATAAACCCGCAGCGGTACCTGCAAATGAGCATCTTTGAGCTTATCCACATCAGGCAATTGCCACTCTGCGTAAATAAAAATCACTGTACATGCAGCAACAATAACACCACATAGCCCGAGCAAACTCCAAACAAGGCTTTTAAGAAAAGTAGGCCATTTTTTCATGCCGGAACTATCCTAGCTTCTGTTACTAGAAGCATTATATAGAAACCTATGCCAACATCAATACGGTATTGTCTCAAGGAGCAATTATTTTATACTGGCAAAAATAGCGGAGATGACTATGGCAACAATCAACAACAAAAAATTTGCCGGCTTGCTGTGGGATAGCAACAGCATTAGCATGACGTTACTTAATGAGCGCAAGCAAATCTATCAAGCCCAAGAAAATATAACACCTACAGAAATTGGCAAGATTTTATCATCTTACAATAATAACAATATCGCTATTAACATTGGACTTAGCTCAAAACTCGTAAAAGTTAATACATTTTACTCAAAAAGAATATTGAAGCAAAAAGAACTCAATTACTATATCTTCCATAACATTAATAAAACGGCAGAATATTATCAATATTTTTGTGAAAACAATGGTAAAAAATACCAGAAATTTACCTTAATATCGGCAAAAAAATCACTGATCAACGATATTACTCAATTATTTGGACAAATAAACCTAAAAACAGAAAGAATTGAAGCAGAAATTGTTGCGCTTGCTCATTTTGTTCGGATAAAAAAACAAGAGCAAACAACGTTAATAAACAATAAATTAATGCGTAGTTATATTTTAGCAAAAAGACTATGCCAATGAATGAAGTAAATTTTTTAATTGCGCGTGCTAAAGAAAAAAAGAAATACTTTAGCGTTTTTTTATTTGTGCTAGCAACAGAAATACTAGCCATGATACTAGGATTTTACTATATGTGCAAAAAACTAGACAAAGAAAAAATAGCTATCCAAAATAGTATTGATCAAATTAAGGAAAACTTCCAGCCAAAAAGCAATAATCCTTCTATAAGTAAAACTCCCAACCTAATTCATAATTTCTCACTATTATTAGATAACATCAGTACTTTATTACCGCAAAAAGCATGGTTGATCTCAATTAAGATGAGCAAAAAAAATATAAAATTAACTGGAAGATTTGCGCATTTCTCAGATTCTATCGAGTTCGAGAAAATTCTTACTAGCATAATCCCAGGATACAAAATGGGAGAATTATTGATGAAAAAGGATAATAGCATACAAATATCTTTTAATAAAGTTACTAGCGATGAAAAGTAAATTTATCATTGCTAGTACAATTTCGTTGCTAGTTACGCTTGCTTTGTCCACAGTGATATTTTTTAAATTTATCAGACCAGAGATATATTCTGTTATGATAGCAAAAAAGAAAAGAGACGATTTTATCAAAAAACAAGAGCTGTCAAGGCTAGCCCTTCTGACTCCTAAGATCAAAAAAACTGCTAGTGCTATAAAAACTTGCAGTACTGTACTAGAGAAAGAATCAGCATTAAATCACTGCATTGTAAGGAAAATATTCACTGATTTTCATCATCATTTAACAGCAGAAATCATAGCAAGCTACCCCAGTATTGCTCATATAATTAATCTTATCAATAAGACATCCTCATCAATCAACTGTCAATCAGTTTCTTTAAGAAAACAGAAAAATAAAACACTGCTTTTACTGACAGTAAAATGTAAAAATAATGAATAAATATAGTATTCTAATCGGATTAAGTGTTTTTCTTAGTGCTCTTGCCAGGGACCCTTTTTTACTACCAGAGAAACCAACACTGGTATTAAGACATTATCCAATTCAATACAGCGATGCGGCAGACATTGCGAAAAAAATCAATTTATTAAAAAATAAACTTAGGTCTAAAGAAGGCCATGCCTTTTCAGAACAACACTCAAATTCACTGTGGGTCTATGATAATGCTATACAGCTTAAAAAAATCTCACAATTCATTGCCTCTTTTGACAAAAAGCCGCGTCAGATTCTTATTAAAGCTGTTATTGCCATTATTGATAGAAAGTCATTATATGAGCTGGGCACCTACTTTGAAGAAGAAAGTGACAATGAAACAAGCTCAAACTACCAAAGCATGCTATCAACTATTCATATTCCCTTAATTAAATTTGGCAGCGAAAACTCTTTTGTCATCAAGCTCACTTCATTAGAGAAGAATGGCCGTGCGCTTATTATTTCTGAGCCTGAGCTGATAACCATCAACCGCAATACTGCCAGCATTTCGTCTGGAGATGAAATTCCTTACTCGCAAAAAACCGAGGAAACTAGCACCACCCTATTTAAAAAAGCATTGCTACAATTAGAAGTCACGCCCACACTACTTCCTGAAAATACCATTCGACTCGACTTAAACTTACACCAAGACAAACCCAGCGCCTTACTAATTGATGGTATACCGGCTATCAAAACACAACAGATTAACACCACCGTAATTGTTAAAAGTAAACAAACCCTGGTGCTTGGTGGTATCCATGAGCAGAATTATTCTATAGAAAATAGCAATGTTCCTCTGTTAAGAAAGATTCCTATTATTGGGAAATTGTTCCAAAATAAGCAACAAGAAAATAATCAACAACAGCTGTTAATCATGATAACACCGCGGTTGCTTTCTTAAAAATCCCCCCGACAACTGACGTTGTCGGCCCTCTTTGAAAAACAAAGGGGGCGAACATATTCTAAACAAGCTCCAGTATTTATTAAGCTCCCGAGTATTTTATCAGTTTTTTTAATTATTAATGGAATACGATGTGTGCACGCAGCAGTTTTTTCAAAGGGGGTCGACAACGTCAGTTCGATGAAAACTTAACATTAATAGGAGGAACGAGTTATTTTTACGCACAAATCTGCCTATTGTCGCTTATTTTTAAAGCAACCGTTAGCCGCAGGGATGCGGCGCTCGAGCCTACAGGGATGTATCCACGGCGTGTTGCGTAAAAATAAGCGACAATAGGCAGATAGAAAAGGTGTCGACAACGTTAGTTGTCGGGGGGATTACGACGCGGCCTCTGCCAAGCACTAAAACTTTTCTGACGTGAGCGAGAAACAGTTAATGCATCATCAGGGGCATCTTGCGTAATGGTAGAGCCGGCGGCAATCGTTGCTGACTTACCAACGCGAATTGGCGCAACTAATGCGGTATTAGAGCCAACAAAAGCCCGATCTTCAATAACGGTCTGCCATTTATTAGCACCATCATAATTACAGGTAATAGTGCCTGCACCAATGTTAACAGCACTCCCAAGCTTGGCATCACCTAAGTAACTTAAATGACTCACTTTAGACTCTGCGCCCAAATAGGTATTTTTAACCTCAACAAAATTACCCACTTTGACATCATTGGCTAGTACAGTTCCTGGTCGAATACGCGCAAATGGACCAACTTGACTGCCAGAAGCAATTTTAGCCCCTTCAATCAAGGTATACGGTAACACTGTCACGTCTGCACCAATTTCACAGTCTTTTAAAATACAATGTGCCCCAATATGAGCGCCGGAGGCAATGATAACCTTTCCCTCAATTACTACATTAATATCTATTATCACATCACTAGCAATCTGTGCTTGTCCACCTCGTACATCAAAACGATTAGCATCCATAATTCTAACCCCTGACAAGGCTAACTGTTTGGCATTTTCCTGCTGATAATGACGCTCTAATTTAGCAAGCTGATCTAAATTATTAACTCCTTGAATCTCTGCAATACTAGCAACACTTACGCTATTAACAGCAACCCCTTGCTTAACTGCTAAAGCGACTATATCCGTTAAGTAATATTCACCTTGGTGATTATTCGCTGTTAATAAAGACAGCCATTTATCCAGATAACGACGTGAACAGACCATAATCCCTGTATTAATCTCTTGAATACGGCGCTGTGTTTGAGTGGCATCTTTATCTTCAACAATGTGATCAATTCTGCCTTGAGCATCACGAATAATGCGCCCTAAACCGCTGGGATCAGGAACTTCGGCTACTAAAATACCCAAGCCATCATGCGGTGTTTCAGTTAATAAACGTTGCAAGGTTGCTGCCTGAATTAAAGGTACATCTGCATATAAAATTAATACTCGAGCATTCTCCTGACAAAACGGTAGTGCTTGTTGCACAGCATGACCGGTTCCTAAAGGCTGCTCTTGATTAACCCAATTCACTTGAGTTAACTGCGCAAATGACTCACGCACAGCGGACTGATCGTTATATATCACATGAATACTATTATTATTCAGGCACTGTGCGGTATTAATCACATGCTGTAATAAGGGAATACCCGCTAAACAATGCATGACTTTAGGAAGATGGGTGCCCATACGACGACCCTTGCCAGCGGCTAAAATAAGCGTCGCTAAGGGTGCGGCAGTCACATTAATGCCTATTTTTGTGGCCACGAATCATGCGAATAGCATTAAGTTGTGCGGCAGCTTCGGCAAGCTCCGATAAAGCACGGGAATACTCAATGCCAGCTTTTTGCTCTGATAATTTGCGCTCAGCCGCTTCTTTTACCGCTAATGCGGCTGCTTCATCAATGTCAGCAGCACGTTGTGCGGTATCAGCTAATACAGTAACACAATCGGGTTGCACTTCTAACATACCACCTGACATGTAAAACACTTCCTCACTATCATCAGCTAAGATCGCACAAATTTGTCCTGGCTTTAAGGAAGTTAATAAAGCAGTATGGCCAGGATAAATACCTAACTCACCACCGCTGCCAGTAGCAATTAAGCGCTTGACTTGGCCTGCAAAAATATAAGCCTCAGCGCTGACAATATCTAACTGCATTAATGCCATTATAAGGTCTTCGCTTTTGCAACGGCTTCTTCAATCGAGCCTACCATGTAAAAAGCCTGCTCAGGCAAATCATCATAATCGCCATTTACAATGCCTTTAAAGCCACGAATGGTATCTTTGAGTGACACATATTTCCCTGGCGAGCCGGTAAATACCTCTGCAACGAAAAAGGGCTGTGATAAAAAGCGCTGTATCTTTCTAGCACGGCGCACACTGAGCTTATCTTCCTCAGACAACTCATCCATACCCAAAATAGCAATAATATCTTTTAGTTCTTTATACCGTTGCAGGGTTTGTTGCACACCACGAGCAACTTGATAATGCTCATCACCAATAATCAACGGATCAAGCTGACGGCTGGTAGAATCCAAAGGATCAATCGCCGGATAAATACCTAACTCAGCAATTTGCCGCGACAACACAATGGTTGCATCTAAATGCGCAAAAGTAGTTGCTGGCGAAGGATCGGTTAAATCATCAGCGGGCACATAAACAGCTTGGATAGAAGTAATAGAACCTGTCTTGGTCGAGGTAATACGCTCTTGCAGACTTCCCATTTCTTCTGCCAACGTGGGCTGATAACCAACCGCCGAAGGCATACGCCCTAGCAAGGCAGAGACTTCCACACCGGCCAAGGTATAACGATAAATATTATCGATAAACAATAACACATCACGACCCTCATCACGAAAATGCTCAGCCATGGTCAAACCCGTTAAGGCAACACGCAAACGATTACCTGGCGGCTCATTCATTTGCCCATAAACCAAAGCAATTTTATCCAAGACATTGGAATCTTTCATCTCGTGATAAAAGTCATTGCCTTCACGAGTACGCTCTCCTACCCCTGCAAAAACCGAATAACCACTGTGCTCAACCGCAATATTACGAATCAACTCCATCATATTAACGGTTTTACCAACGCCAGCTCCACCGAATAAACCAACTTTACCACCTTTAGCAAAAGGGCAAAGTAAGTCAACCACTTTAACTCCAGTTTCTAGTAATTCGGTTGCACCGGATTGTTCGACAAAACTTGGCGCAGCACGATGAATAGGTCGTTTTTGCTCACACGCCACCTCCCCTTGCTCATCAATGGGCTGACCTAACACATTCATAATACGCCCCAACGTCGCCTTACCCACCGGCACACGAATCGGACCACCGGTGTTGTGAACCACCAAACCACGGCGCAAACCTTCAGTACTTCCCATCGCAATACCACGCACAGTACCATCGCCTAACTGTTGCTGCACTTCTAGCGTTGTGTCATTACCTTCTAAAGTTAAGGCATCATAAATCTTGGGAACGGCATCAGCAGGGAATTTTACATCCACTACCGCACCAATGACTTCAACTACATGACCGACTGCACTCATCGTTGTCCTCGCTTCTATTCAATGGCATCTGCCCCAGCAACAATTTCCGAAATTTCACGGGTGATGCTGGCTTGACGCGCTTTGTTATAAATTAATTGTAACTCTTTAATAAGATTACCCGCATTTTCAGTAGCATTTTTCATGGCTACCATACGAGCGCTCTGTTCACACGCAATGTTTTCAATAACAGCTTGATACACTTGCGATTCAATGTAACGAACCAATAACCGCTCTAATAATACCTTGGAAGAATCTGGCTCGTAAATATAATCCCAACGCCCTGTCGTTTCCTGCTCGCACTGAGGCAACGGTAGTAATTGTTGTAGGGTAGGTCGTTGCACCATGGCATTTACAAATTCATTGCTGGCAATATAAACGCGATCTAATGTTCCTTGCTCAAAGGCATCTAACATGACTTTCACCAAGCCAATCAATGAAGCAACTTCAGGCTCATCACCTAAATGATTAGCGACACCCATCACATTACCACCAACAGAACGAAAAAACGCCTCACCTTTACGACCAATAATACTCAAGCTAGGCTCTACTCCTTGCGCTTGCCACTGTTTTAACTCGCGTAACACCTTACGTAACAAATTCACATTCAAACCACCACACAAACCACGGTCTGTGGTCACCACAATAACGCCTAGACGCTTAACCTCAGGACGGTCTTTAAGATAAGGATGCGGATACTCACTATGACTAGCGGCAACGTGATTAATTACTTGGCGGATTTTCTGGGCATAAGGTCGCGACAAAGACATGCGATCCTGCGCCTTACGCATCTTGCTGGCTGCAACTAATTCCATTGCTCGGGTAATTTTCTGAGTGTTTTTAACACTGGCAATTTGATTGCGAGTTTCTCTAGCCTGTGACATTCGTTTCTCTTAGTCAATCTGCGTTTTTACAAAATTATCCAGCACTTGCTTCATCATTTGTGCACGCGCATCATCATAGCTCGGATTATCATTAATCTGCTCTAGTAACTCAGTCTGTTGATTGCGCAAATAACTCAGTAATGCCGCTTCAAAAGCGACGATCTTTTTCAGCTCTATTTTATCCAAATACGCTTCGTTAATACTAAACCACATAAAAGCCATCTCAGCGACACTTAACGGCCCATACTGTGTTTGCTTGAGCACTTCCATAATGCGTTGACCACGCTCTAATTGCTTGCGTGTCGCTTCATCTAAATCCGAAGCAAACTGCGCAAAGGCTTCTAACTCACGATATTGTGCCAAAGCAATACGCACACCACCGCTGAGTTTTTTAATTATTTTGGTTTGCGCCGCACCACCCACACGCGATACTGACAATCCCGCATTAATTGCCGGACGAATACCAGAATTAAATAAACTGCCATCCAAGAAAATCTGCCCATCGGTAATAGAAATAACGTTGGTGGGAATAAACGCTGATACATCACCGGCCTGGGTTTCAATAATTGGCAATGCGGTTAATGAACCGGTCTTGCCTTTTACTTCTCCATTAGTAAAACGCTCAACATAGTCAGCACTGACTCTTGCTGCTCGCTCTAGCAAACGAGAATGTAAATAAAATACGTCTCCTGGATAAGCTTCACGACCAGGCGGACGACGCAATAATAAAGAAATTTGTCGGTAAGCCCAGGCTTGCTTGGTCAGATCATCATAAATAATCAAAGCATCTTGACCACGGTCACGAAAATACTCACCCATCGCACAACCAGCATAAGGCGCAATATATTGCAAAGAAGCAGCATCAGATGCAGTGGCTGCGACAATAATGGTATGATCCATAGCGCCATGTTCTTCGAGTTTACGCACCACAGCAGCAATAGAAGAAGCTTTTTGGCCAATAGCCACGTAAATACACTTAACGCCGGTATTTTTTTGATTAATAATCGCATCCAAGGCAATAGCGGTTTTACCCGTTTGTCTATCACCAATAATTAACTCACGTTGCCCACGGCCAATCGGTACCATGGCATCGATTGATTTAATACCGGTTTGCAACGGTTGATCCACTGATTGTCTGTCAATTACTCCAGGCGCTACTTTCTCCACCGGTGTCGTCAGTTTGGTATCGATTTTCCCTTTGCCATCAATAGGTCTTCCCAACGCATCAACGACACGACCTAATAAGGCCTCCCCAATAGGTACTTCAAGAATTTTACCTGTACAACGCGCCGTCATGCCTTCTTCTAGATGCTCATAAGACCCTAATACCACTGCACCAACGGAATCACGCTCTAAGTTAAAAGCAACACCAAAACTATTATCGGGAAATTCTATCATTTCACCGAACATCACATCGCCTAAACCGTAAATCCGCACAATACCATCTTTCAAACTCACAATGGTTCCTTCGGTACGTAATTGGGCCGAAATATCCATCTGCTCAATACGCGCTTTGATTTGAGCGCTGATTTCTGATGCTTGTAATTGCAATGTCATAATTTACCTCTTAGCCTATCAAGCTGTGCTGTAATGTTGCGAGTTTTCCTCTAATGGAGGCATCCATCACTCGCGTTGGTGTGCGAATGCTAAGCCCACCCATTAAGCCCTTATCAATAATAAAAGTGGGCACAATCTGCCTTTGAAAACGCTGACTCAACGCAGCGGTTAACGCTTCTTGCTGCGCTGGGTCTAACGCAAATGCAGCACAGACCTCTACCGGTAAAGTGTTCTGCGCTTTTGCGACTAGCTCCTGGTACAGTGTTAATATGTCCGATAATGCCGGCAAGCGATGATATTCAATCAATAAACTGATAAAACGAGGCAAGGCTTCCCCTAATCGCTGCACAGCAGACACAGCCAATGTCGCTAATAAATCATTGAGCAAGGTCTGCCGTTGTTGCGCGGATAATCGTGGATCACCCATAAGCGATGAGAGCTGCTTGTCAGACCAGGCTGATGACAACACACTGAGCACTTGCTCCCAAGCGTGTAAATCCTCAGAACGCGGTTTTGCCAACTCAAAAAGCGCGATGGCATAAGGACGCGCTAGGGTCATATATTCGGCCATTAGTTAATTTCTTCCTTAATGAATTGACTGATTAAATGGTCATTGCTGGCTTTGTCGATTTCTTTTTGCAACACCTTCTCTGCACCCAATACCACCATTTGTGATACTTGCTGCATTAATTCGTTTTTAGCCATATCATATTGGCGCTGAATATCATCCTGGGCCAAGGCTAGCAAGCGTTGACCTTCTTCACGTGCCTGCTGCTTAGCGTTCTCAACTATTTGCTGCGCTTGTGCGTTGGATTGATCGAGAATAGACGCCGCTTTTTGTTTAGCCTCGGTGATGATTTCCTCGGCTTGACTGGCAGCTAAGGCCAGCGACTGCTTGCCTTGTTCGGCAGCAGCTAAACCATCGGCAATTTCCTGACGTCGTTTTTCCAACACGTCACTGAGCAGTGGCCAGATATATTTCATGGTCAGCAGCACAAAGGTAATAAAAACCAGTGCTTGCACTAACAATGTCGCGTTAATATTCATGCTAGTTCCTTAACGCTTATTGGCCTTGTACAGCTTGCACAGCAACTGCCTTTAATACAGACTTCAAGAACGGATTACCACCAAACATAATCACAAAGCCCATCGCCAACGAAATCGCAGCAAAGGCATCAACTAAACCCGCCATAAACAAGGTGCGTCCTAACAGCATTCCAGAAAGTTCAGGCTGTCTTGCAATCCCTTCAATAAACTTCCCCGTTAGCATACCGATACCAACACCTGCGCCCAGGGCAGCAAACCCAAACATAATCGCCGCTGCAATGGCTGACATGCCCTGAACGGTTGCGATAATTTGTGCGATTTCCATGTTAACCTCTCTTTTTTTGTTAATTAATGGGATTCTTGTGCCAAACCAAGATACACAATGGTTAGCATCATAAAAATAAATGCTTGGATAACAATCACTAGCAAATGAAATATTGTCCACAACAGTCCTAGTGGATATTGCATCCACCACGGCAGTAAAGCTACTAGAATAAAAACAATTTCACCAGCAAACAAGTTACCGAATAACCGCAAAGACAAAGAAACTGGTTTAACACATTCCTCGATCAAACGCTGCAGCACATTAATCGGCGCCATCCACCAGCCAAAAGGCTTACTAAGCACTTCTTTGCTCAAGCCTAAAAACCCTTTGCTCTTAACATTGTAAAAAATAATAAGTAAAAACACGGCTAATGACATAGCAAACGTCATGGCAGGATCGGCTGTAGGGACGGCACGGAAATAATGAACACCAAAAAAACCTAGCGTCACCGGCAACAAATCAACCGGCACCAAGTCCATAAAATTCATCAAAAAGACCCAGACAAAAATAGTCAATGCCAGTGAAGCAATAAAACGTTGATCTAAGCGACAAGAATCCTGGGTGATTTTTTCAATTCCCTGCACTGACATTTCAACCATATTTTGAAACTTACCAGGAGCGGCCACTGTTGCCTTGCGAGCAGCACGATAAAAAAGCCAGGTAAACAAAGAACCCAAGACTACCGAGACGATAATGGTATCTAAGTTCAAGGTCCAAAAACCGCCATCACCAAATGAGAGGGTCTGCAAATCAAAATGCCAATTACGCATGTGGTGTTGGATATACTCGATATTCGAGCGCACGGTTTGCTGAATGCTCATCTACACACGCACCTTTTCATTAACTTTGTACAAAGGTAGAAAAGGAGCACACCAAGCAGCAAACTGCACTGCCAGAAAGCCTGTCAAGATAGCCATAAAATGATCAGGCGAAAGTATGATCAACAGCGCTAAACCCCCTGCCATTAGGAGCAACTTAGCAAACTCACCGATGAAGAAAATGATGGCCAGCCGCTTGGGTGGTTGCTTATTTCTTATGCGCCATAATAGGCTACTAAGCAAGAAATTAGGTAAGAAACACACGGCTGCACTGCACATCACATCCAGAACTACTGAGGTTTTACCACTCATATACCACAGCACAGCAACGCATAACGAAAAAACAATCTGAAGCAGAAGAGAGCGAACTGCATTAGCACTTTGAACATGTGGATGCACAGGGAAAACCCTCCAGGTATCGGCTGAGTGGCGGCGATTATATAGGCTTTCCAACAGGAGTGCAAACATCAGAAAAGTCTCTGGAGTTTGACTCTGTTTACACAAAAATGTTACAGTGGTCAAGGTTTGTACTTAGCCATTGAGACCAGATTTATGTTTAAATATTTTTCTCTTGCTGTAACTATTTTATCAACACTTGTGCTGAGCGCTTGCACAACTTCGACACTCTACCCGATGGGAGATAATAAATACGAAGTGATTTCCTTGTCCAACAGTCAAAATAGTGCCAGCAAAGCGTCGCTAGACAAGGCCAATAAGGTCTGCCAACAGGAAGGGAGAATAATGCGAGTCATCAAGGTTGAAAATCATTACCAAGGAATGAACAAAAGTGTTCAAGCCACCCTAGGTCTTGCTAGCCAAACTTTGCAACAAAACGACGAGACAGGTTTTTACGGCGATACCAGCGATCATTCCGAAGACTACAAGAATGTCCTATACTTCTCTTGCCAAGAAAGCAAAAATTAATCGATTGGTAATGGAGAAATGTCATGCGAGGTCTGTTTGCATTGCTACTATGCTTGACTAGTCTCATCGGCAGCAACACAATAATGGCACAAGGTAAAGAAACCACAACAGCCTATTGTCCTGACATTAGCGAATTAGTCAAAGACCCCAAAACCTTGTATTGGGGCACTGCACAACAACACTGGCGCAGCTACTCTATGTCCTTTGCCGATAAAATCACTCATTTCTTAGGGGCGCAATGGACAGGCGCCAGTGTAGGAACCATTTTTTGCTTATACAAAGGCGAAGGCATGACATTCATCGTCAAACTACAGTTCGACACCTTGGTTATTCCACCATCAGGAGGCAAGTGGAGCAAAGACCTGGGTCAATTTAAAAATTGTCGCAGCCTTGAGACAGAAATAACGCAACAAGATTGTCCTTTTTTCCCGTTAAAAAAGCCTGAGTCTAAAACGCTTTATGAGCAGTTAGATGAACTCAGCCCACCATGAGAAAAACATTGAAAAAATATCTACTCTATCCACTACGAGGCCTGTTGAATATCATATTCATGATGGTAGCAACGATTTTTATCTCGGTTGGTGTTTATGCTGTTGCTGCAATTACTTTTGTTATGCCAAGCAAAAAATGCCGCGATACGGTTAAGCGATTTTTACACCGCTTTCCGGTCTACTGGATAGACCTGCTAGGATTTTCTATGCGTATAGTTGCCGGCAAGCGCTATCAGATTAATGGCCCTAGTGAATTAGATACACAAAAGCCGTACCTGTTGATTAGCAATCATGCTAGCGCTTTAGATATTCTGGTCTTAAGCTATGCGTTTCACCGCAAAACGCCGTGTATGAAATTTTTCATGAAAAAACAATTAATCTGGAGCCTACCTTTTGCAGGACTAGCCACTTGGCTACTGGATTACCCCTTTATGGAGCGCCACACTGCTAGTCAAATTCGCAAGCGACCAGAATTGAAAAATAAAGATATTGAAACCACTAAAAAAGCTTGTCAAAAATTTATCGAGCATCCTGCGACTATTATGAACTATGTGGAAGGAACACGATTTTCACAGCAAAAGCGCGAGCAAAAAGGCTCACCTTACCAGTATTTATTAAAACCCAAAACAGCAGGCATCGCCATTGTTGCCAACGAACTACAACAAGCATTAGCCGGTATTATCGATGCAACCATTGCTTATTGCCCACAAGGGCTTTCTTTTTGGAAATTTGCCTGCGGTGATTTTGATAAAATTATTTGCCACTATCGATTAATACCATTATCACCAGACATGTTGGGCAATTACTACCAAGACCGCGACTATCGCAAACGCATACAAGCATGGCTAAATGACCTGTGGCAAGAAAAAGATGAACGTCTGAAAAACATTTATCATCAAAAAAATCCGTAATGAAAGGGAAAAATACATTAATTATGGTAACCCGCAGTAGCAGACTCGCGCTATGGCAAGCCAAATGGGTAAAAAAACAGCTACAACAGCATCATCCTGATCTAAATATTGAAATAAAGCCCCGCAGCACTATAGCGGATAACAATCCACACATCGCCTTGCAAGAAATTGGAGGCAAAGGCTTATTTGTTAAAGAATTACAAAGCGCATTGCTTGATAAAAAAGCCGATATTGCCGTGCATTCAGTTAAAGATTTAGCCGCAAAGGATTTTCCAGGCCTCACCTTAGCCGCAGTAACTAAACGCGGCGACCCACGTGATGTCTTAGTGTCACAAAAATTTAATACCTTAGCACACTTGCCCAACAAAGCTGTGCTAGGAACAGCAAGCCCGAGACGACAAAGCCAATTATTAGCGCTGCGCCCTGATCTCACCATAAAATTACTACGCGGCAATGTGACTACACGACTAGAAAAGTTAGCTGCTGGTGCGTATGATGCCATTGTACTCGCCGCAGCGGGTTTGCAACGTTTAGGATTAAGCCAACATATTCATGAATATTTTGAACCCGAACAACTGCTGCCAGCAATTGGCCAAGGCGCTATTGGTATCGAATGCCGCCTGGAGGATTTAACAACACAAAAACGACTATCCCCGTTAAATCATGCTATCACTCAAGCCTGTGTTAGCGCTGAGCGTGCTGTCAATGCCCAATTAGGTGGCAACTGTTTTACACCGATTGCTGCTCATGCAACACACTATGATGGGGTTATTGAATTAACCGCACGGGTTGGCTCCTTAGATGGCAAAGCAAGCGTATTTAGCAAAGCTTCTGCAGCATGCGTTCACGCTGAATCACTGGGAACACAAGTGGGAAACGATTTAATCAACAAAGGAGCTACTCGTTTTTTGCAGCTTCCCATGAGAATAACGTAAAATAGTTTGTAAATTTTTAGAAAGTGACAAGATAAATGATTGATACACTAGCAGGCATTAGCATTTTAGTAACACGTCCGCTTCACCAAACGCAGACTTTGCGTGATAAAATTGAATCCTTGGGAGGAAGTGTTATTGCCTTACCAACGGTTACAATTCATCCTTTGGCAATTGATCAAACAATATTAAAAAAAAACATTCAAAAACAAGATATGGCTATTTTCTTGAGTGCCAACGCAGTGACACATTCACTGACACTATGGCAATCACTCAATGAACTACCCGAAATTATTGCTATCGGCCCAGGTACGGCCAAGACATTAAGTGATGCAAATTTACCTGTAGATCGCATTCCATCTCATTATAGCAGCGAAGGCTTACTAGACTTATTATCAAACGCAACTGGAAAGACCATCTACCTCTGCTGCGGTGACAACAGTCGCTCCTTACTCACAGAAACACTTAGCCAAAATAATACTATCGTGCCAATTATTAGCTATTATAGAAAACCAGTTACCATCAATAAAGTGATCAAAAAACTATTGCAGCAGGAGCCTATTGACTGGATGGTGACCACTAGTCAAGCACTACTATCGGCTTGGCATCAACTGATTGTAGACGCTGATATGACCACATTGCTGAAAAAACCGTTGCTAGTTGTGGATAAAAAGCACGAACATCTGGCTAAACAACTGGGTTTTAACCGAATAATCGTTGCAAAAAACCCACAACCCGATGCCATTGTTAATGCAATAACGAACCATATCCTTGGTCGGTAATATCAGCAGAAATTTCGCTCTTTTCTGGAAAAACCAGGAGTGTCGCAGGGATCAGGCTAAGGCACGGTTAAGACGAGAGAGCCTTACGCTGGCGCAACCTGAGCAGTGCTGTCCAGACACGGATAATCAGACACGAAGTCTGATTAAGCCGCGTGTGAGTCAGGATGACGAATCGCGGCGACCGTGACGGGACAAGCAGCGCAAGGTGAGCACAGCGGGCGAAATCGTCTTAACCGTGCCTTAGCCTGATCCCTGCGAAACTCCTGAAAGACTTTTTCCTGTGATAATCAAACTCCATATCAACGGTGCTATTCGTATTAATCAATGATAGAATACAGCCTTTAATTTGCTTAATTAAGGTGAGCTTATGACCAAAAATGACGTATTGCCTCGCAGCCCTAAACCACCTAAACGTCACGTTCCGGTGAAAAACACACTCATTCTAGTATTTGCTTTATTAAGCTTATTTATTGCCATTGGTGCATTTATTACTGCACAGCTAAGCTTCTACCGTTATCAGCAAGCCAGACAAATTGTGACCGCGTTAGAAGATAATGAAAACACTCGCATTAATGAAATCAACACTTCACGCTTAAGTTTTAAAGAACAAGTGACAAAACGCTTACAAACAGCAGAAAATAACTTGAATCAATTGTTACAACAAGCCAACCAAGTTTCTGCTTCACAAGCACAAGCTAACGCACAACAATTATTGCGCTTAGCACAGTTACAAATAACGTTTAACACAGATGCTGGCCAAGCATTGCATTTACTGGAAATGGCTAACCAACAAATCGCGGCTTACAGTAGTGCACCAAAGATTCGCACACTGCAAGATGCCATTAACCAAGACATCCTGACCTTAAAAAAAGTGCCACCAATTAATTTTGCAAAACGACTAAGTGATATCGATACAATAATCCAAGCGATTAAAGCTGCACCCACTGTTGCACCACCGGTTGTGAATGCGAATAAAATCGATACCGCCGAAAAATCCACTCATCAGCCATTAACCTGGCAAGAAAAAATCAATAATAATTTAGCCAAACTTTCCTCATTAATTAGCATCAGAAGAATCGATAGCCAAGCAGATTTCTTGCTGACACCTGATCAAATGACTTTGGCAAAACAGGTCGCTATTACCAAGCTACTACAAGCACAATGGGCTATTTTAAATGGTGCACCCACTATTTTCAAACAAGGCCTATTATCGGCAAAAACCGTTATTGAACAACTAGACCTCAATCAAGACCAGAAAACTCAATTATCAACTTTACTGGACAGCTTATTAAAAACCCCTATTAGCGAGAAATTAGCTATTCAATTAACGGCATTATCGGTTTATGAACCTGAAAATAACGAAGAGTCATCATAATGTTATATCTTATTATTAGTTTTGCCTTATTGTTGTTGTCAATTTACATTGGCATTGAGGTATCGCAAGTCAGCAACTATGTACTAATCACCTACAATCATTGGATGATAGAATCCTCACTATGGGTCGCATTATTAGTTGTGCTAATAAGCTTTCTAGTTTTTTACATTGCTCTGCGATTTATCGGAAAATCACTGCGCCTTGCTAAACAATACCGCCTATGGAAAAAATCCTACCGTGAACGTAAAGCACAAATTCTAACACAGGCTGGCTTATGCCAACTGGCCGAAGGGCAATGGCAAAAAGCCGAAGAAAAACTTATTAAAGCAGCAAAGATTTCCAGAAAACCACTGATTAGCTACCTAGGAGCGGCGACTGCTGCGAATGCGCAGCGTGCTTTTGATCGCCGTGAAGAGTATTTACGCCTAGCCCACAACAACGATAAGCCAGCCGCTATTGCCATTGGCTTAACTCAAGCAAAACTACAGCTTGATAGTGAACAATGGGAACAAGGTTTATCAACACTGCAACACTTAAACCAATTGTCACCACACCACAGTCATATTTTAAAACTATTACTTGAAGTAAATGCTAAGCTAGGTCAATGTCAAGCCTGCCACCAATTGCTCCCTCTAGTAAAAAAATATAAAGCACTGAGTAAAAAAAGCTATGAGCAATATGAGTATGATATTCATCTGGCTCTGTTAAAAGAGATGGTGAACAAAGACCTTGATTCGCTACAACATTTCTGGCAATCACTTCCAAAATCACAACGTGACCAAGAGTTTACACGCCTGTACGTTATAGGGCTGCTAAACTATCAACAACATGATTTAGCAATGCAAACCGTGACAAGTTTCTTAAAAAAACACTGGCACCAGGAGTTACTACCATTGTTTGCTGAGATTCAAGCCAACCGCAGCAAACAGATTACTATCGCAGAAAATTGGTTAACGCAACATCCACAGGATACCAAATTACTACTTTGCCTCGGAAAACTGTGTATCAGCGAGCAGTTATGGGGCAAAGCAAAAGAATATTTACTGCAAAGCATTCAATCTCGACCATCAGTCAGCGCCTATATCGAATTAGCTATGCTCTATCGCACACTCAATGAAACGGATAAAATCGAAGCATGTTACCGCAATGCCCTAGAATTAAGCGATTAATAACATGTTGCAGCGCTACTTCTCTGATGCACTGACTAATATTTTGAGCACAAAATTACGAGCTACGCTAGCGATTTTGGGCATTTTAGTGGGCACAGCCGCCACAGTTGCTCTAATCACTTCATCAAAACTAGCAACTGCACAAGCACTGGCTCAATTCAAGACACTGGGAACACAGCTATTAGCCATCAGTATTTCGAACAATAGTGGTCACTCAGGATCACAACTCAATCATTCTTTTGGGCTTGATGATGTTCGAACGATTAAAAATAGCTCTAAAGCAATCATTAGCATTGCCCCTTACAGTTATACTTTTAATTCGGTAATTTATCGTAACAGCAATCAAGAAGCAACCGTGATTGGTGCGCTGGATAATTTCTATAACTTAACTAAGCTGCAACTAAAGCAAGGACGTTTTATCAGCCAACTCGATCAAAGCAAAGCTTTTGCGGTGATTGGTGCTGATGTTGCAAAAAATCTCAGGCAAAATGGGTTGTTCAACCCCATTGGACATCAGCTATTAGTCGGACAATTATTTTTTACCGTAATTGGTGTGCTTGAACCTTGGCAGCCTAATCTTTTTGTTGATGTCTCCATCAACAATAGCATTATCGTACCCCTAGATGCCTCATACCAACTCGCAGATAGCACTTCACTTAATAGTCTGCTAATTAAACTCAATGAAAAAGCCAAACTTAGGTCAGTACAAACACAAGTTGAGAAAAAACTCAAACACTTACTACCCTCAGCTCATATTAATATTCGCAATCCTGAACAAATTCTCACATTAATTAGCCGACAACGGGCAACTTTTACTTGGCTACTGGTAGCCATTGCCAGTATTTCTTTATTCGTCGGCGCTATTGGCGTGATGAATATTTTATTAGTGTCTGTGGTGGAGCGGCAACGAGAGATTGGTATTCGCCTTGCCATCGGTGCACGGCAAAGAGATATCTTAGTGATGTTTTTGATAGAATCGATTTTCTTAACCATGATAGGAGGAAGCTTGGGCGTTATCGTGGGTGTTGTTTTTTCCTATGTTTTTTCGCTATTTTCGCACTGGGTATTTCATTTTATGCTTATGCCGATATTACTAGGATTTTTTGTTTCGATTATTGTCGGCATACTATCAGGTTTCTACCCTGCATTTCGTGCCTCGCGATTAGATCCTATTGTTTCTTTACATGCAGCTTGAGTAGAGCTTTAACTTATAAATTCTAAATTTATTGTCGTCTTGACCCATTACTTGTAATAAAAAATTACTCTATATCCGATAACCTTTGCCATGAAGCAACTACCTCTGATAATAGCCCTTGATCATTTTTTTCATAAGCATACAACACCAATGTTAGTAAAATATACATCGCAATAAAACGCGCATATTGCCAAGTTTTCTCATCAACTTGACCATAATACTCAAAAAAAGATTGATGGCAACTTGCTGGATAAAAACTAAAAAGAATAGACAAATCAATAGCTGGATGATTAATACCGGTATCACCCCAATCAATAATGCCGCTTAGTTTCCCTTGATGAAATAGTAAATGACGACAATATAAATCGCCATGAATCAGTCGGCTTTCTTCTTTAGGTAAAACAATTTTTTCGATTATCGCTATCTGACGAGCTAAGCACTGATAATCCATGTCCATTATTTTTTTATTCATTATTTTTTTCACCCTAGCATCAAGTAGCTTAAGCAATCGATGCGTATCCGACCGATCAAATACTTGTGCTGCAACACCGACTTTTTCTAAATCCTCAGGTCGAATACCATGTAGCTTTTTGAGAAATTTTGCCAAGGGAGCTATGCTGTCAACTCGCTGCTTATCACTAAGGCCTACTTCGTGTGCACTACCCCCCTTAACCATCGTATATCCATGAAAAGGGTATTTTGAGTACTGGCTGATATAGTGAGGCTTGGGAATTGCCACCTCAAAACCTTGATTCAAGTAATTCAATATGCGATTTTCTTGCTCAATTAGCTGAAACGATTTTTCCCGCTGAGGAAAACGGAAAACCCATTGCTTGTTGACAAGGAATACTTTGTTATCCCACCCTTCACCTATCATTTCTATGGTTTCAATTGGTTTAAGTTCAGGAAATTCGCTTTCTATGCACTGTATTGCCAGAGCAGAAGTGATGCTAATGTCAGGATGCCATTCTAAGCTTGACATGATAACTTACCTATTTTTCTTTCAACGATAGAGAGTAGTAGGATGCTGTATGACTATATTTCCATAAGCAAGATAACACTCAAAAAACTGAATTGTACTATTTTCACCATTTTTTTCAATCACTTCGGGTGAAAAAACTGCATTCCAGGCTGAATCTAGTAAAAATTGTTGTTATTTCAGAAAATTTGGATGCCGCTCCTGCGGCAATGGATAATCCTGCAAAGTGCGGAACTCCTTCCCATCAATTAATCATTAAAAAAAAATTAAATTTTTGCTTCTATATACCTCCACTGGTTGCAAACCATTGAATTATGTTATTATCAAACAAAAATGATAAAAACCAACAAGGTTACTATAGGAATCTTTAATAGCAGGATACCTTTTCTTTGAATTCTGGAAAATTAATGACATTAGACGATATAAAACAACTCATCAAAAATGACGAATCTCGCTCTGTCGAATATAAGCAGTCAATCTCAGAGCTAGAAAAATTAGGAAGAGCTATCTGCGGCTTCCTTAATGGGGAAGGTGGAGTTGGCCTTATCGGTATTAGCGACAAAAAGAAAATAATGGGAATAGAAGTTACTGAATCAACAAAAAACAAGCTGTCTTCATTTTGCAATCATTTCGACCCGTGGCCAGATATAGAAATCAATTACATATCTGCTCAAGAAAGTACTAAACAACTTGTCTGCATCAAAGCCAAACCACGAAAGGATAAAATTCCTTTTTCTTACAAAGGAATACCTTATTTACGTAATGAAGCGCAATTAAAGAAAATGCCAGTAGAAAGCTATAAACAGCGTTTGCTAAATTCTGCCGGATTTTCTGAGTTATGGGAATCACTGCCAGCAAAAAATGGTTACACAATTGAAGATTTGGACACGACTGAAATTTTAAAAACCATCAATATTGCAGTTGACAACAAGCGCGTTCCAAGCAGCATTCAAACAAAAGACATAAAAGAAGCACTGACTAGCCTAGATATGATTGATAACAATAATGAAATAAACAATGCTGCAATGGTGCTTTTTGCCAAGAAAATGCCTGCTGATTACCCACAATGCTTTATTCGACTAGGGTGTTTTATTGATGAAACAATGAATGATATTCTGGATAGTAAGCAGGTAAGAGGCAATGCTTTTGAAATACTCGATGAAGCTGAATCATTTATTCGCAAGCATTTATCGATATCTAGTCACTTTTCACCCAACCAAATGGAACGTATTGATGAGCCAGCTATCCCTTTTTTAGCGGTTCGTGAGGCCATTATCAATGCTCTGGTTCATAGAGATTATTCAGATCGTACAGGTGATATTGCTTTATTAATTTTTAATACACACCTTGAAATCCATAATGCAGGCCATTTGTACGGTGATATGACTATTCCACAACTTAAAGTAAGGCATACATCAAGACGGCGCAACCCCAGAATTGCCAATGTTTTTCACGCACGAAAACTTATTGAAAGATATGGCAGCGGCACATTACGAATGATTGAGTTATGCAAAGAACAAAACTTAGAGCCACCACTATTTTCAGAAGTGGATGATGGATTTCTAGTACAGTTCTACTTTAAACAATCCATCGGCCAACTTAAACAAATCATTCAACAAGGCGAACATGGACCGATGAAATTCTCTGAAAGAGAAAGAACATTACTGGTTATTCTTAACACACAAAAACAAATGACGTTAAAAGAAATCATCTCACGTATTACAAACCCGCCCACTGACCGCACAATTAGAAACACATTAACGAGTCTTCGCGAAAAAGGCATGGTTTCTTCAAAAGGAACCGGCAGAGGCTCATACTGGTTTCTAACGAGCAAAATAACGTCAGTTCGATGAAAACCTAACTTGAATACCCGAAAATAGTTACTTTC
>CAZSHR010000002.1:0-36713 GCA_964606725.1 uncultured Coxiella sp.
GATCGCGAAACGTTACCACACGATTTTTGTCAGTGATATTCCAGTATTACTGCCACAACAGCTTAATTTAACCACGGCATTTATTCATTTAATTGACGTGTTGTATGATGCTAGAGTTAGAGTTGTGTTATCTGCTGCCGCGGCGATTGAGGCGCTTTATCCTAATGGGCAATTGCAGTTTGAATTTGCACGCACGCAATCGCGTCTGATTGAAATGCAGTCCAGCGATTATTTCGAAAGTTTATCGGTTTTGTGAGAATACTGCCTTGGTATTGGGCTAATAACATGGTACAAGTACAATGTCAGAATTTAAGTTATTTGCTATGAAAACAGTTACCTATTCATTATTTCGTAGTCAGTTAGCAAAGTTTTTAGACCAAGTGAATGAGGATCATCAGCCTGTCTTAGTGACGCGACAGAATGGTAAGCCCAGCATCTTAATGTCGCTAGAGGATTTTCATGCTTATGAGGAAATAGCCTACTTGCTTGCGTGTCCTGAAAATGCTAGACGTTTGGGGCATGCGATAGAGGAAATAGAAGCGGGGAAAGTGCGGCGCCATCGGTTGCTTGAAGAGTGAATTTGTCTTGGGCATCAAATGCATGGGATGATTATTTGTATTGGCAAAAGGCTGATAAAAAAATATTAAAACGTACTAATGACTTGGTTAAAGCCATTGCAAGGCAGCCCTTTTCTGGTATTGGTGATCCTGAACCACTTAAGCACCAGTGGTCTGGTTACTGGTCTAGACGCATTAATCGAGCGCATCGTCTTGTTTATAGAGTATTAAAAAACGATATTACCATTGCGCAGTGTCGTTACCACTATTAGTGTAAGTGTAGCCATTACCTTTGGCTGATTTCAGTCACATCACGTGCTTGTGGTCCAGTGTATAGTTGCCGCGGTCGAATTAAACGATGCTTAGGATCGCTAATCATCTCCATCCAATGCGAAATCCAACCCACCGTGCGTGATAGGGCAAAAATAACGGTAAACATGTTGGGTGGAATACCTAATGCGCTAAGCGTAATGCCAGAGTAAAAGTCTACATTGGGATAGAGTTTTTTCTCGATAAAATACGGATCTTCTAAAGCAATTTTTTCCAGCGCAATCGCGAGCTTGAATAGTGGTTCGCTTTTTCGCCCCACCGCATCCAACACTTCATGCGCGGTTTGACGCATCACTTTGGCACGAGGGTCATAGTTTTTATAAACTCGATGACCAAACCCCATTAAACGAAACGGATCATTTTTATCTTTAGCCTTTGCGATATATTTATCGATTTGTGACTCATCACCAATTTGATTGAGCATACGCAAGCATGCTTCATTGGCGCCCCCGTGCGCTGGTCCCCACAAAGCGCCAATGCCAGCAGAAATACAGGCAAACGGGTTAGCTCCCGTGGAACCGGCAGCTCTGACTACCGTGGTTGAAGCATTTTGTTCATGATCAGCATGTAGGGTAAAAATTCTGTCAATAGCGCGTGCCAAAATAGGGTCAGGATTTTTGCCACTGTGTGGTCGGTTAAACATCATATGTAAAAAGTTTTCAGCGTAGCCTAGGTCTTCTCTAGGGTGTAGAAAGGGGTCTCCCACCGAATATCGATAACACATTGCCGCTAGTGTTGGCATTTTGGCAACGAGTCGTATTGCTGCTAGCATACGATCTTTGGGGCGATTAATATCCAAGGCATCGTGATAAAATGCGGATAAAGCACCGACCACGCCGACCATAATGGCCATTGGGTGGGCGTCACGGCGAAAGCCTTTGAAAAACGTGCTGAGTTGATCATGAACGCTGTTATGATGATTAATGGTATTCAAGAAGTCTTGTTTTTCTGCTTTGTTGGGTAAATCACCGTTGAGCAGCAGATAACAGACTTCCATGTAATCGGATTGAAAAGCGAGCTGGTCGATAGGGTAGCCGCGGTAAAGCAGTATGCCTTTTTCACCATTGATAAAGGTGATCTTGGATTCGCAAGCGGCAGTGGCATAGAGGCCAACATCTAGGGTGTAGGTCCCTTGGTCGCCTAAGGGCTTAATGTCAACGACATCATTGCCCAGTGTGCCAGAATGAACAGTGAGTGCTAAGTCTTTGCCTGCTAAATCTAATATTGCTTTTTTTTCATTCATGAAAAGTTCTCTTTGACGATAGTTATCCCCCCCAATCATAGTCAAATTTTGCTTTTTTTTCAAACGTAAACGCTTGACCTTGCTGCCATTGGCTTCAGGTTATCACGCCTTTTTGGGTTGGTTGTGAGATCATCGACTATGCTCACCTTGCGCTGCTTGTCCCGACACGGTCGCCGCGATTCGTCATCCTTCAAGAGCGGCTTAATCACACATCCTGTGTGATTATCCGTGTCTGCAGAGCAGCGCTCAGGTTGTGCTAGCCTAATCGTTTTCTCACAACCAATCCAAAAAGGCGTGATAACCTGAAGCCAATGGCAGCATAGTTGGTTGAGATTTATCTGACTTTTGTCGCCATCACTTATTGGCTCGAACTTTGCTATACTTGATCAGGCGTACTGGTGTGTAGCTGCAAGTAAAACTCAGGCGTTTGTTTTCCAGAAATAATCTGGCTATAATCGACGCGATTCAGTATGGCTGAATCATTAACCTAGAATAGAGAGTGTGCCTTCTGTGAACAAGCAAAGACCCGTTAACTTGGACTTGACTAAGTTTCACTTCCCCCCTATGGCGATTCTCTCCATCATGCACCGTATTTCTGGTGTTTTCTTGTTCTTGTTGTTGCCTTTGGCCATCTACCTGTTGCATAAATCGTCACTATCAGAGCAAGGTTTTATCGCCACTCAAGCGTTATTACAGAATATCGGTATGAAATTTTTATTGTGGCTTATGATTTGTGCCACTTTGTTTCATCTGCTGGCGGGGGTTCGCCATCTGGTCATGGATATAGGTTATGGTGAGTCGCTTGATGCTGGCAAAGCCAGTGCCTATCTTGTTTTTATAGTCGCCATTGTACTGTTTATTCTAGTGGGGGTGTGGCTGTGGTAAAACAGGTTTCTCGCAGTGGCTTGGTTGACTGGATAGTGCAGCGCTGTACTGCGGTGATTATTGGTGTTTATGTTATTTTTTTAATCAGTTATTGGTTAGGGCATAGTGCGGTAGACTATGCCACTTGGAAAGGTTTATTGACTAATTCTTGGATGCGTTTGGCAACAATGTTGGTGTTGTTGAGCGTTTTATGGCACGCCTGGATTGGCTTATGGACGGTGTTTACCGATTACGTCAAGGTGACAGCATGGCGGCGTTTGTTAGAAATTCTAGTTATCTTATTGCTGATGACTTATCTAGTCTGGACTTTGGAAACCTTGTGGCGTTAAGACCACGATAGTGGGGTGAGAAAAATCATGTCAATGACAGTAAAAGAATATGATACGGTGATTGTTGGTGCAGGTGGCGCGGGTATGCGAGCCGCGTTACAGATGGCGCAATCCAACTACAAAGTGGCCGTTATTTCCAAGGTGTTTCCAACTCGCTCTCACACTGTGTCTGCTCAAGGAGGTATTGCTGCGGCTTTGGGCAATGTAGTGCCGGACAAATGGCAATGGCATATGTTCGATACCGTGCGTGGTTCGGATTATCTGGCCGATCAAAATGCGGTGCAGTATATGTGTGAGCACGCGCCACAGTCCGTGATTGAGCTAGAGCACATGGGTTTGCCTTTTTCCCGTTTAGACGATGGTAAAATTTATCAACGTCCTTTTGGTGGTCATACGCGTGATTTTGGTGGTGAGTTAGCCCGTCGAACCTGTGCTGCGGCTGATCGCACTGGTCATGCTTTGCTGCATACTTTGTATCAGAAAAACGTTGAGCACCATACCCATTTTTACGATGAGTGGTATAGCATTGATTTAATTCGCGGTGCCGATGGTGGTGTCGCCGGTGTATTGGCAATGAATATTGAAGATGGCCAGATCGCTTTTTTCAAAGCTCGTGCTACCGTTTTTGCAACCGGTGGTGCTGGGCGTATTTTTAAATTTACCACCAATGCTTATACCAATACCGGCGATGGTATTGGTATGTTATTGCGTGCGGGTTTTCCGGTTCAAGACATGGAATTTTGGCAGTTTCATCCCACCGGGATCGCTGGTGCCGGTTGTTTGATTACCGAAGGCGCTCGCGGTGAAGGAGGCTATCTCTTAAACGCAGATGGTGAACGCTTTATGGAGCGTTATTCACCTCACTTGAAAGATTTAGACTGCCGAGATGTGGTGTCTCGATCCAGCGTTATGGAAATTTTAGCGGGTAGAGGTTGTGGCTCGCAAAAAGATCATGTCATGTTGAAGCTTGATCATTTAGGGGAAAAAGTGTTGCATGAGCGCTTACCAGGTATTACTGAGCTCGCTAAAAAGTTTGCCAATGTTGATCCTGCTAAAGATCCGATTCCGGTAGTGCCCACCTGCCACTATTTAATGGGGGGAATTCCTACTAATGTCAATGGTCAAGTGTTGACCCTGCATCAAGGTCAGGATCAAATTGTTGAAGGGTTTTTTGCCGCGGGAGAATGCGCGTGTGTGTCTGTGCATGGTGCTAATCGTTTGGGTACAAATTCTTTATTAGATTTAGTCGTCTTCGGTCGTGCGGTTGGTTTGCATTTGGAGCAGGCATTGAAAAATGATTTAAGTTTTCGAGAGCCTAATCAAGCAGATATTGATAAAGCCATGTCACGTTTGCAGCGTTGGGAGTCTTCTAATAACACCGAAGATCCGGTGGCACTGCGTGATGAAATGAAAAAAATTATGCAAGAGAGCTTTGGTGTTTTTAGAGATGCTAAATCTATGGAGCAGGGGCTTGAACAACTGAAAGCGGTTCAAGTGCGTTTACAAAAAGCCAAGCTCTTGGATACCAGTAATGTCTTTAATTACGCACGTATTGAAGCCTTGGAGTTAGAGAACTTAATGGCAGTGGCCATGACCACAGCGATTTCTGCCACGCAACGCACTGAGAGTCGTGGCGCACACTCACGTTATGATTATAAAGAGCGTAATGATGAGCAATGGTTAAAACATACCTTGTGTTATGAAGATGGTCGCTTAGATTTTCGACCAGTTAATTTTGAGCCACAAGGGATGGAGGCTTTTCCTTTGGCTGAGAGGGACTAATCATGAGTTCACGTGTTATGACCATTTCTATTTATCGTTATAATCCTGATAAAGACGATAAGCCTTATATGCAAGACTTTCAAATTGATTTAAGTCAAGTAGTCGGAAAAATGTTACTTAATGCCCTGGAAGCATTAAAACAACAGCATCCTGATATTGGCTTCAGGCGCTCTTGTGGTGAGGGAGTTTGTGGCTCAGATGGTATGAATATCAACGGTAAAAATGGCTTGGCCTGTATTACTCAATTAAATCAATTGCCGGATCATGTCACATTAAGACCTTTGCCAGGATTTCCCGTGATTCGTGATTTAATTGTAGACATGCAGCAGTTTTATCAGCAGTTTTATAAAATAAAACCTTACTTGCAAAATAAAAAAGCGCTACCAGAAAAAGAACGTTTGCAATCGCCTGCGCAACGCGCTCGATTAGATGGGTTATATGAATGTATCTTGTGTGCCTGTTGTTCTAGTTCTTGTCCTTCTTACTGGTGGAATCCTGATAAGTTTATTGGGCCAGCCGGTTTGCTCGCCGCATATCGTTTTATTGCGGACAGTCGCGATACTGAAACCCAAGCGCGTTTAAATGATTTGAAAGACCGCTTTAAAGCCTTTCGTTGTCGTACCATTATGAATTGTGCCTCTGTGTGTCCTAAAGGATTAAATCCGACCAAAGCTATTCGTGAAATTCGTGCTGAAATGTTGAGTGATAGAGAAGAAAGGTAGTGTCATGCAAAAAATGACGATGAAAGCGTTTGCCAATAACGCTTATTTGGCCGGTGTCAATGCAGGTTATATTGAAGATTTATATGAAGCGTATCTAGAAGACCCTCAGTGTATTGAACCTGAGTGGCGTGATTATTTTGCCTCGCTTAAAAGCGATCAACGTGGTAGTGATGCCTCACATCAAGCCATTAGAGAGACATTTCGGCAATTATCGCAACGACCTGCTGTGGTGGTATCTAGTGCGGATGCGCAACAAGTTGCGGTAGATCGTTTAATCCAGGCCTATCGTCGTTTTGGTCACCTGAATGCAACTATTAATCCATTGGGCTATCAGCGTGAGGCAGACCCTCGCTTACAATTATCGCATTATGGTTTGAGTGAGGTCGATTACCAAAGCCCATTTGATTCATTAGGGTTATCAGAACATCAGTTAACACTGCAAGCGATTGTTGAAAAGTTAAAAACCGTGTATTGCACAAGCATTGGTGTTGAATACAGTACCATTGCTGATGAAGCAGAGCGTCATTGGTTGCAACAGTATATTGAGCAGACGCTTCCTGCTATGCAGTATGACTCGGCAACTAAAAAGAATATTTTACGGTGTTTGATTGCCTCAGAAACCTTAGAAAAATACCTGGATATGAAATACGTGGGCCAAAAGCGGTTTTCCATTGAAGGGGCTGATAGTTTAATTCCCATGTTAGATGAGTTAGCGCAACGCTCGCGTCAAAAAGGCATTCAAGAGATGGTGATTGGTATGGCGCACCGTGGCCGTTTAAACGTTTTGTTAAATGTGATGGGCCATCCGCCACAAGAATTATTTTTAGAATTTGAAGGCAAAAAAGAATATGGCATGACCTCGGGTGATGTAAAATATCACCGCGGTTATTCTCGTGATGTGTTAACCAATGCTGGGCCTTTACACTTAGCCTTGGCATTTAACCCCTCGCACTTGGAGTTTATTAATCCGGTGATTATGGGGTCAGTGCGTGCGCGTCAGGATGCGCATACGCGTCATCGTTTGGATCGTTTTAATTACGCTATTCCAGTGCAGATTCATGGCGATGCTGCTTTTGCTGGTCAAGGCATTGTGATGGAAACTCTGAGTATGTCGCAAACACGCGCACATTGCGTCGGCGGTTCTATTCATATTATTGTCAATAATCAAGTGGGATTTACTACCAGTAACCCTCATGATGCGCGTTCATCGCTTTATTGCAGTGATTTAGCGAAAATGCTGGATTCTCCGATTTTTCATGTTAATGGCGATGATCCTGAGGCTTGTGTGGCGGTAATGCAACTGGCTTTGGATTATCGTATGCGTTTCCACAAGGATATTGTGATTGATTTAGTGTGCTATCGCCGTCATGGTCATCAGGAAGTGGATGAGCCAACCGCAACGCAGCCAATGATGTATCATATTATCAAAAAGCATCCTACCACCAAGACTCTATATGCACAGAAGTTGCAAGCAGAAAAGCAATTTTCGCAATCTGATATAGATGCGATGGTAGAGGATTATCGGAGTAAGTTGGATAATGGTGAAGAGGTATTGGAGGCATTACCAGAAGGGTTATCCAAAACCTATGCCGCTAACTGGGCTAGTTATATCGATCAGCTATGGACAGCGCCTTTAGATGACGATGGCTTAGATCGTTCGCGCTTACTTACGCTTGCAGAAAAAATCTCGGCTTTTCCCGAGCATTTTCAGTTGCAGCGTCAGGTTAACAGTCTGATGATGGCACGTAAAAAAATGGCTGCTGATGATATACCGATGGACTGGGGCTTTGCTGAGAATTTAGCGTATGCTACGTTATTAACCGCTGGCTACCCCGTGCGTCTTGTCGGTGAGGATTGTCGTCGTGGCACTTTTTATCATCGTCATGCCGTATTGCATGATCAAAAAACTGGTGCTGAATATATGCCATTGCGACATTTGATGGATAATCAAGCGCGATTACAAATTTATGATTCCTTGTTATCTGAAGCTGGAGCGTTGGGGTTTGAATACGGTTATTCCACGGCACAACCGCGTGGTTTAACGATTTGGGAGGCGCAATTTGGCGATTTTGCTAACGGTGCCCAAGTCATTATTGATCAGTTTATCAGTTCAGGATGGCAGAAATGGAATCGTTTATCGGGATTAACGCTATTATTGCCGCATGGTTACGAAGGCATGGGGCCGGAGCATTCCTCAGCGCGTTTAGAGCGCTATTTACAATTGTGTGCGCAATTCAATATCCAAGTGTGTATGCCAACCACACCTGCACAAATCTATCATTTGCTACGTCGTCAAGTGCTGCGTCCATTTCGTAAGCCTTTGGTAGTGATGAGTCCTAAAAGCTTGTTGCGGCATAAATTAGCGGTCTCACAATTAGAGGAATTAGTCTCAGGTGAGTTTCAATGCTTTATTCCGGAAATCGATAACTTAAGTGACAAGAAAGTGACACGTGTTATTTTGTGTAGTGGTAAAGTCTACTATGACTTGTTGGAAGCACGGCGCTCACATAAACGCACCGATGTGGTTATTATCCGTATTGAGCAACTATATCCTTTCCCCTATGACGGCATTAGAGCTGAATTACAACGCTACACTCAGGCAAAAACTGTGGTCTGGTGTCAGGAAGAACCTAAAAACCAAGGAGCTTGGTTTATGAGTCGCCATCGTATTGTTGATTGTTTGGCGCCGCATCAAAATCTAATTTACGCAGGTCGCGAACACTCAGCGGCACCGGCAGTGGGTTATCCTGCTTTGCATAAACAACAACAGCAGACTTTGGTTAATGAAGCATTGGCGATAGCGCCAAGTCAAGAATAAATGGGGGGGAAGACGATGAGCATAGAGATTAAAGTACCTACTTTGCCGGAATCGGTTACCGATGCAACCGTGTCTAAGTGGTATAAAGCCGTTGGCGACAGCGTGAGTCGTGATGATAATTTGGTGGATTTGGAAACCGATAAAGTGATGTTAGAGGTTCCCGCGCCTGAATCGGGTGTGATTGAAAAGATTCTAGTACCTGAAGGAGAAACAGTTTCTGCTGATACGCTATTAGCAGTCATTGTTGCCGGTGCAGCCAAAACCACCGAGCAAAAAGCAGCGCCAGCAAGTAAGCAAGAGGCGTCTGCTCCGTCGGCATCATCATCAACCTCGGCAAGCAATGAGCATTTAAGCCCGTCTGTGCGTCGTTTGGCGAGTGAAAAAGGTGTGGATACCCAAGGTCTTAAAGGCAGTGGTAAAGGAGGCCGCATTACCAAGCAAGATGTTGAAAATCATTTACAAACCACTGCTGCGTCATTACCCACATCATCAGGTAGTCGCGGTGAAAAACGTGTTCCCATGTCACGTCTTAGGGCGCGTATTGCCGAAAGATTGGTGCAAGTGCAGCATGAGGCAGCCTTGCTAACCACTTTTAATGAAGTCAATATGAAACCGGTAATGGATTTGCGTGCTAAATACAAGGATACTTTCGAAAAAACCCACGGCACGCGGCTAGGGTTTATGTCATTTTTTACTAGGGCGGCTGTTGAAGCGTTGAAGCGTTTTCCTGCAGTTAATGCGTCCATTGATGGTGCTGATTTAATTTATCATGAGTTTTGTGATGTGGGTATTGCCATTGGCAGTGAACGAGGTTTGGTCGTGCCGATTTTGCGTAATGCAGAACGTTTGTCAATGGCAGATATTGAGAAGGAAATTCGTGCTTACTCTGAAAAAGCTGCCAGTGGTAAAATTGCAATGGAAGATATGATGGGAGGAACGTTTACGATTACCAATGGAGGAACCTTTGGCTCCATGTTATCAACGCCTATCATTAACCCACCGCAAACCGCTATCTTAGGGATGCACAATATTGTTGAACGCCCCATCGCAGAAAAGGGAGAGGTGGTAATACGTCCCGTGATGTATTTGGCTTTATCCTATGATCATCGTGTCATCGATGGTCGTGAAGCAGTGTTATTTCTACGGACGATTAAGGATGCGTTGGAGGATCCGGCGCGTTTGTTGTTGGAAGTCTAATTATTAATAAGGTTAAATCAAATGAATTTACATGAATATCAGG
This sequence comes from uncultured Coxiella sp., assembly GCA_964606725.1. GTDB lineage: Bacteria > Pseudomonadota > Gammaproteobacteria > Coxiellales > Coxiellaceae > 2-12-FULL-42-15. The sequence goes on from CAZSHR010000002.1 coordinate 9,907, forward strand.
CAAAAAATTTATTGAGAAAATACCGTGTTCCCGTACCAATGGGCGAGGTAGTACTCAATCCCGATGAAGCGCAAACGGCTATTAATAAATTAGGCGGTAGTCGTTGGGTGGTGAAAGCCCAAGTGCATGCAGGGGGACGTGGTAAAGCCGGTGGTGTGAAAGTCCTCGATGATAAAGAGGCGGTTAAAGCGACTATAAGAGCGTGGTTGGGTACACGCCTGGTGACTTATCAAACCGATGAGTATGGCCAACCTATTAATCAAGTTTTGATTGAAGAGCCTTCAGATATTGCGCGTGAGCTTTACTTAGGTGCGGTAATTGATAGAGCGACGCAACGTGTAGTGTTTATGGCATCGACTGAGGGTGGTGTGGAAATTGAGAAAGTGGCTGAGACCTCGCCGGATAAAATTTTAAAAGTGGTTGTTGACCCGACGGTTGGTATGCAGCCTTATCAATGCCGTCAGTTATTTTTTGGCTTAGATTTGGCGATTGATTCCTTGCGTTCATTTACTCACATTGTGATGTCATTGTATCAGTTATTTGTTGATCTGGATTTAGGCTTATTAGAAATTAATCCTTTGGTGGTGACTGCAGCAGGGGAGTTAGTGTGTTTGGATGCCAAATTAAATATTGATGACAATGCCTTGTACCGTCAGCCTGAATTACGTGAAATGCGTGATACCAAGCAAGAAGATGAACGTGAAAATAAAGCGCAACAATGGGAGCTAAATTACATTGCCTTAGACGGTAATATTGGTTGCATGGTCAATGGGGCAGGTTTGGCGATGGCGACTATGGATTTAATTAAGTTAAATGGTGGTGAGCCGGCTAACTTTCTTGATGTCGGTGGTGGTGCAACCAAAGAACGTGTTGCCGAAGCATTTAAGATTATTGTTTCTGATAGCAAAGTTAAAGCAATATTGGTTAACATTTTTGGCGGTATTGTTCGTTGCGATTTAATCGCTGATGGAATTATTGGTGCTGTCGCTGAGGTGGGTATCAGTGTTCCTGTGGTGGTGCGACTAGAGGGCAATAATGCTGAATTAGGTGCTAAAAAACTCGCAGACAGTGGCTTTAATATTGTTGCTGCTACTGGATTTTCTGATGCTGCAAAGCAAGTTGTTAATGTTGTAAAATAGTGAGAAAACAATGAGTATACTCGTTAATAAAAATACCAAAGTAATTTGTCAAGGTTTTACTGGAAAGCAAGGCACCTTGCATTCAGAGCAATGTATCGCCTATGGTACACAGATGGTTGGTGGTGTAACGCCAGGTAAAGGTGGCCAGAGTCATTTAAACCTGCCAGTATTTGATAGTGTCAAAGAAGCGGTTGTAGAAACTGCGGCTGACGCCAGTGTTATTTTCGTGCCAGCGCCGTTTTGTAAAGATTCGATTATTGAAGCGGTTGAAGCGGGTATTAAATTGGTAATCTGTATTACTGAGGGCATTGCGGTGCTTGATATGCTGGCGGTCAAGACTTATATGCGACAATTTCCTGATGTGCGTTTAATTGGGCCTAACTGTCCTGGGGTGATTACGCCAGGGGAATGTAAAATTGGTATTATGCCAGGCCATATTCATAAAAAAGGTCGCGTTGGTATTGTATCACGTTCAGGAACCTTGACCTATGAAGCGGTTAATCAGACCAGTCAGTTGGGTTTTGGGCAAAGTAGTTGTGTTGGTATTGGTGGTGATCCAATTCCTGGTACCAGTTTTATTGATGTCTTAGCCTTATTTGAAAAAGACCCGCAAACTGAAGCCATTGTGATGGTAGGAGAAATTGGGGGTAGTGCTGAGGAAGAAGCCGCGGAATTTATCAAGCATCATGTCAGCAAGCCGGTTGTTTCGTATATTGCTGGTGTTACCGCGCCATCGGGTAAACGTATGGGACATGCTGGGGCTATTATTGCCGGTGGTAAGGGAACTGCGGCTGAAAAATTTAATGCCTTGGAAAAAGCCGGTGTGTGCACGGTGAAGTCTCCTGCCAATATTGGGCTGGCTGTGGCTGAGGCCACAGGTTGGAAGGTTTCCTCCTAATTTGGCTATGTCATTGATTGTAAGCTTATGCAGCGCCGGCAGGCCTGCTGCGAGATCACCGACTGTACTCACCTTGCGCTGCTTGTTCCGCCATGGTCGCCGCGATTCGTCATCCTGACTCACGCGCGGCTTAATCAGACTTCGTGTCTGATTATCCATGTCTGAACAGCGCTGCTCAGGTTGCGTCAGTCTAATTGTTCTCTCGCAGCAGGCCTGCCGGCGCTGCATAAGCTTACATCGTCAAGGAAGTCCATTATTGCTGCTTGCTTTTCGTAGCCAGATAATTGCTGCGGCACTGACTATCTTAACGTTGTAAAGTGTTGGCTGTACTAGTGTTGTTTTAACGTTTAGACATTGTAGCGTATAACTGGAATCCGTTAATCCTTTACGTAATAATCGACAATAAGTCTCACCTTTTTCTGTTTCAAGTATGCAAGCTTTGCCAATTAGGGTGTTAATTTCATTACCATAGCGTAAATCACCGGCAACATAATCCCCTGGATTGTACCAAGGTTCCATACCATCATCTTTCACAATGCAGTAGGTCCCTTTAGCATGGGTATCCATGAAGAAATTAAGTTCTTTTAGTGTTTGCTCTTTACTATTAGGTGGTGCCTCTTGTGATGGTGTTTTGACTCCCGTGACAATCAACGGTTGTTTTCCTCTGCCGTATAGCAACCACTCAATAGAACAGATAATGCCTTCATTTTGTAATGCTGTGATAAACCGCCTTGCACCTTGGTAAGTGAGCCCATTGGCGCGTGCATCTTCCCAGCTACGTAAGGTGGACGCGCTAATGCCATGACGTGTTTCAATCGCTTGTCTTGTCAGATTAGCGGATTTTCGAATGGCTTTTAAGCGCTCGCCACGTGCTTGTGGAGATGACGCATTAAATTCAGTTGTGTCGGACTTTTTTATTTTAAACATAAAAATACCAGTTGTTGACCGGCAGATTCTACACAAGCTTAACTGAAAAGTAATTGACAGTAACTGCTATTTATTGGATGCTTGTAAACAATAAGTGTTATTCCTAGTAAATGCACTTCTATGATTTACAGTATTAATTCTTTTGATTGATTGAGCACCTTTATAATATAATAAGTTTGTAGCTTTAGTGAGCTTTTTTTAAGGAGAAAAGGGTGAGAAATACTTATCGGTTGGTTATTTCATGTCCAGACCGTTGTGGCATTGTTTCTGCGGTGAGTGCATTTATCAAGTCATACCAAGGTTTTATTCTAGAAGCGGATCATCATAGTGATGTCAATCAGCAACGGTTTTTTATGCGTTATGAGATTGCGGCAGATAACTTTCAGCTAACAACGAATGATTTTAAGCAGTGTTTTGCTAAGATCGCCGACGAATTTAACATGGTTTATAGCATCAGCCATAGTCTCGATAAAGCCAGAGTGTTGTTGTTGGTTTCCAAGAAATCTCATTGTTTGGAGGAGATTTTGTATCGTTGGACTAATCAACAGCTCTATTGCGATATTGTGGGAGTTTTTTCTAATCATGCTGATTTATCACATCGTGCTGCTGATTTTAATTTACCTTTCCATCACGTTTCTGTTGCAAATAAGCAAGATCATTTTGCACAGTTAGCAGCACTTGTTACAGAATTGCAGGTTGATCTGCTGGTGTTGGCTCGTTATATGCAAGTGATTCCTGTTTCTTTATGTGCTCAATTGGCAGGGAAAATGATTAATATCCATCATAGTTTCTTGCCATCTTTTGTGGGAGCACGTCCTTATAAACAAGCTTACGATCGTGGTGTTAAATTAATTGGGGCGACGGCGCATTATGTGACGGGTGACTTGGATCAAGGCCCGATTATTGATCAGAATGTCATAGCCGTAAATCATCGCAAAAGCCTTGATGATTTTATTCGTCTTGGTGAATCTGTGGAGCGCTCTGTATTAGCTGATGCACTACAGGCACATTTGCAAGATAAAGTGATTATTCACGATAAAAAGACGATTGTTTTTAATTAACGCCATCTTCTAACATCCTTCATAGTATCTGTGCTAGCAAGCCTGGTGATTTCTCTAGAGTAGGCTATAGTTCTATTTATGAATACATGAATGATTACCAAGAACTGTGTTAGTTTAGGTGCTAGAGGGGGGTTAAATGATGAGTGGCAAGGTAATTACTAGCTTATTGATGACTATCGGGTGTCTAGGCTTTTTCACATATACGTCGGCTACCCATGATATCAAATCCTCACACTTTCAGCAGCTTGCAGCTAATAATACATCTGAAAGAGTATTTATCTTTGATCCTAAGCAGCATAAGTGGTACGCCCTTGAAGATGGGCGTGTGATTAAAAGTGGTGTCGCCTCAGGTGGTGCTGATTATTGTGCCGATGTGAAGCGAGCTTGCCGTACGCCATCAGGAACTTATAAAGTGTTGAGTAAACGTGGTGCTGATTGCCGTTCTAGTCGGTATCCTTTAGGTAAAGGTGGTGCACCTATGGGCTATTGTGTGTTTTTCAGTAAGTATTACGCCATCCATGCGTCCAACAATGTACCCAATGACCGTAATGCCAGTCACGGCTGCATTCGTGTTTATGATGATGCAGCCAAATGGTTGAATCAAGATTTTCTAAGAATTGGTGATACTGTGATTATTAAGCCTTACTAGTGCATATGTTATAGCACTATGCTTAGAGCGATTTTCTGATATAATTGAATATTTATAGTTATCTAACAATAATTTAATACCTAATGTTAAGCACAGATTTTTTTGATCAAGATGCCGTAGCCTTGGCTAAACAGCTGTTAGGGAAAATCATTCATGTTGTGCAAAACAATATCGTGTTATGTACGCAGATTATAGAAACTGAAGCGTATTATTTACAGGATAAAGCATCACATGCCTCTTTAGGCTATACTGAAAAACGTAAGGCATTGTTTATGCCACCAGGTACGATTTATATGTATTATTCGCGTGCTGGTGACTCCTTGAATATCAGTTGTCAGGGTCAAGGAAATGCCGTATTAATTAAATCCGCATTTCCTTATTTGCAAGTAGATCATGTCGACAGTATGTTGCGTGAAATGAAACGCTTGAATCCGTTGCGAAACCGTGAGAGACCTATCGAAGGTTTATGCAGTGGTCAGGTATTGTTATGTCGTTCTTTAGGGTTAAAAGTAAAAGATTGGGATCAGAAGCAATTTAATAATGATTTTTTTATTGAGGATAAGGGAATTCGTCCGCGAAAAATTATTCAAACCACTCGTTTAGGCATTGCTGCGCATCGTGATGCTGATTTACCTTATCGCTTTATCGATTATGATATGGTCCGCTTTGCTAGCAATAATCCACTTACTGCAAAAAATAAACCCGTTCTGCTTTGCTAGCTTGAATAAAAATCATTCAATAAAAAGCTTGGCGTTGTGCTTTGCCTATGTTACCTTAATGTTTCCTTAAAAAAGGAGCTGGCTATTTTGAAGACAATCAATATGGATGTCGTTTGCGCATAGGGAATGCTAGTGTCTTCGAATACCATGTTAAATGGAAGTAGCCTGAGGTCTGTTAAGCAGGATGCTAAATTTTGGGCAGGGATGCCCACCAGACCAACACAGACCTTTGTAAAATACCTTAAGTTGCTATAGAATTCGCCTGTTGAGTCCATTATCAAGAGAAAATTATGCGTCGTCCCTTAGTGGTTGGTAACTGGAAAATGCATGGCAATAAGACGCAAGTAATAGATTTATTACAAGCGCTCAAACAGGGTTATTCCCGTGTTGTCGCAGCACAACTGGCTGTTTTGGTGCCTTATCCATTTTTGGCCAAGACAGAGGAATTGTTAGCACAAACAGCGATTGCTTGGGGTGCTCAAGATATGAGTGAACAATCCGACGGTGCGTTTACCGGTGAAGTATCTGCCTCGATGTTATTAGATTTTCATTGTCGTTATGTAACTATTGGTCATTCTGAGCGGCGCCAGTACTACGGTGAGACGAATGAATTTGTGGCTAAAAAATTTGCCAAAGCACTATCCAGTGGTTTATCACCCATACTTTGTGTTGGTGAGAGTCAACAAGAAAGAGAGATGGGAAAAACGCAAACAGTAATTGCAAAGCAATTGGCAAGTGTGTTGCAGCAACTGGACAAAGCAGCGGATTTATCGCGAGCAGCAATTGCTTATGAACCCATTTGGGCTATTGGCACTGGCAATCAAGCAACGCCTGAACAAGCTCAAGCAGTTCATGCGTTTCTGCGTGAGCAATTACGCTTGTTTGATGCCACGTTAGCCGATAAGCTAGCGATTTTATATGGTGGCAGCTTGAAATTAGACAATGCGGCAGCTATCTTCGCTATGCCAGATGTGGATGGCGGTTTAATTGGCGGTGCTTCTTTGCATCCTGAACAATTTCTAGGAATAGGTGAGTTATGCAACAATTTGTACTCGTGATTCATGTGCTGATTGCGGTGGCGTTGATTAGTCTGGTGCTGGTGCAGCATGGCAAAGGAGCAGATGTAGGGGCGTCTTTTGGTAGCGGTGCAGCTAATACCATGTTTGGCAGTTTGGGTCCTGCTTCATTTTTGATGAAGTTAACAGCGATTTTAGCGGCAGGTTTTTTTGCGACTAGTATCGGACTCACTTATCTTGTTGCTCATGCACAACAAGTGCGCGGTCACAGTTTGTCGCAACCGCTTGACCCCTCTTCATAGTATTAGCCGAAGTGGTGGAATAGGTAGACACGCTGCCTTGAGGTGGCAGTGGCGATAAAACACGCTGTGCCGGTTCGAGTCCGGCCTTCGGCACCATCTTATTTCTCATCGAGTTAGATAGAGTGTGTTATAGTAGAGGGATTAGATAAAGAGGCCTATATTCATGCTAGCAAACTACTTTCCTGTGCTCGTTTTTATCGGCATTGGTTTGGTAATTGGCACAGTGCCAATTTTGGCTGGACTGTTGCTGAGCAAAAAAAAACCGTATGCTGCCAAATCTTCCCCTTATGAATGTGGTTTTGATGCCATGGAGGACGCTAGGTTGCCCTTCGATGTGCGATTTTACTTGGTTGCTATTCTGTTTATTATTTTTGATTTGGAGACCGCTTTTTTATTTCCTTGGGCAATTGTGTTGCGTCAGGTTGGATGGTTAGCTTTTTGGTCAATGATGGTATTTCTAGGGATTTTAATCGTTGGATTTATCTACGAATGGAAAAAAGGAGCCTTGGAATGGGAGTAAATTTCACTCAAGAGCTAAACCATCGCGGCTTTTTGCTAACCTCTGTTAAGGAGGTGGTAGATTGGGCGCAGGGCAACTCGTTGTGGCCTATGACTTTTGGTTTGGCCTGTTGTGCGGTTGAGATGATGCACTGTGCGGCAGCACGTTATGATATGGATCGTTTTGGCTTGCTTTTTCGACCCAGCCCGCGGCAGTCGGATTTAATGATTGTTGCAGGAACCTTATGCAACAAAATGGCACCGGCATTGCGTAGAGTGTATGATCAAATGCCAGAGCCACGTTGGGTGATTTCTATGGGGTCTTGTGCTAATGGTGGTGGTTACTACCATTATGCGTATTCGGTTGTGCGCGGGTGTGATCGCATTGTGCCGGTTGATGTGTATGTTCCAGGTTGCCCGCCAACGGCAGAGGCGCTGCTTTATGGCATTATCCAGTTGCAAAATAAAATTAAACGCAAGAAAGTATTGGAGCGTTGCCCATGATGACTTTGCATGACTTAGTTGCGCAACGTTTTGCGACTCAATATGAACAGTTATTTATTGCTGCCGATGATATGGTGACGATGGAATTGTTACCCGAGCAACTACTGACGGTGGCAAGAATATTACGTGATGATGCCGCTCTGGATTTTGCGTGCTTGCTAGATGTCTGTGGTATCGATTATTTACACTATGGTCAAAGTGAATGGCGCACCGAACAGGCAACTGCCAGTGGTTTTAGCCGTGGTCAATCAGCTCAGTCCGCCGGTCACGTGACGCAAGCAACACGATTTGCGACGGTTTATCATTTATTGTCTCTACAACATAATCATCGTTTGCGATTGCGTGTTTATTTGGGTGATGAGAGTCCTCGTGTTCCATCAGTGTTGCCTATTTGGAATGCCGCTAATTGGTTTGAACGAGAAGCCTTTGATTTATTTGGGATATTTTTTGAAGGTCACCCCGATTTACGGCGACTGCTAACCGATTACGGTTTTATTGGTCATCCTTTTCGTAAAGATTTTCCGTTAATCGGTGAGCTAGAGTTGCGTTATGATGCTGCGCAACAACGTTGTGTTTATGAGCCGGTGAGTATTCAGCCGCGGGTGAATGTGCCCAAAGTAATTCGCCGCGATAGTCGTTATCAACGAGACGATTAAGAGAGCACTTATGTCAGAGTTTCGTCATTACACCTTAAATTTTGGGCCACAACATCCGGCTGCTCATGGCGTTTTGCGTTTAATTTTAGAATGCGATGGTGAAGTGTTGCAGGGCATAGACACGCATATTGGCTTGTTGCATCGTGCTACTGAAAAATTAGCGGAGAGCAAACCCTTTAATCAAAGTGTGGGTTACATGGATAGGTTGGATTACGTTTCCATGATGTGTAACGAACATGCTTACGTGATGGCAATCGAGAAATTGCTGGGAATTTCAGCACCGATACGCGCCCAATATATCAGAGTCATGTTTGATGAGATCACACGAATTTTAAATCACTTACTGTGGTTGGGGGCGCATGCCTTGGATATTGGTGCCATGAGTGTGTTTTTATATGCGTTTCGTGAACGTGAAGTGTTAATGGATTGCTATGAAGCAGTTTCTGGTGCGCGTATGCACGCAACTTATTATCGACCAGGGGGAGTTTACCGTGATTTGCCCGATAGCATGCCTCAATATCAGCCTTCACGTTGGAAATCAAAAAAACGGGTAGAGCGATTAAATCAGTCGCGACAAGGCTCTTTATTAGATTTTATTGAAGACTTTGCTGTTAAGTTTCCTAAGTTAGTAGATGAATACGAGACTTTACTCACTGATAATCGTATTTGGAAGCAACGCACGGTGGGCATTGGCGTGATTTCTCCTGAGCGTGCCATTAATCTGGGATTTTCAGGGCCGATGCTGCGTGGTTCAGGTGTGGCCTGGGATTTGCGTAAAAAGCAAAGCTATGCCGTTTATGATCAGTTGGAATTTGATATTCCGGTTGGTACTAAAGGAGATTGCTATGATCGTTACCTGGTGCGAATGGAAGAGATGCGCCAATCTAACCGCATTATTAAGCAATGTGTACAGTGGTTGCGAAATAACCCAGGAATTGTTATGCACCCTGATCATAAAATTACATCGCCATCGCGTGAGCAAATGAAAAATGATATGGAAGCGATGATTCATCATTTTAAACTGTTTACCGAGGGTTTTTCGGTACCCGAAGGGGAGGCCTATGCTTGTGTCGAGCAACCCAAAGGCGAATTTGGTGTCTACCTGGTCTCAGACGGTGCTAATAAACCCTATCGTGTTAAAATTCGTGCTGCAAGCTATCCGCATTTAGCCGCGATTGAAGAATTATGTAAAGGGCACATGATTGCTGATTTGGTCGCTGTTATTTCTAGTATTGATGTGGTATTTGGTGAGGTGGATCGATAATGACAACAGTGCTAGATTTTCAATTATCAGAATCTGTGAAAAAAGCCATTGATCATTGGGTGGCAAAATATCCCAAAGGCAAACAACAATCGGCTGTGGTGGCGGCGCTGTTTTTAGTGCAAGAGCAAAATGGACGCTACTTAAGTGAGGCAGCAATGCAGGCAGTGGCTGATTATCTAGATGTGCCACTTATTGCCGTGTTAGAAGTGGCAACCTTTTACGATATGTTTCACCTCAAACCAATTGGCAAGCATAAAATTAGTATTTGCACCAATGTGTCTTGTCAGTTACGTGGTAGTGATGCTTTGATTTCTTGTTTGAAAAAGCGCTTAGGTGTGGGCTTGGGTGAAACCACTGCGGATGGATTATTTACACTACGTGAAGTCGAATGCATGGCTGCGTGTGCTAGTGCACCCATGTGTCAGATTGATGATAAAGCCTATCATGAAAATTTAACGCCAGAGAAATTAGAGTCTTTGATTGATGCATTAACCCAAGAGGAATCTGGCCATGCTTAATCAAGTCTGTTATCGCACGGTATCACTGCCACAACCTGCGGCATTGGCGACTTATGAAAGTGTCGGTGGTTATTCGGTGTTGCGTCGCCTTTTAACGGAAAAAACACCAACAGAGGAAATCGTTGAAATGCTTAAAGCTTCTGGCTTGCGCGGTCGTGGTGGTGCGGGTTTTCCAACTGCTTTGAAATGGAGTTTTATTAATCGTGATCGCCCAGGTGATCGCTTTGTCATTTGTAATGCGGATGAGAGTGAGCCAGGTACCAGTAAAGACCGTGATATTTTGCGTTACAATCCACATCAATTGCTGGAAGGCATAGCCATTGCTTGTTACGCAATGGGCGCTACTGCTGGTTATAATTTTTTACGCGGTGAATTTTGGCAGCCTTTCCATGCCTGTGAAACCGCGTTAAAAGAAGCGCTGGATGCGGGTTATTTGGGTGAAAATGCAATGAACTCTGGCATCGATTTAATTATTCACAACCATCGCAGTGGTGGTGCTTATATCTGTGGTGAAGAGACTGCGTTAATGAGTTCTTTGGAAGGGGGGCGAGGTATGCCACGTTTTAAGCCACCTTTCCCAGCCAATTTTGGTTTATACGGTTGCTCGAGCAATATTAACAATGTGGAAACCTTGGCTTCTGTGCCTCCTATTTTGCAACATGGGCCAGAATGGTTTGCGGGACTGGGAACCGATAAAAGCGGTGGCACAAAAATTTTTAGTGTCAGTGGTCATGTGAATAAGCCAGGAAATTATGAAATCCCTATGGGCACTCCTTTTGCTGAGTTGTTAGAAATCGCTGGTGGTATGTTGGATGGAAAAAAATTAAAAGCTGTTATCCCAGGGGGTAGTTCAATGCCGGTGTTACCAGCGGATATTATCATGAAGACGCGATTAGACTATGAAAGCTTGTCTGAGGCAGGATCAATGTTGGGTTCTGGTGGTTTAATTGTGATGGATGAAACCACCTGCATGCCAAAAGTGTTGGCGCGTTTAGCGCGTTTTTACCAGGATGAATCCTGTGGTCAGTGTACGCCTTGTCGTGAAGGCTCTGGTTGGGTTTATCGCTTAGCGCAGCGCATTGAAGATGGTCAAGCCAGTAAGCAGGATTTAGAAAAACTGGAAACCATCGCAAAAAATATTGAAGGGCGTACCATTTGTGTCTTTGGTGAGGCCATTGCTTGGCCGGTTGCGGGCATGTTGCGTCATTTTCGTGATGAATTTATTTATCATATTGAGCATGGACGTTGTTTGCATGGGTGTGGGCAATGATTGAGATCGAAATAGATAATAAACCTTTGAAAGTAGTGGAAGGTGCCACGATTATTGAGGCCGCAGATGCAGCGGGTATTTATATTCCACGCTTTTGCTATCATCCTAAATTATCAATTGCAGCCAATTGTCGTATGTGTTTGGTGGAAGTCGAAAAAAGTCGTAAGCCTTTGCCTGCCTGTGCAACGCCAGTGACAGCGGGTATGAAGGTGTATACCCGCTCTCCCTTGGTAATTGCAGCGCAGCGTGCGGTGATGGAGTTTTTATTGATTAATCACCCCTTAGATTGCCCCATCTGCGACCAGGGTGGAGAATGTGAATTACAGGATTTATCGATGGGCTTTGGTGCAGCAAATTCAGAATATCAGCAGCCCAAGCGCTCGGTAGCCAGTGATGATTTAGGGCCTTTAATTGAAACCTGGATGACGCGCTGTATTCATTGTACCCGCTGTGTTCGTTTTGGTGAGGAAATTGCTGGCTTGCGTGAAATGGGTGTGACTTTTCGGGGTGAAGAAGCGCAAGTGGGCACCTATATCAAGCATTTTTTACAATCTGAATTATCCGGTAATATCATTGATATTTGTCCCGTTGGTGCCTTAACCAATAAGCCAGCACGTTACAGTGGTCGTGCTTGGGAGTACCATGAGCATGCTAGCATTGCAGCGCACGATGCTGTGGGCAGTCATCTCTTTGTCCATACTCGCGGTGATATTTTAGAACCGCAGCGGCAAGTCATGCGTGCTGTACCGCGTGTTTGTGAATTTATTAATGAGACTTGGATTAGCGATAGGGATCGCTACAGTGTTCATGGCTTATATCATGAAGAGCGTCTTTATCAACCTCAGGTTAAGATTCGCGGTCAGTGGCAGGCGGTGACATGGCAGCGTGCCTTAGATGAGGTGGCGGATCGCACTCGCGCCATTATTACGGCACAAGGGGGTGAGCAGTTAGCGGCATTAACTTCACCTAATGCAACTGTGGAGGAATTATTTTTACTGCAAAAATTATTACGTGCACTAGGTAGTGATCATATTGATTATCGACAGCGTGAGCATGATTTTTCTGATCAGGGATCAAAACAGGCTTTTCCTGGTTTAAATAGCGCATTAGTGGCTGTCGATAAGTTGCAGGCGGTGTTATTAGTGGGATCGAATCTGCGCTGTGAGCAGCCCCTGTTAGCGCATCGTGTGCATAAGGCGGCTAATCGTGGTGCGTCAGTAATGGCACTGAATGCGGTTGATTATCGCTTTGCGTTTGCAGTGCAAGAAAAAATGATTGCCTCGCCGAGGCATTGGGTGAGACATTTAGCCAAGATTGCCAAAGCACTAGCAGATCAAGTGGGGCAAGTGATCCCAGAGTTAGCCCAAATAACACCGTGTGAAACAGCGCGAGCAATCGCCGCAAATTTACAAAAGAAGAGTGCGATTTTTATTGGTGAGCAAGCAATGCAGCATCATCAAGCCGCGAGTTTACGCGCTTTGGCGTATTTAATCGCTCGTTTAAGTGGTGCGACAGTGGCGTTGTTACCTGCCGGTGCCAATGCAACAGGTGCTTGGTTAGCTGGTGCTATTCCACAAGCAGGAGGCCGTCACGCTAAAGATTTACTCACGGATAATCCGGTTAGCGGTTATTTTTTATGGAATATTGAGCCTGAGTTAGACAGTGCTTATCCGGTGCAAGCCATGCAGACCTTACAGCAAGCAGGTATGGTAGTGTGTTTTACGCCCTTTGTAAGTGCAGCGATGCGGCGTTATGCCCATGTTTTATTGCCGATTGCGCCTTTTACTGAAATGGCAGGAACATTAGTGAATATGGAAGGCAGTTGGCAGAGTTTTAAAGCTGTGAGTGTTGCGCATCAAGAGGCGCGTTCTGGATGGAAGGTGCTGCGTGTATTGGCGAATTTTCTAGAGCTGCCTGGTTTTGATTATCAAAGTGAGAAGCAGGTTCTTGCTGCTGTTAAAAAAACCTTTGCGCAGCGCCAAAGCCAAACTCAAAGTGATCAAACGACGCAGTTATTGCCAAATGAGGCAGAGGGTGGATTAAGCCGCTTAATGCCTTGGCCTATGTATCGTGTCGATAACCTTGTGCGACGCTCTACTCCTTTGCAAGAGACTATTTCTCTTGATGAGAAAGCGATTACATTGAGTCCTGATACCGCTGCTAAATACGGCTATCAAGCTGGTGATCAAGTAACTGCGGTGCAGGGAGATACTCAAGTGACATTGCCCTTGCTTATAGACCCGCGTTTGGCAGATGATACGGTTGTAATAGCCGGTGGTTTGCAAGAGACGCAGTGCTTTGGTAACGGTGAATCAGTATTGGTACTTGAGCGAGGTGCTTTATGAGCCAGCAGTTACTGATGCTGTTATGGACAGTGCTGAAAATTGTTTTGATTATTGTGCCGTTAATGGTGTCGGTTTTATTTATTACTTTGGCTGAGCGCAAGGTCATCAGTTACATGCAGGGTAGAATAGGCCCTAATCGTGCGGGGGTGAGAGGGATTTTGCAGCCTGTGGCGGATGCGTTAAAATTACTGCACAAGGAAATTATTTTTCCATCGGCAGCTAATCGCTATTTATTTGTGATCGCGCCTATGTTAGCGATTACGCCAGCTTTAGCAGCATGGGCGGTTATCCCTTTTGATAAGGCATGGGTTTTGGCCAATGTTAATGCGGGGATGCTGTATTTATTTGCCATGACTTCCTTGGGTGTTTATGGAATTTTAGTGGCGGGTTGGGCGTCTAATTCCAAGTATGCGTTTTTTGGTGCGCTGCGTTCTTGTGCTCAGGTGATTTCCTATGAAATTGCTTTGGGTTTTACTTTAGTCGGAGTCTTGCTTGCTGCAGGGTCTATGAATTTATCAACCATTGTGGCACAGCAAAGTGGTGGTTTTTGGCATTGGTATTGGCTGCCTTTGCTGCCTTTATTTTTTATTTATTGGATTTCGGGAGTGGCTGAGACTAATCGTGCGCCATTTGATGTGGCTGAAGGGGAATCAGAAATTGTTGCGGGTTTCCATGTGGAATATTCTGGTATGACATTTGCCGTTTTCTTTTTGGCAGAATACGCGAACATGGTCTTGGTGTCGGCAGTGGCGGCATTGTTGTTTTTTGGTGGCTATTTGTCTCCTTTTGAGGGGATTCCTTTTCTTGCCGATATGTTTGCTTGGGTGCCTGGGGTTGTTTGGTTTTTATTAAAAATGAGTTTTTTTATTTTTGCTTATTTTTGGTTGCGAGCAACTTTTCCGCGTTACCGTTATGACCAAATTATGCATTTGGGTTGGAAAGTGTTGATTCCAGTGAGTTTGTTGTGGGTGATAGTGATTGCTTTGGCAGTACAGTTTCACATGGGTTTTTGGTTTAGGTAAAAGACAATGATGCAGTGGCTAAAACGATTAATTAAACGCTTTACCCTTTGGGAGCTTTTTAAGGGTTTGAGGCTGACCTTACGTTATTTTTTTCGGCCTAAAACCACCATTCAGTATCCCGAAGAAGAAACGCCGATTTCACCGCGTTTTCGAGGTATGTTGGCTTTGCGTCGCTATCCTAACGGCGAGGAACGCTGTATTGGTTGTAAGTTATGTGAAGCTGTTTGTCCGGCTGTAGCGATTACTATTGAGGCGGGGCCACGGCAGGCTGATGGCTCGCGGCGCACAACACGTTATGATATTGATGTATTCAAGTGTATTAACTGTGGTTTTTGCGAAGAAGCGTGTCCTGTTGATGCCGTGGTGTTAACGCCTGAGATGCATTATCACTTGGAAGAGCGTGGTGATAATATTTTTACTAAGGATAAACTGCTGATGATTGGGGATAAGTATGAGCAGCAGTTAGCTTCTGATCGTGAGTCTGATAGACAGTATCGTTAATTATACTGAATCATAACAATATTATCTGTTATTTTGATAACTTAAGTAAGGTTGGGTAAGGTTCTTATAAATGCAGCCAGAATACAATCCTTTTTCTCCTGGTGCATGTTCGCCACCACCTGCTTTAGTTGGCCGTGAGGCTATTCTCAATCAAGCCAGCATTGCGTTGACCCGAGTGCAAGCAGGACGCCCAGAAAAAAGTATGTTTTTGGTGGGACTGCGAGGCGTTGGTAAAACCGTTTTATTGTATCGATTATCAGAGATGGCTGAGAGCAAAGGGTACAAAAGTTTTATGATTGAGGCGCAGGAGAGAAAATCTTTGTCGTTGCTGTTGATGCCTTATTTTAAGCAAATATTATTCTCATTGGATGGCAAATTAGCAGCAAATGCGAAAGTGAAGCGTGGTTTGCGTGTTTTAAAGAGTTTTTTAAGCGGCATTAAGCTTAAGGTTCAGGACATTGAAATTGGTCTTGATATTGATGCTGAAAGAGGAGTGGCTGATAGTGGTGATCTAGAAGTGGATTTATCTCAGATGTTTGTTGCTTTGGGTGAGGCAGCAAAAGACCAGCAAACAGCAATTGCTATTGTGATTGATGAGCTGCAATATCTAAAAGAAGAGGAGTTAAGTGCGTTAATTATGGCAATGCATAAGATTGCTCAAAAAAGCTTACCTGTTATTATATTCGGCGGTGGTTTGCCACAGTTACTTGCTAAGGCAGGTAAAGCAAAGTCTTATGCCGAACGGTTATTTAATTATCCTGTGGTTGATGCCTTGAATAGAGTCGATGCAAAAGAGGCATTACAACAACCGGCACGAGCGGAGCACGCCAGTTTTACTGATGCAGCCCTTGAGAGGATTATTGATATTACCAAGTGTTATCCTTACTTTTTACAAGAGTGGGGGTATCAGTCCTGGAATGCAGCGACTGACTCGATCATAGATACGGCTGCAGTTGAGCAAGCGAGTCAAGTTGCACTAAAACGTCTTGATGAAAGCTTTTTTCAGGTTCGTTTTGACAGATTAACACCACGTGAGAAAAATTATCTATTGGCATTGGCTGAGTTAGGTTCTGGTGCGCATCGCTCAGGTGATATTGCTGAAAAATTGCAACTTGATGTTAATCAGGCTGCGCCGATTCGTAATAGTCTAATTAAAAAGGGGATGATTTATAGTCCAGCACATGGATGCACTGCTTTTACTGTGCCACTTTTTGATGATTTTATGCGTCGCACTATGGTGTGATAGATTAGTTACACGTTAGTTATCAGTAACCCGAGTGCGGAGTTTACCTTTTTATAACCGGAGTTTCGCAGCGATCAGGCTGGGGCACGGTTAAGACGAGAGAGCCTTACGCTGGCGCAACCTGAGCAGCGCTGTTCAGACACGGATAATCAGACACGAAGTCTGATTAAGCCGCGCATGAGTCAGGAAGACGAATCGCGGCGACCGTGTCGGAACAAGCAGCGCAAGGTGAGCACAGCGGGTGAAATCGTCTTAACCGCGCCCCAGCCTGATCGCTGCGAAACTCCGGTTATTTTAGCTGATTCATCGTTTTTCTACACTGTCTTTTAATAATTTGTTGTACTCTTTGAATCGCAGGATAGTTACCATGAATTTGACTAAACTCTTCAGTGGTTTCTTCCAGCTTACTTGATAACGCTTCTGCGATGTTTGCTAGTAGATTTAATAAATACGATTCGCGAATTTGACATTGCTCTGCCAAATTTACCCAGTGCTTGAGGTTAACTTGCCCTGGATCAAATTCCCCATCAATTGCCATTGCTAGCTTATGATCAATCCTTGCGATAGCTCTTGTGCAAACTAGATCATAAAATGGTGCTAGACTTATTTTTTGTTTTTCATCATAGATGAAAGAGAGATTTTTGGCGTGCCCATCTGAGTTTCCTGTCAGTACATTAAATATCTGCCACTTTATTAGGTTTTCTGCGTCAATAATTGGGTTGGTGCTGATTTTTTGGATAAGCTGGTAACAGTTTTTGAAAGATGGTCCGCCATCTATTTGGTATTTTTTATGATAGGCGATTCCTGTTGCCTGACAAAAATCTTCTTGATGTAATCTCTTGATAGAGCCATTTTTTTCAATTTTTCTATCATAGCGTTTGATTACTAGAAAATAATGATTTCCATGTGTTTTTAGGTCGCATTTTACAACCGGCAACTTGATTTTTTTAGCTAGCTTAGTTAAAAAATATTCGTAAGCAGGGATATGTCGGTAATCTGATAACTCAAATTTCAAGATATGGGTCGATGGTGAGGAATTTAAAGGAATGGAATATTCATTCTCTTGGAAGAGTATGGCGCATTTATCTTGTGCTCCTGCTAAAGAAAGCCTAGGTCTTTCGTATTCAGAAAATAGTTTATTGCTATTTCCTTTTCTTACTAGTAACGTGGTGAGTGATTTATCATCAAGTTTTTTATAAACTGCTTTCTTTTCAGGAGTTTTTGCAATGGGTAGAATCGATAAAGCGCCAGCACATTCCCCTCCAATGGCTTTGAGTAGTTCAAAATCACTGTCGGTAATTTTTAAATCGCGGACAATGTGCATTCTTGCTCCTGCCTCAGGAAGTAAATTGGCAAAAAATAAATGGGCTTTTCCTTGGTTTTCCGGATATTCTTTTGTCGATAAAGGAAGCTGCTGTGAGATAGCGAAACCGTGGTTTACCCACTCCTTTTCATAACAAAAGCCGATACGCCCAGTATTGTCGTGCCAAATTTTTCCAACTAAATGTGTTTCATACCAGATATTCAACACGTCATTCATGGTGATCATCTTGGTTAATTTGGATCGCAGTTGCATAGCCTCGTGGTTGAATTATAATATCTAACCCTATGACTTTAAGCAGGTGTAGCACTTTCCCAAGTTCTGCTGTTTCTTTGCCTCGCTCTAATTCAGATATGAAACGCATGCTTAACCGGCTTAAGCCAGAAACTTGTTCAAGTGTAATGCCTTGTTTTTTACGGAATGCTCGAACTAACTTACCAAGCTCGCTTGTTGAGTCTATTTGATCAAATTGCATGGATGATTTAGGCTGGCTCATATCGCTCATCACTTAATTTTTACCGTACGGTAAAAAATAGGCCATTCATCAGTATTTGTCAAGGATTTTTTACCGTTCGGGATAAAAATTAGGTTATCTGATCACTTTTCTTCTTAATTTTACCGTTCGGGAAAATTTTCTGTTTGTTAATGGATCGCTGCGAAACTTCTGTTTTAGCGGTCTTGTTTCACTTCATGTTGATCACAGCTTGCCACTCTTTTGCACTAACTGGAGTAATTGAGAGACGGTTTCCTTTGCGTAATACCATCATGTCTTTGAGCCGTGGATTTTGTTTCATTTGGTCTAAGGAAATAATGTCTTGAAATATCTCAACGAGTTTAACATCTACCATAAACCAACGTGGCGCATTAGGATTGCTTTTGGGGTCAAAATGGTGATCCTCTGGGTCAAATGCAGTGAAATCAGGGTATGCTTCTTTGACTACTTTGACGATACCAGTAATGCCGATAACTTTACAATTAGAATGATAAAAAAAGGCCAAATCTCCTTTTTTCATTTGGTCGCGCATGAAATTTCTTGCCTGGTAATTGCGTACACCATCCCAATGGGTCACTTTGTTAGGACTAGCATCTAAGTGATTAATGCTAAATGAGGTGGGTTCTGATTTTAACAGCCAATAATTCACAGTTGTTAACCTTTTAACAGATAACGGTGTCTCAATGTCATCTTATTCACTTTGATACAAAGCTCTGCATGGTTCCTTGCCAGTCTTTATTAGCAATAGTGACTTCTTTGAATTCTCCAGCAGTAAATTTGTTAATTACTCGCTGCCAAAATTTCTTGCCTCCTTCCAAGTCGGCTAATTGCCTGACTTCCCATTTTCCTGGATATAGTTTAAAGATGCGGCTGGCCATCCATTCACCCACACCTTGTCTTCTAAAAGAAGGCATAACAAAGAATTCTGCAATATCTTTTTTGTTGGTATCATTATCTATCATTCCTGATAAATTAACAACGGTAAAGCCGATAGGTAGCTGCTTATGATGAAGAACATAAATCTCAACTCCAGCTTTGCTCCAAAAAGATTGCGGTAACTCAGGATTATAACGCCCATTTGCTTCTAATTCATAGCCGGTGAGTGGAGAAAATTCAAACTCATATAACTGCTGCAAGTTTAAAAAAGGTTCAGATTGATGTTTGTCAATCTTTTGAAGTGTTAGCTGGTTTAGTAAAGATGCCTCTTTTTTCTCTGTGTGGTTGGAGTTTGCCATAAAGCACCTGCTGAAAATTAGTAACAGATCATCTGTATTGCTATCGACTTAAGCGCATACGGAAATTATAAACTAACGGTATGTTTTGTAACAATTAGCCTCGGTAATGACCTCATGCAACGGAATATCCCAGTCTTGAGGCTGAAATGGTTGCACTTTTTGGCACTCATAGGCAATACCAATAAGATAAGGTCTTTTAGCCCTAGTGTCTTGGTTCACTGCTAGCGCCCGATCATAATATCCCGCGCCTCTGCCAATTCGGTTGCCGTTTTTATCAAAACCGACTAAAGGAACTAGTATAACATCAATGCTTGATAACGCAACCGCTTCAGTATTCTTTGGTTCTGGAATTCCGTAACGATTTTTAATTAGATCATTTTCATCTGAGAAAGTAGCAAAATGCATGGTGAGTTGACTCACTACAGGCAGCAGCCAAATTTTTTTTAATTGTTGCGTTAACGGGAAAGGGTTTGCTTCACCATCAGTACTATAATAAGTGGCTATCGTTGCCGCTTCTTGAATATGGGCGTGTTTTTTTAGTGTCTTGCAAATGCATTCTGATGCTTGTTGCTGAAAATCCTGTGACAACTCACGCCTTTTTTGATGGATAGTTTTTCTTAGCTCAGTTTTATTTGGTATCATAGGTATAAGTTATTTGCTAGGGATCCTCCATAATAACGCTGTAGGGCGTATATGAACCCGTGAAGGTCCAAGTGGGAAAAGTGAGTCATGCTTCAGGCTTCCTAATCGAATAGGCTTGCTCAACAGCAGTCGCTACAACTTGTATTCCCTCAATTTTAGTATCGGTTCAAAAATTGCAGAATCTACTGGCAATTATCACAGAGGACACTTATATTATAACGCAATCTCTTTACTTATTTCCAGTGAATTTTTAATTTTTTTGGTTAATTGTGTGATGGCATTAATGTGTTGATTTTTTTCTTTTTTTAAGGACAAGTAGTCATGGCAAATATTAAGTGCAGCGACAATGGCCAGTTTTTCAGGTGCATCACCGGGTGTTTTTTGTAATTCCTGTGTTTTTTGCTTAAGGTAAGTGGCTGATTGTTGTAATGCTTCGGTTTCTTCTGCAGCGCATTTGATGCAGTAATCTTTGTTTAAAATAGTGACGGTGACTAATTTGGTATTTGTCATTCTATTGCCCTGTTGAGTTTGGCCATTATTTCTTTGATTTTATCACTGGCGTATTGTTTTTCTTCGTTTTTTTGATTAAGCTGTCCTTCTAGGCAGAGTAATTGCTGTGATAAATGCTGATTCTCAGCTCCTAGTTGTTGAACACGACGCAGTAGTATCTCTACTTGTGCTTCAAGTTGACTGAAATGGTTTTCTGTTGTCACTTTCATGTCATAATGCTCGTGTTGCTGTTTGCAGCCATTCTTTTAAGTGGGTTTCTTCAAGTTCTGGTGCAATGGTTTCGTAAACTCGTTGATGGTAATCATTAATTGCTTTTATTTCTTGTGTATTTAACAAGTTTTTGTCGATTAATGCTTGGCAATAGGGAAATAGGGTCAAGTCTTCAAAGCCATAAAAAGGACCATGCTTGGTAGCACTTTGCGCTTGCTGCGCTGCTAAAACGACTAAGCATAGATTTTCAATACGTATGCCATATTGATTAGAAAAATAAACACCAGGTTCATTGCTGACAACCATACCAGGTAATAATGCCGCTTTGCTAATTGCTGCTGAAATACGTGGTGGTGATTCGTGTACACAAGAGTAACAGCCAACGCCATGTCCTGTGCCGTGGCCATAATCTAGATAGTGTTGCCACAGTGGTAGGTGAGCAATAGCGTTAAGATGCTCGCCACAGGTACCATGAGGAAAGATGCACTGCCTCAGATGTAAATGCCCTTTTAGCACCAAGGTGTAATGCTGTTTTTGTTCTTGGGTGGGGGTTCCTAGATGTATAGTTCGTGTCACATCAGTGGTACCTTCAAGGTATTGGCCGCCGGAATCAACAAGATACAATGAGCTGTCGTCAATGCTGATATTGGTTTTTTCGTTCACTGAATAGTGGATAACAGCGCCATTGGCTGCAAAACCGCTAATGGTTGTAAAGCTTAAGTCAACGCAGCGTGGGTTTTCAAGGCGAAACGTATTGAGTTGTTTAGCAGCTGATAATTCGCTGACGCCATTTTTCCAATGGTTTTCCAGCCAATAGAAAAAACGTGTTAAGGCAATGGCATCGTTAATGTGGGCGCGTTTTATGCCGGTAATCTCAGTGCTATTTTTAATCGCCTTCATCGCAGCAATGGGCCCATCCTGGTAATAGGGGCTGGCTTGTGGTGACAAGTGTTGTTTAATCCATTCGCTGCAATGGTGTGGGTCTAGCCAAATGTTGCCGGTAAATTGCCCTAACTTGTCGGCAAAGTCTTGGTACGGGTGTTGTGTGCAGCATGATTCTAGTGTTTGGTTAAATCGTTGTGGCTCAATAAACAAGTGCGCAGCCTTGTTTGTGATGATTGCGCGTGCGATAACTAATGGGTTATAGTCAATATCTTGACCGCGAATATTAAACAACCAGGCGATGTCTGCTAAATCGTTAATCACCAGTGCTTCTGTGTTATGCTCTATGATCAATTTTTGTATGTCTGCTATTTTATCGTTAGCAGGACGACCTGCGTAGCAAACATCATAGAATTTTATGGGGGTTGTTAGCAAAGAGGGGCGTTCTTTTTGCCATAGTTTGTCAATCAGGTTTTCTGATAACAACAACAGCTTTGCTTTTTTTGCAAGAATTTGTGCTTGTAATTGTTCAACTTGTTGGATGCTGATTAGTTGTGGATCAACAGCAAAACAAAATCCATCGGCTTGTTCTGCTAACCATTGCAGTAATTGTGGAAATAATGCTTGTGTTGATTTGATTACTTGGTAACTGCTAGGGTCAAGTTCTTGTTCAGCTTGCAAAAAATAGCGAGGGTCTGTGAGCAGGTAGGCTTGTTGTAAGCCCACCAAGACATCACCTGAGGAGCCACTAAAATCACTGATCCAATGGCGACGTTGCCAATGCTCCGGTACATATTCGTTGCGGTGTGGATCGGTGCCAGGCACGTAATAATAATCTGCGTCAAACTGTTGCATCAGTTCTCTTAGCTGAGCCAGTTTTTGTTTGCTTGATGTTTTTGTTATCATAATGTTAAGTTTATCGTTATTTGCTAGTTAATTATAGGGAGTTTCAGTGAGTTCACAAGCGTTTGATATAGTAATTGTTGGTGCTGGCTTAGTGGGTTGTAGCTTAGCTTTAGCGTTGCAACAGCAAGGCTTAAAAATTGCTGTGTTGGAGAAGCACTTACCCGACTTTAGTGTTTGCGATGATCAGGAGGTTTTTCGTCCTATCTCATTGGCGTATAGCAGTGTCAAAATCTTCCAGACCTTGGGTATTTGGCCGTTGTTATCAGAGTTAGCGGCACCGATTAATACCGTCAAGGTTTCGCAGCTTGGTGCCTTAGGGCATCTTTCATTCATAGCAGGTGATTATGGACTTGATGCCTTGGGTCAGGTCGTGCCTTTTCATGCCTTGCACCGTTGTTTATATCAGGCTATGAGTCAGCAAACAGGGGTAAAGCTGTTGCCGATTACGGCACTGCAATCAATCGACGGTAATATAAAGGTGCAGACTTGCCAAGGTGTGCAGTGTATTGAGGCGACATTGTTGGTGGGTGCTGATGGTTCACAATCGCGTGTGCGTCAGTTATTAAATATTCCGGTTACGCAGCGTAATCAAAATGAGCTAGCATTGATTGCAAAATTGAATTTAAGTGATGACTATAGTGCAACTGCCTTAGAGCGTTTAACTCGTGATGGCATATGTGCTATTTTGCCATTGAAAGAGACTAGGCAATGTGGTTTTGTTTGGACAATGCCGGATAGTAGAGCGGATACAGTCAAGCAGTGGGATGATGCGCAATTACAGCAATTTATATCGCAGCAATTTTCGCGCCAATTACCAACTATTGATTCACTACGTCGCGGTGTTTTATGGCCGTTACAAACGGCTATTGCGACGCGACAAGTTATGAATTCTGTGGTTTTACTGGGAAATGCTGCGCATACGATTTATCCTTTGGCGGCGCAGGGTTTTAATTTGGGTTTGCGGGCTGCGGCAGCGTTGGCGCAAGTGTTAGTGGAGGCGCTTGCATCACAACAAAGTCTCGATGATCCAGCCATGTTACAACGTTATGGTGATTGGCAGTTTCGCGAGCAGAAAAAAATTACCCGTTTAACCGGTTCTATTTCAGGCATTGCTGGCACACAGTTACCACTAGCGGCTGGTATTCGTGGTCTGGGGTTATTGGCAACGGATTTATTTCCTCCTATGAAGCATCGCATTGCACGCTTGGCTTTGGGTTTGTCTGGGAAATTACCCAAGTTAGCACGAGGCTTACCATTATGGTAATGTCAGTTGATGTGGTAATCGTTGGTGGTGGTATGGTTGGTTCAGTGCTAGCGTTAGCGCTAGCACAACAAAACTTTACGGTAGCTGTTGTGGAGCAAAAATTATGTGGTCCGCTTGATTTAGTTTATAGTCCGCGTGTTAGTGCGATTAATATGGCCTCATGGCATTTGCTGGAAAATTTGGGCGTGTTACCTGTGACAAGATGCAGTGCTTTAACGCGTTTGATGGTTTGGGATGAGTGTAGTGGTGCTGAAATTGAATTTGACAGTGCTGAAATTGCATTACCGCAACTCGGGTTTATTGTTGAAAATACGGTGTTATTGCAAGGCTTACAGCAGGCTTTACGTGCTCATGAGTTAGTAACAGTGCTCTCGGATCAAGTGTCGTCGTTTCATCGCAATAAAAAGGGCGTTGCATTGCAACTTACTGGTGGTAACACTATTCAAGCATTATTGCTGGTTGGGGCTGATGGGGCGCATTCTTGGGTGCGTGAGCAAATCAGTGTTGCCGTCAAAGAACGTGCTTATCATCAACAGGCTATAGTTGCGGTTGTGACAACTGAGAAACCGCACCAGCAGACAGCTTGGCAAGTATTTTTAAACACAGGGCCTTTAGCTTTTCTGCCGCTACCGGATGCTCATCATTGTGCGATTGTTTGGTCCAGTGATAATGCTCGTGCAATAGCGCTAATGGACGACATGGATATAGTTGAATTTCAGTATGAACTGAATAAGGCCTTTGGCCCCCACTTGGGGTCTGTTGCTATGGTGAGTGAACGTTACGCATTTCCCCTAGTAATGCGTCATGCTCGACGCTATACGGATTTGTCTGTAGCGCTAGTGGGGGATGCAGCGCATACGATTCATCCATTGGCAGGGCAGGGAGTGAATTTAGGGTTTTTAGATGCCGCTGCATTATTAGATTGCTTAGTGGCAGCACGAAAGAAAGGCCATGCTATAGGTTCATTAAGAGCGTTAGGTCATTATCAGCGTTGGCGTAAAGGCCATAATGCACAAATGATTGCTTTGATGCGATTATTTCATGAATTATTTTCTGGTTCCAGTCTTGTTAAGAAGCAGTTACGTGGTCAGGGGTTATCATTAGTGAATCGTTTGAGTATTATCAAATCTGCTATGATGCGTTTTGCAGTGGGGCAGCAGTCGGATTTACCAAGTTTGATGCTGGATAAAAAAATACCCTGTTAAGACGTTAATATAGCCTTATCTTTTTCTTTATTTTATATGGGGCTTTATTTAACGTCAGTTCAATGAAAAATTAACGTTGGTAGGAGGAATGAGTTATTTTCACCCACAAATCTGTCTATTGTCGCTTATTTTTAAAGCAACCGTTAGCCGCAGGATGCGGCGCTCGAGCCTACAGCGTATTAACGGCGTGTTGCGTAAAAATAAGCGACAATAGGCAGATAGCTGGTTGAAATTAAAAGAAATAACTGTCGAACTGACGTTATTTAACAGTTGCTGTGTCCTTTATCAGTAAAAGTCTCACCCACTCTCCTTGCGACTCTGCGCTACAAAGTGTGAAATACTTGCCGTAAGCCTCGGCAATGGTGGGAATTTCTGTCTCCAGTATGCCTGAGAGCACTAATTTTCCGTTGTTATTGAGATATTGATAGAAGGTTTCAACCAGGGTTACAAGAGGTTGGGTTAGGATATTCGCAATAATTAAATCACTAGGTTTGTGAATTATTGCAGTGGTGGGATTAATTTCCAGCCGTTCATTGTCAAAGCCATTCAGTGCGGCATTATTTTCAGTGGCTTCTAAAGCTTGTGGATCGTGATCAATTGCCAGTACTTTGCTAGCGCCACAAGCTAGAGCAGTCAGTGCTAAAATACCTGAACCACAGCCATAGTCCATAACCTGTAAATTCTCTGGTGGATTTTCTGCTAACCATTGCAAACATAGGCGAGTGGTAGCGTGGGTTCCTGTTCCAAAGGCCAGGCCTGGGTCGATGCGGACAACGGGACTTTGATAGTGCTTTGTATCGCACCAGCTTGGAATGACCCACAATCGTTGTGCAAAACATTGTGGTGGAAAATTTTGCTGTGTCTTTCTCACCCAATCTTGCTCTGCTAGTGTGCTGCTATGGTAGCTTAAGATCGCTGGATTGGCATCTTGTTTAATTTGATGCATGACAAATTCAAGATCGGTCTCTTCTGTAAATAACGCGCTTATTTTTACTGCCGACCATAAGGGCTGTGCTTGCACAGTGACTTGAAATAGAGGCTGTTCTCCGGCATCTTCTATTGAGACCGATAAGGCACCATACTCTTGCAATAAATCCGATAAAGTTTCTGAGTATTGTGATTGGCTAGCAATAATTAATTGTGCCCATGCCATAGTTATTATTTTTCCATACCCAGTTTTTTTTCAAGGTAATGAATGTTTTGTGCATGTTGGCAAAAATCTGCATCTTGCATTAAGTCTTGATGCAGTGCGATATTGGTTTTAATACCCTCGATCACTAGTTCTAGTAGGGCATTTCTCATGCGCATAATGGCAATTTCTCGTGTTTGTCCATGCGTGATCAGCTTACCAATCATAGAGTCATAATAAGGCGGCACGTGGTAGCCGCTATAAAGATGTGAGTCCATGCGTACCCCAAAGCCACCTGGTGCATGATATAAATCAATTTTACCTGGGCAGGGCATAAATGTGCTGGCATCCTCGGCGTTGATGCGGCATTCAATAGCATGGCCGTTAAAGCTGATGTCGCTTTGGGTGACGGAAAGTCCAGCGCCCGAGGCAACACGCAGCTGTTCGTGGACAAGATCAATGCCGGTGATCGCTTCGG
>CAZSHR010000002.1:36723-43366 GCA_964606725.1 uncultured Coxiella sp.
AGCATGGCCTTTGATAACAATATCTTCTTGGCAAATCGATAACGTTTGACCTGAACAGACAGCAATTTGTTCTTTGATAATATCAATGCCAGTGATAGCCTCTGTGACAGGGTGCTCGACCTGAACGCGGGTATTCATCTCGATAAAATAAAATTCTCCTTTCTCATAGAGAAACTCAAACGTGCCTGCACCTAAATAATTAATATCTAAACAAGCTTTGACGCAAAGTGCTCCGATTTTAGCGCGTTGTTGTTCGCTAATGCCAGGTGCTGGTGCTTCTTCTATTACTTTTTGATGTCGGCGTTGCATGGAGCAATCGCGTTCGCCAAGGTGAATAGCATGCCCTTGGCCATCGGCTAGTACTTGGACTTCAATATGGCGTGGCCCTTCCAAGTATTTTTCCATATACACTTCATCATTGCCAAAAGCAGCAGCAGCTTCGGTACGTGTCATGGCGATGGACTTAAGCAAGTCAGGCTCTTGGTGAACTACACGCATACCGCGACCACCGCCGCCGCCTGAGGCTTTAATCAAAACGGGGTAACCGATTTCACGGGCTATTTTAAGACTGCGGTTTTCATCATGGTTTAGTGCGCCATTAGAGCCAGGGATGCAGGGAATTCCCGCATCACGCATGGCTTTAATAGCCGATACTTTATTTCCCATGGTACGAATAGTTTGCGCGGTAGGGCCGATAAATTTAAAATTACTACGCTCTACTTGTTCAGCAAAATCGGCATTTTCAGCCAGAAAACCATAACCTGGGTGAATGGCATCAACGCCGGCAATTTCTGCTGCACTAATCACAGCAGGAATACTAAGGTAGCTGTGTGCGCTGTTTGCTGGTCCTATGCAGACAGATTCATCAGCGAGTTTAACGTGCATGAGTTCTTTGTCTGCGCTAGAGTAGACGGCAACGGTTTTAATACCTAGCTCTTTACAGGCGCGATGAACACGTAATGCGATTTCACCTCGATTGGCAATCAGAACTTTTTTAAACATAAGGCCTACTCATCGCTTTCGATAATAAATAAGGGTTGATCATATTCAACAGGTTGCTCGTTCTCCACCAATCTAGCACTGATAACGCCAGATTTATCGGCTTCAATTTTGTTAAACATTTTCATCGCTTCGATGAGACAGAGGGTGTCGCCCACTGAGACGTGTTTTCCAACTTCTACAAAAGGTTTTTCGCCAGGTGATCCGGCGAGGTAGACAGTGCCGACCATAGGCGACTTAACTTGATGGCCGTTTGTTGCTGCTGTTTGTTTCTCTGCAATAGCGGGGCTTGAGGTCGCTACGGTTGGGGTGGGGATTGCTGCAATTGTTGGTGCTACGGCAGCGGTTGGCGTTGCTGTGGTCTTGGCCTGACGGCTAATGCGTACCGACTCTTCACCGGATTTGACTTCAATTTCACCAACACCAGTTTCGTTAATGAGTTCGATGAGTTTTCTAATTTTGCGAATGTCCATCGGGAGCTTACCTCTTGTTAACACGCTTCAAAGGCGCGATTGTGCACGATTTCATGATTTTTGTCTAGATCAGCGAATATCTAAGCAAGTTCGCGTAAAATCGCCTTGAATTGCTTACATTATAGTGAATTTTCACTTGGTGTTTTACGTATTGGAATTGGCTGTTGCTTGGTGGGTTGTCTTTAATGTTGCCAAATGCGCTCATTTTGCACTATTTGTTCCGCTAATATCGCATGCTTATACTTTAAAAGATAATTTTTTCAAAACTGACTGATCGTAGTGAGATAGTTTTTCTATCCCTATTAGGCGTTGATCGCTAAAAGCATGGCGTAATTGGTAGCGATTACGTAACGTTGAGAATGCTTGGCTTTGTTTGAGTTGCTGAGTATCGTGCTCAGGGTTATACACACTTAACACGACTTGCTGCCAGTTTTGTTGCGAGTCAACGTTTAAGGGGGTGACTTCTGCTGTGTTTTGTTTACTTGTGTCATAAATGAGTGGTAAGTTAAAGAAATCTAACAGCTCCTGACAAATCATGATGCTGGCCTGTTGTTTAGCGTTAGCGCCATAGCCGGCAATATGTGGTGTGGCGATGTGAGCATAGTCAAGCAAGCTGTTATCGATGTTGGGTTCATTTTCCCAAACGTCTAAACACAAAGTCATATGCTGTTGCTGTTTTAAAGCGGCTGAATCAATTACCTCACCGCGGCTAGTATTTATCAGCACACCAGATTTTTGTTGCGATAACTGCTTGTCATCGATTAAGTGAAAAGTGGCGTCTTCTGCCTGATAGTGCAGTGGGACATGTAAAGTGATTAGGTCGCAATCTTTAAGGTGTTCCAGTGCTGTTGAACTAAATGATTTTTCTCGTCGTGCCTTTGGTGGGTCATTTGCTAGTACTTGTGCGCCGATTGCTTTGAGTGAGTCAACCACTTTACTGCCAATGTGCCCTACACCGATAACACCGCAGCGACAATTGTGTTTGGGCAGTATGCCTTGTTCTTGTAACAATGCTGTGCAGCAAGTAACGTATTCACTGACGGCTTGTGCATTGGCACCAAAGCTACATGCCCAATGAATGTTATTTTGCTGCAAGTAATCGATATCCAGATGATCGATGCCACTAGTGGCAGTGCCAACGAATTTAATAGAGGTATTATTGAGTAAGTGTGAATTAACCCGAGTGACAGAGCGTACGAGTAATGCATCGGCTTCTTTAATGCGTTGCTGTGTGATGGCGTGATCAGGGAGTTGCGTTACTGAGGCAACGGATTGCAGTATCTCTCTTGTTAGTGGAATAGCGCTGTCAGCAATAATTGATAACATTATAAGCCTATCTTACCTGTAAAGCCTAGACGATTTAAATACGTATTTAATAAGTATAACATAGGTGAAGCTTTGTTAGCGTTGTGAGAAGGTTGACTTAAGCAATGCATTTGGTCTATGTTTTATCAACTCTAGGAGTTTCGCAGCGATCAGACTGGGGCGCGATTAAGACGATTTTGCCCGCTGTGCTCACCTTGCGCTGCTTGTCCCGCCACGGTCACCGCGATTTGTCCTCCTGGACTTACGCGCGGCTTAATCAGACTTCGTGTCTGATTATCTGTGTCTGGACGGCGCTGCTCAGGTTGCGCCAGCGTAAGGCTCTCTCGTCTTAATCGCGCCCCAGTCTGATCGCTGCGAAACTCCTGAACTGTTTATTATAGGCGTGGACATGACAAGAAGCATTGCTTTTGTGTGCTCATTGGCGACCATTTGTGTTGCCTTTGCTGATGATATATCGCCTACGAGTATTCCTGTGAATCAAAAGACTTGGCGTGCTGATGTGATGCCGGCAAATTTACCTGGTGCAGTAGTTGATGCATCAACTCCTAAATTTCCAGCTAATAAGCCTTTAACACTCAGTTTGCGTGAGGCAATTTTACTGTCTTTGCGTGATAATCCTGATGTAAAAAGTGCTGATTTAAGCCGTGTTATCGATAAGTATTCGGTTATTGTAGCGCATCACCATTTTGAGCCGCAGTATCATTTGGGCGCTAGTGCTGCTTTCACGCAAGGAGCAAAGCCACTTTACACTGGCAATGCAGGGGTTGCGTTGAATACACCTTTAGGAGGAGAGTTTGCGGTTAACTATGAAGATGTTTATGGGGTTGATGGCTCTGCGAATTCGGCACAAGCAGGATTTACTATTAAGCAGCCGTTGTTAAAAGGTTTTGGTCGGCAGGTCAATACCACGGATTGGTTGAATACTTTAGACAGTGAAAATCAAGCACGACTATCGTTTAAGGCAAGTATTAGCTCGCAAATCGTTGCGGTGATTCGTGCCTATCGACAATTAATTGAGGATTATAAAAATATTACTATTCAGAATCATGCCTTACAAGCCAGTGTACGGATGGTTAAACAGGCTGAATTAAAATACAAAGTGGGACGTTTGGCTCAAAGTGATTTATTGCAGCAACAAGAAAATCGTGAAACCAATAAATTAGCGCTGTTGGAGCAGGAAAGTCATTTGATTGCTGATAATCAACAATTTTTGCAGTTATTGGGTTTGCCTGCGGGTGCAAAAGTGACAATTAATCGGGAAATAAAAAAAGAAGTCATTGAGCTGCCTTCATTAGACCAGGCAATAAAGCTCGCTTTAAAAGGCAATATGGCTTATCAATCGTTGTTGATTTCACTCAAAATTGCACAGCGTGCAGTGGTTTTTGCTAAAGATTCAGCACGTTGGCAATTAGATTGGGTGGGAAACTATGCAATTAGCAGTCATGATGATGATGCCGTCGTCGTCACCGTTGATGGGGTAACCCGGATTGAATATCCTCATCGAGGTGCTGCAACGACAGGATTGAATTTATCCATTCCAATCGATGATGTCGCCGCTAAACAGGAGATTGTTAATGCTAGAATTACTTTGCAGCAAAAGAGGCTTGCCATAGAAAGTGCGAAGCTTGCACTCATCAGTGAAATTACTAATGAGGTGAAGCAGATAAAAAACCAGCAGCGTCGTTTAGCCTTAGCGAAAGAACAGCTTGCTTTTCAAGAGAGAGTTTATAAGGCTGAAAAAATAAAATACCAGTATGGTCGCACTACAACGTTCGAGTTAAATCAACTTCAAGATCAGCTTTTAGATCAGAAGACGGCATTAGTCAATAGCCGCATTACCCTATTAAACCAAATAACAACGCTTAATCAGGATTTAGGCTTAACCCTTAAGCAATGGAATATTCAACTGAGATATTAATGATGAAAAATAGTTTGCTTGCTGTTGTGTCTTTACTGTTGGTGATTTTGATGTCTTTATCTCTTGCTGCATCGTTGCCAAAACAGCCTGAGCATTTAGTTGCGGTGGCTGTTAACAAAAGTCATACTGAACACCTCTATTTTAGAGGTGTGCTCAGTCCTATCAAGACTATCTCAGTGATTAATCCAGTTGATGCGCGAATTGTTGCTATGGATTTTTCCTATGGCCAACAAACACAGCAAGGAGATGTTCTTTTGCGTTTAGATGCGAATAGTCTAGGCGTCAATTATCGCAGCGCTCTTAGTGAATATTTGCAAAAAAAAGCAGAATTGCAGTCAAGCAGAGCAAAATTTTTTGGTGATCGCGAGTTATTTAATGCTGGTGTGATCGCTAAACAAGATTTTGATAGCTCACGCAACCATTATGCAACCAGTCTGATGAATTTAACACAATCTCGTTTTGCGCTTGAAAAAGTGCTGGCAACCATGCATATTGATTCTGTTGATCTTGAAAAATTAAGTTTGCAGGATAATCAGCTTGTTCTTGATGCCTTGCAACGTAACTTATCTAATTTTGTAATTAGGTCGCCTGCTGATGGTGTGGTTCTTATCCCAGCGGCAAATAATGGTCGTGCTGAGTCACCCTCGTTGAGAGTAGGTGCTCATCTGAAGGCTGGTCAGGCAATATTGTCTGTCGGTGATATGAGTGGCTTGTCAATTCGCATTCAAGTCAGTGAATTAGTTGTTCTGAAAATTAAAAAAGGGCTAAAAGTGACAGTCACCGGAGATGCTTTTCCAGGGGTGCAGTTACAAGGTGTTGTCAGCCGTGTTGCTGCGCAAGCGAACCCCAGTCATACGTCGGGTAGTATCAATGCATTGAGTATGTATGATGTTGTTGTTGATGTTCCTGCTATTTCTGCGCAAGATCGCCAAAAAATCTTGATTGGCATGACAGCTAAAGTAGATATAGCCATCCGTCAAGCAGATACTATCATGGTGCCTATCGATGCTGTTTCGGTAAAAGAGGATGGGCGTACCACTGTGACAATATTGGATAAGCATACTCAAAAGGAGCGCGAAGTGGTGGTGGAAACAGGGGACACCACGCCGACACAAGTCACTATTCTAGAAGGGCTAAAAGCAGGGGATACAGTACTGCGTCATCCTGCGCTAGTTTTGTAACGATGTTAAAATTAGTGAATATTAAACGGCATTATAGCATGGGAGAGCAGACTGTTCAGGCACTGAATGGAATTTCTCTGCAGGTTGCCCAAGGGGAAATGTTAGCAATTGAAGGTGCCTCAGGTTCTGGAAAATCGACTTTAATGAATATTATGGGCTTATTAGATCGTCCTACTGAGGGTGAGTATTATCTGGATGGGCTAGCAGTACATCAGGCCGATGTTGATCAGCGGGCAAAATTACGTAACCAATATATTGGCTTTATTTTTCAGTCGTTTTTTTTGTTACCTAGATTGAATGTATTACAAAATATTGCGTTGCCCTTATTTTATCGAGGTTTGTCAAACCACTTAGTTCATCAGCGAGTGTTAGCAATATTAGATAGGTTGGATATGGCTGATTACCGCTTTCATAAGCCTATGCAATTGTCCGGCGGACAGCAACAGCGTATCGCCATTGCGCGTGCTTTAATTGGTGAACCCCGTGTTATCTTGGCTGACGAGCCCACAGGTTCCCTCGATAGTGTCACTAGCCAGTCAATTATGGACTTGTTAAAAAGTATCCATTGTGAACGCAACGCGAGTATTGTGATTATTACGCATGATGCAAAAATCTCAGCGCAATGTCAAAGAACGGTAGCCATTCGTGACGGTTGTCTTAGGAACGGGCACTAAATAACGTCAGTTCGACTGTTATCTCTTTTTATTTCAATCGGTTATCTGCCTATTGTCGCTTATTTTTACGCA
>CAZSHR010000003.1:0-39090 GCA_964606725.1 uncultured Coxiella sp.
TTGGTAATGAAGTCGATTTAATTCTCGACTATGGAAACCACTTAATTAGCGTTGAAATTAAATCATCACAAACCGTAACACAGAGCTTTTTCAAAGGTCTAAATTATTACCATGCACTTGCAAAAGAACGCAACATTAAGCAAGCCATCATCTATGCTGGCAATGAAAACTACCAAATGCATGATACACACATTTTTAGCTACACCCGGCTTGATGATTTTTTCAACTGGATTAATTGAGTTAACAGATCAACCCCATTACCACTGACGTTACTTATTGTCTGGGCACCAATTTTCTAATTTGAGCGCTTTAATTAGCTTAAATTCCCTATGATTATTAGTCACCAACACGATATCCAATGACAAAGCATGTGATGCAATCCACAAATCATTATTACCAATCATTTCCCCTTTTTTTTCTAACATACTGCGAACCTTACCATAAAAATCGGCCGCATTAGTGGGTAACTCCAAAGGGGGGATAAAGTCAGTTAAACAATGAAGTTTATGAACAGCAGATTTTGCATACTGACTCTTGCAACATCCATACAACAGTTCTCCATAAGTAATGATTGACATCGCAGCATCACCCATGTTGAGTTGCTCAAAACGCTTAGACACCTCGATAGGCTTGTGCTTAGCAATGTAAATGCAAGTATTAGTATCTAGCAGATACCGAAGACCCATTAGAATTTTCTCTTTTGTGGCAAGCTATCGCAACGACCACCAGCCATAAAATCATCGGGCATGGTCGCTAAAATATCAAATGCTGGTCCTAAGTTTTTCGGGATTTCTCGTATCACCAACTCGTTTTTTCGTTTGAATATCTCGACTTCTTCAACTTTAAATTGAAATTTCTTAGGCAATCTAACTGCTTGAGAATTACCACATTTAAAAACTTTGGCTATTTGCATGAGCAATCACCCGCAATATGGAGTATATACTGTAAGTATATATCTTCCTGCCCTGCATGTCAAGCACAAACCCAATCAACCCCAGGCACCGAACTCCCGTGAGAGCAAGCTTTTTACCGCCTCTTCAGGCGGCAAACCTTGATATAGCATGCGATAAAGCGTTGCCACAATCGGCATATCTACTTGATGGCGCTGTGCAAGTTGATAAAGCTGTTGCGTATTAATATAGCCTTCAACCACTTGACCCGATTCCTTGATCGCCACCTCAATTGCCACCCCTTTGGCCAATGCCAAACCCAAACGACGATTTCGCGATTGATCCGTGGTACAGGTTAAAATAATATCACCCACTCCTGCCAAGCTAAGCAAAGTCTCCGGCTTACCACCTAACGCCGTTAGTAAGCGCGATAGTTCAGCAATACCACGAGTGATTAAGGCACTGCGTGTATTCGCCCCCATGTCTAAACCATCACACAAGCCTGTGCCAATGGCTAATACATTTTTAACGACGCCACATAACTCAACTCCGATTACATCATCGCATTTATAGGGTCTAAATACCTGATTGGCAAAACGTGCTATCCACTGATCGAGAAAATCGCTGTCTTGACTGGCAATGGTCACCGCCGAAGGGAGTTGATCGGCCACCTCAGCCGCAAAACTCGGGCCTGATAAAACCGCTAAGGAAACTTGATCGCCCAATACCTCACGCGCTACTTGATCCAGGGTTTGACAACGCTCAGGGTCTAAGCCCTTGCTGCCCCACAATAAACGCAAATTATTCGGAAAATAGGGTTTAGCCTCGGTCAATGCAGCTCTGAAAACATGACTAGGCACTACCATGACCACATCTTGTACCGCTTGCAATGCTTCTGGCAAGGTAAGCGCTACCGTTAACCCTGGCGGGAAAGCACGACCAGGCAAATAATAGGGATTGCTGTTTTGAGCGCGCATGCCGGCAATCTGCTCAGCGTCATTACCCCATAGCCGTACAGTGTGACCATTACGCGCCAACACCATGGCCAAAGCAGTTCCCCAAGAACCGGCACCTATGACAGCAATCGGTGTATCCGTCATAAGATTAATGCTTTTTCTGACCTTGTTGCTGATGCTTCTCATAAAGCGCATCAAAATTCACTGGCGATAAATAGAGTTGCGGAAAACCCCCTTTAATCACCACGTCGGTAATCACCTCACGCACATAAGGATATAAAATATTAGGGCAATAACTTCCCAGCATCGGATGCAACTGCTCTTTAGGAAAATTTTTAATGGAAAAAATTCCTGCTTGCTTGGCTTCTACCAAAAAAATCGTCTCTTCTTTCATTTTAACGGTTACCGTCACCGTTAATACCACCTCATGCAAATCCTCTCCCAAGGATTCTGTCTTAGTACCAATATCCATATGCAACTCAGGACGCCAATCTTCTAAAAAAACTTTCGGCGCCTTGGGTGATTCGAAAGACAAATCTTTTAAATATAAGCGCTGGATACCAAATTCAGGATGCGCCTGATCTTTTGCGTTTTGTTGTTCTGCCATTGCTGATTACTCCCCTTGCAGTAGTTGATCTAAGGTTCCTTGTTGCTCCAAGGCCCAAAGATCATCAAAGCCGCCCACCGGTTTCTCATTGATAAAAATTTGCGGAACCGTGCGACGACCACTTAACTCCATCATTTGCGCTAATTTATCGGAGTCTAAATCGACGCGAATTTCAGTATAAGCCACTTTTTTATTATCTAACAGTGCCTTGGCTCTATCACAAAATGGACAGGACTGCGAACTATAAATAACGACCTTAGCCATGTTACCCTCACTTTTTTTTCAATGGTAAATTTGCCTTCTTCCAGGCACCCAAGCCACCGGCTAGCACATAGACTTTTTCAAAACCATTTTTCTTCAATTGATTCATGGCTTGAAAAGACTGCCGACCCATGGCACACACTAACACTAAAGGCGACTGTTTGTATTTGTTAATTCGGTTCAGTTGCTGCGTTAATTCAGAAAATGGCAAGTTAATGCTATTGGCAATATGCCCCTCCTTAAAGGACTGCATATCGCGCAAATCCACCACCGCTGCATTATCGTGATTCATCAACATCACCACCGCATCCGGTGATTGACGCACACCGCCCACCCCTTGGTGGCGCATTTCTTCGCTGATCAGCCAAATAAACGCGATCACAAACAAAGCGACTAGCACCCAGTGGCGCGAGATAAAGTCTAGCAAATCGCTCATTATTTGAACCTTTATAACCGTTTCACAACAAGCGCATGATTATACTGGCAAAGACCTGGCATTTCCAGCAGCACTACGTTCATCATTGCTATCCGAATTGAGCATCACTTATCAGCTCTTTCAGGCTGTTTTAATCAAGAAATGTTCAAAAGCAAATTTGATTACAGCACTCTGCGAATTCCTTCGAAACTTTCCAATAAATTTTTGGTACAATTTTGGCCACAATTAAATTTAGATTGAAGCACTAAAATGAGAACAAGGGAAAATACCCGAAGAAAATTTATGGAATTACAATGATATACCAATAGAAATGAGTGTAAGTTATGTGGCCATCACACCTCGCCTAAATTATGGAAATATAATCGCTACAACAGTATTTTTGGGTGCTGCTGTAGTGACTCCTGGCGCTGTGCTATTGTGGACACTGTTTGCAAGCACTTCTTTGGCGATAAAAATGGGCATGGGAGCTGGCGTATTGGCAACACTCTCTTTAGTTTGGCCCGTCGCCATTGCCGTTGGTACAGTAGCACTGATTGGTTCCGGATATTACCTTTATAAAAACAAGCTCTTCCCTTGCCAAGCAAGCAACAATGAAACTAAAGAGGATAACCCGTCAGTAACACTACAATAGCCCTAAAGGATCAACCCAAGCTTTGTTGAGGTCTGTGGCCACTCCTTGATGCGTCACATGTCCAAAAGCGACATTCAAGCCATTGAGCAGGTGGCGATCTGCAAGCAGTGCCTGCTGATAACCTTGATTAGCCAGGGCAAGAATAAAGGGCAAAGTAGCATTATTTAAGGCCAAGGTAGAGGTATGCGGCACGGCTCCTGGCATATTAGCGACACAATAATGCACCACATCATCCAACAAATAGGTGGGATTCACATGGGTTGTGGCACGGCTGGTCTCAAAACAACCGCCTTGATCAATCGCTACATCCACCACAACTGAGCCTGGCTTCATGCTGCGAATCATCTCATGCGTAACCAGCTTAGGCGCAGCCTTGCCAGGAACCAAGACCGCACCCACCAGCAAATCTGCCGACATCACGTGTTGCTCAATAGTTGCCTGGGTGGAATACACGGTTGTTAACTGACTGCCAAATTCAAAATCCAACTCTTGCAGACGCGATAAACGATTATCTAACACGGTCACATCAGCCTGCTTGCCAATGGCCATTCGTAAAGCATTAGTGCCTGCCACGCCGCCACCAATCACCACCACTTTGCCAGGGCGCACACCAGGAACACCACCTAACAAAATGCCAGCACCACCCTGTGATTTCTCTAAGCAAGAAGCACCGGCTTGTATGGACAAACGACCGGCCACTTGGCTCATGGGTGTTAATAAAGGCAAACCGCCAACATCAGCGGTAACTGTCTCATAAGCAATGGCAACACAGCCACAAGCCATCAGTGCCTCAGTTTGCTCAGGGTCTGCGGCTAAATGCAAGTAGGTAAACAACACTTGTCCTTCACGCAGCAAGCTATATTCACTGGCTTGCGGCTCTTTAACTTTGACAATCATATCGGCTTTAGCATATACAGCCGTAGCGCTCTCTAAAATTTGCGCTCCCACTCTTGTATAATCGGCATCCTGGTAATTAATGCCAGCACCTGCATCTTTTTCAATGAATACAGAGTGCCCATTGGCCACTAACTCATTGACACTTGTGGGCGTTAAGCCCACACGATATTCTTCTGTTTTAATTTCTTTGGGTACACCAATTTTCATACCAACTAATTCTCCACAGGTTGCAATAAACTCTCCCATTGTGGCAAGACGGTCTCTAGGTCTGCCACTAAGCCATAATCAGCCACTTGAAAAATCGGGGCATCGGGATCACGATTAATCGCCACAATGATTCCACTGTCCTTCATGCCGGCCAAATGCTGAGTTGCTCCAGAAATTCCCAGCGCGAAATATAAGGCTGGGGCAACGCTTTGTCCAGTCTGTCCTACCTGCCAATCATTCGGAGCTAAACCAGCATCCACTGCAGCACGTGAGGCAGCAACCCCTGCGCCTAATTTGTCCGCTATTCTTACCATTGTAGCAAAGTTTTGCTGATTTTTTAGACCACGGCCACCGGCGAATATAATCTTAGCCTCGCTCAAACGCGGTCTCTGGGTATCATGAAGTTCAAGTTGTTTTACCTGAATACGTGAATCACAATAAATCTTTGTGATTTTTGTAACCGTGACTGGCGTTTGCGTCTGCAATGCCGCTGCAAAGGCCGTGGCGCGGATACTTAAACACAGCGTTGCTGCATCATTCACCTGCAAGGTCTCCAAGGCATTGCCACCATAAATGGGGTGCTTAAAACAGCGCTGATTGATGATTTCTATCACGTCACTCACTTGTGGCAAGGTCCATTTTGCCGCTATTCTTGGCAAGAGATTTTTACCAAAGGTGGTCGCCGCCACTAGCAAATAATCTGGCATATCCAGGGCTGCAACCACAGTAGCAGCCATATTTTCTGCGATAAAATGCGCATAAGCGGCATCATCGCCATAAACAACCTCAGTCACTCCAACAATTTTTGCCACTTGCTCCACCACAGTTTCACAATGGTATCCCAACACAATGGCCTGCACTTTATCGGATAATTGTCGCGCTGCGGTCAACACTCGTAAACTGGTGCTATGAATACTGCGATGGTCATGTTCAATAATCACAGAGACTGTCATGGGATTAACTCGGTTTTTTGCCGCAAAGCTGCGAGCAACTCTGCTAGGGAATGTTTTATCTCCCCCGCAGCTCGTTGCGGTGGCGGTTCAACACGCAATCGTGTTAAGCGTGGCGTTAAATCCAAGCCCTTATCACTGACTTGTTCAGTTATCAGCGGTTTAGTTTTCGCTTTGATAATATCGGGTAATGCAACTAATCGCGGCGTATTTAAGCGCAAATCTGTGGTAATCACTGCTGGCAACTGCACGGATACGGTTTGCAACCCTTCATCCAATTCTCGTGTTACTAAAGCGTGGTTCTCACTCAGTTCCAACTTTGACGCAAAAGTGGCTTGTGGCCAGTCCAGCAAACCCGCCAATAGCTGACCGGTCTGATTATTATCGCCGTCAATCGCCTGCTTTCCCAGTAATACCAACTCTGCCGCTTCCTGTATCACTACTTGTTGTAGCAATTGCGCGATGTGTAAAGGCGCTAAACGCTGCTGGGTTTCTAGCAATAAGGCACGATCTGCTCCCAGCGCCAAGGCTTGCCGCAGACTCTCTTGCACCGCCGACTCGCCAATAGATACCACCATAATATCACTGAGTTTTCCTTGTTCGCGACAACGTACCGCCTCTTCTAAGGCAATGGCATCAAAAGGATTAATCGATTGCTTAACATAGCTCAAATCCACATCGCTATGATCAGCTTTAACAGTAATTTTTGCTTGATAGTCAGCGACTCGTTTAAGCGCTACAATGGCCTTCACACGACTTACCTCACAATGTGCACAAGGTCAGGATAATAACAAGGTAGACACCATGCAACAAGAAACCGTAACCCTGGATGTCTTAATTGTCGGCGCCGGCCCTGCTGGGCTAAGTACTGCTATCCATTTAGCACAACTGGCCCAAGAAAAAAAACAAACACTTAACATTGCTGTTATCGAAAAATCCAGTGAGGTTGGTGGCCATGTGATTTCAGGAGCTATCTTAGAGACGGCCGCATTAGCCGAATTATTACCAAACTGGCGTGACTTAGACTTACCCATGTTGGTACCCGTAAAAACGGAAAGCTTTTGTTATCTAAGTCAGCAACGCGCTTATCAACTACCACGTTTAGCAACGCTGCAAAATCGCAACAACCACATTATTAGTCTTGGTGAGTTATGTCGCTACTTAGCCGATTATGCAAGCCAATTAGGAATTACGCTTTTTACTGGCTTTGCCGCACAAAAATTGCTGTTTGATGAACAAAATAATACGCTAATCGGCGTAGAAAGCAATGAGCTAGGCCGGGATAAAAAAGGTAAAAAAACCGCAAACTATCAAGCCGGTGTGCGCCTCCTAGCAAAGCAAACCGTTTTTGCCGAAGGCACACGCGGGCATTTAACCCAGCAGCTTATTAAACGATTCAAGCTAGACCAAAACAAACAACCGCAAACCTATGCACTGGGGCTAAAAGAATTGTGGCAAATCTCACCGAAATACCATCAACTGGGCAAGGTTATGCATACGGTCGGTTGGCCACTGAACTCAAAAACCTATGGTGGCGGATTTATCTATCATTTTAAAGATCATTTATTATCGCTAGGCTTAGTGGTTGGCCTGGATTATCAAAATCCTTATCTTGACCCTTTTCAAGAGTTACAACGCTTTAAGCAACACCCATGTATTAAACCGCTACTAATCAGCGGAAAATGCATGCACTTTGGTGCACGAGCACTTAACGAAGGAGGATGGCAGTCGCTACCTAAACTTAGCTTTGCTGGTGGCTTGCTGGTGGGTTGCGCAGCAGGTATGGTGAATGTGGCTAAAATCAAAGGCATACACAATGCGTTGCGTTCAGGCATGATGGCAGCAAAAGCAATTAGCCAACAGCTTGATACAGGTAATACTGAAATCAGCGACTATCAAACGCAATTTAATCAATCGATTATTGCCAAAGAATTAAAAAAAGTAAGAAACCTACGCCCTGCTTTTCACCGCGGCCTGTGGTCAGGTCTGAGCTATGCCGCCATCGATCAAGGCATTTTTCATGGCTATGCACCGTGGACATTGCGCCATCATGCCGATCATTTAAGCTTAAAAGCCGCAGCAAAATGTCCTGTCATTCATTACCCAGCACCGGATAGGCAGGTGAGCTTTGATAAGCTGACACAATTAGCACTGAGTAGTGTACAACACCGCGAGGATCAACCATCTCATCTGCAAATAAAAAATAACACCGTAGCACAAGCAACACGACAACACTAT
The DNA here is from genome assembly GCA_964606725.1 of uncultured Coxiella sp. Taxonomy (GTDB): domain Bacteria; phylum Pseudomonadota; class Gammaproteobacteria; order Coxiellales; family Coxiellaceae; genus 2-12-FULL-42-15. The sequence goes on from CAZSHR010000003.1 coordinate 8,074, forward strand.
CACGCACCGGAAACGCGCTACTGTCCAGCAGGAGTTTATGAGTGGATAACAAAAGATGAAAAAACTGTGTTGCAAATCAATGCTAGCAATTGTCTACACTGCAAAAGCTGCGATATTAAAGACCCTGAGCAGAATATTGTTTGGCAAGCACCTGAAGGCTCAGGGGGGCCTGGTTATCGCTTTATGTAAGGGGCAACGCGAGTTTGGAGTTTATTCTTTTACTTTGAATCGCTTACCCGTGCTACTATTCCAGGATTTTCGCGGATTCAGGCTGGGACGTGGTTAAGACGAGAGAGCGTTGCGCTGGCGCAACCTGAGCAGCGCCGTCAAGACACGGATAATCGGACACGAAGTCTGATTAAGCCGCGCGTGAGTCAGGAGACGAATCGCGGCGACCGTGGCGAGACAAGCAGCGCAAGGTGAGCACAGCGTGCGAGATCGTCTTAACCACGTCCCAGCCTGAATCCGCAAAAATCCTGTATTCAAGTCAGTTTTTTATCGAGCTCACGTTAATTCAAAAATCCTCTACTCGTTTCTTTGATATTTTGAAAACTGATGCACATTTCCTTTTTCACCAACACTTTTAATCTTAGCCGAACCTTCCTTGTAAACTTCATCAATGCGCAACAACAAATGCAAAGGAATATAACTGCGCTTAACACCTTTAAATTCATTACGCAATTTCTCTTCTGAAGGGTCAACCACTAAAGAGGAAGCATCACTGAATACCAACTCTTCTATTTCAATAAAACCCATTAACGCATCTTCCGACAAATAATTGGCATATACTTCATACACCTCATCTTCTTGGGTAAAAATAACACGATACAAAGGCGCTGCACTCATAAGATCACCTGCTTACACTATCAAAGGCTCAACCTAATTCTTTTAAGTATTGCATTTCTTCCGGAGTAGATTCTCGTTTTAATACCACGTTCCGTTGCGGAAAACGACCAAACCGACGGATAATGTTATAGTGATGGTTAGCAAATTTAAAGAAACTTTCGTAAATAACTTTGGTTTCTGGCAAGCAAAATGCCACTAATGCTTCATAAGAGCGCATCGCCGCCTCTTGATAGAACAAATCCTCAGAATGCAACAGCGGAAAATAGTAGAATACTCGCTCAATCAAGGTTAAATTATGGTCAAATTCATACTCCATACCACGAGTGCATATTTTCAGTGCATAATTATCATTGTTAAAAGCCGTCGGCTCACCGCGATTAATATGACGTGCAAATTGATCTAAGACCAGAATTAAGGCGAGTTGACCACGGGCTGTCTTTTCCCAATCGCTATACTTCCCTGATATAGCTTGTTCTAAATCGGTGCTAAAACGCTCACGAATTGTTCTATCTATAGTCTCATTTTCACCAAACCAAATGCGTGCTCTATCTTCTGAGGGTACAATAGTTTCCTCTACATGACCAAACCAATAATCTAGAATACTTTTTGCTCTTTCATTTTCCATATGATTCACTCGAAAGCAAAGACCTAGTGACACTATAGCGCAAAACATTCACTTTATAAAAGCGAGTCGCTATAATCGCTGCGTTACAACAACAAGGCAGAAAATCATGAGTCAGCAAAAAACACGCACTGAATCCGATAGCATGGGAGATATTACCGTTCCTGATAATCGCTACTGGGGTGCCCAGTCACAACGTTCACTGCATAATTTTGCTATTGGGCGCGAAACCATGCCGGTGGAGCTGATACATGCCTTGGGTGTTTTAAAAAAAGCGGCAGCGTTAACTAATCAGGAGTTAGGCAAGCTCTCAAAAGAAAAAGCAGCACTGATTTGCAAAGCCAGTGACGAGGTGATTAGCGGACAATTAGACGATCATTTCCCGCTAAAAATCTGGCAAACTGGCAGTGGCACACAAACCAACATGAACAGCAATGAAGTAATTGCCAACCGTGCCATTGAAATCGCTGGCGGTGTTGTCGGTTCCAAGCAACCCATACATCCTAATGATGATGTTAATATGTCACAATCCTCAAATGACACCTTCCCGACTGCCATGCATATTGCCTGCGCCGGCATGATAGTGGATAAGTTAATACCCGCGGTTAAATCACTGCGTGAGTGTTTACACGAAAAAGCCAAAACCTTTGCTGATATTATTAAAATCGGTCGCACGCATTTGCAAGATGCGGTTCCACTCACCCTAGGACAAGAATTTTCTGCCTATGTCACACAATTGGATCACAGTCTTAATGCCATTGAACAAGCACTGCCTCATTTATATCTCCTTGCTATTGGTGGCACCGCGGTTGGCACAGGGCTCAATACGCACCCAGAATTTGCCGATAAAGCCGCTGCTCATATCAGTCGTTTAACCGGTTTACCCTTTATCTCAGCACCCAATAAATTTTCGGCTCTGGCCGCACACGATGAAATCGTGTTAGTGAGTGGTAGCTTAAAAACCTTGGCGGCTGCTTTAATGAAAATTGCCAATGATGTGCGTTGGTTAGCCTCTGGGCCTCGTTGCGGTATAGGAGAAATTACCATTCCTGCGAATGAGCCTGGCTCATCGATTATGCCAGGAAAAGTGAATCCCACGCAATCAGAAGCCATGACTATGGTCTGTGTGCAAGTATTCGGTAACGATGCCGCCATTGGTTTTGCCGGTTCACAAGGCAACTTTGAGCTGAATGTATTTAAGCCGGTCATGGTTTATAATTTAATTCAATCAATTTATTTACTCAGTGATGCCTGTGAGTCTTTTGAAAAGCACTGTGTCACTGGCATTAGTGCTAATCAAGATAAAATCCAGCACTACTTAAATCATTCGCTAATGCTAGTAACGGCACTGAATCCGGTGATCGGTTACGATAAGGCGGCAAGCATTGCAAAAACCGCTTATGCGGATAATAGTAGCTTAAAAGAAGCCTGCCTAAAGCTCGGTTACTTAAGCAAAGAGGAATTTGATAAAGCCATTGATCCCAGTAATATGGTCAAGCCTTAACAGTCTCAAGTCAAGTGCGAGCGTAAGTTTACCAACACCCTTGGGATATTCTAAAAATAAATTAAGCTGACCTTGCATTGATAAACAAGAGGCTTAAAGTGGATACCTACCGCCTTGAAAGTCAAGCATTTTGAGCAATTAATTGGGTTTTGCTCCGCTGCGCTTTGCTGATCCAGTTTTCGTTGGTTCACTAGGGTAATAATTCATAATCGATTAACTTATTTACTACTCATGTTTAGTAATACCTTGTTCAAATTTGTATTGATCAAGTTGTCTAAATCACATCAAGTAAGCTGTAAATTTTTTAGATTTTATATTCTTATAAGTTTATTAAACCTTATAAGAATTAACTTGAAATTTAATCAATTCATTGATACATTATTTTGAGAAAATTAACATGAATTTGCGAGGCTTATATGGTGAATCCTGTTGTGGCAGGCACATTAAATTGGATAAAAGAACTACTAGAACTAGGCTTTGAAAATAAGGAAATAGTCGGCTATTTGATAGACGTTTCTCTGCTTTCTATTGAAGATATAAAAGGTGAAAAATATAAGGAAACTAGAGAAGATTTTTTTAAAAATAATCCTGATTATAAAGAAAGGGTGTTGCTTGTTTTGTCGGAATCCACTCAAGAGGAGAAGCGCTTTAAGCCTGTTAGTAATTTGAAAACACAATGCAGACTATTTTCTCACCGTGAAAAAAGTAAATCTCTCAGCAAGCATCGATACAAGCCGTATGAAAAGTTCTTTAAGCCTGGTGAGCCTCAAGATCAAGGGCAAATTCAATCAGACAATAACCTGGAAGGCATTCAAAAGCAGTTAAGCGAATTAAACCTCAAAACACCAGCAAATCAATAACCATCAGCTTTTGAATTTTTTCATTAAAGCTAAAGGCTTGCAACTTTTTATTGATATAAATATATTGTTAACCCTTGCCTGACTTTACACAGGAGCTGGCGTCGTTCTTTTGAGTACTGTTTAGGTATCATGATCCCCTCACTAAACAATCAATAGGTGGTGATGATTATGAGAACTGATTATACAGAGTGCTAATAGATAGTTAATTTACCGCTTACTTTTTTTGCAGAAAATAAGCAATTGCAGGGTCCAGCACCCGATAATATCCTCGCTCATCCTTATAAATTAAATCAAGGCGCTGCAAATCTACAAGGCTTTTACTGATCCCTGATGGGTTCAAACCAACCACCCTTGAAAATTCCTGCCCTTGCGGTTCATTACTTGGCTGCTGAGCTAAGGCACGAATAACCTTTCTGCGGTTAAGTGTTAAATTATCAATATCCGTCACAATCCATGCCGATTGACGTGCGACATAATTATCCCACCCCATCTTAACAGCTGCCAAAGTTGGCAGACTGTCGCTTTGCCATAAATGACGACATAAGGCATTCACATAGTAGGGATGGTTTTCTGTCAACTGGATGATTTCATTAATCGTGTCCGTATGCAGCGATTTTCCCCAACGCTGTCGACCTGCGGCATCAATAAATTTCTGATAACAATCCGTACTAATTCGATCAATCACCATTAATTGACACAAGTGGTATAACGGCCTGGAACGACTACTAAACATTTCACGCAAAAGATGCCGTTTACTGCCACAAAACACATAGCTTACCGACTGGCTGCGTTCAACCGCATGTCGAATTGCTGCCTCAATTGCATGACTTGCCTTTAATTCAGCAATTTGCTGAAACTCATCAAACACAACTACACAAGTTTGTTGCGCCTGAGTCGCAAACTCATCCAATGCCAGCAATAATTCCGAAATACCTGACTCCCCTGATTGTTGACTACTCATTTCTAATTGTTGTCCCAAGAAATTAAGCGTCAATTTAGGATTAAACTGCCTAACTTTGCGGATAATTTTATCAATTGAATTTTTCTTCTTTAGCAACAACTGATTAACAATGGTTGAAACACACTGGCCAATGATGCGAGTCACTTCTGCCTGAGTTAATGCAAACAAAAAATCCACACACTCTCCAGGAAAAGCGCTTTCTTTTAATACTTGGGTCATCAAACTAGTCTTGCCGTAACGCCTGGGAGCGACGAGCACAAGATGTTCATGAGACTGAATGCTGCATTTGATCGATTCGCGCTCAACATGACGATTGCAAAACGCCTCATCTATTGCAATGCCTTGTGGAAAATACTGTGGTTTCATGGACTTACCATCACACTAACTGTATCACATAATTAGTATGACACAGTTGGTGTGATAGCTCAAGTAGCCGATTAAGGCATGTCATCTTCTAGCTGACGCTGCGGCGGATACAGCGTGGTGCGATCCAAGCCTAGCATCAGGGCCACAGAGCCGGCAACGTAAATGGATGAGTAAGTACCAATCACAATACCGATACTCAACGCTAAAGCAAACAGTCGCAAGGAAGGACCGCCCAATACCATTAAGGCAATCACCACCAACAAGGTTAAACCGGAAGTCATAATGGTTCGCGATAAGGTCTGATTAATGGAAATATCCATCACCTCGCCAGCACTGATCTTGCGAATACGTCTAAAATTCTCCCTAACGCGATCATAGACAACAATGGTATCATTCAACGAATAACCAATAACGGTTAATACAGCCGCCAACACAATCAAATTAAATTCCAACTGAAACAAAGAAAAAATCCCCAAAATCAATAACGGGTCATGTAATAAAGCTAAAGCTGCACTCACAGCAAAACGATATTCAAAGCGCAACGCAATATAAATCATCACACAAATAAATGAAGTCACCACGGCTAAAATCCCATTAGTCACCAAGGCTTTACCCACTTGTGGACCAATAAAAGAAATCGACTCCACTGTTGCACTCGGAAATAAATGGGCAAAACTATCGCGTAAGCCCTGCTGCGACCGCCCTAATCGCGGCGCTAAGCGAATGGAATACTCATTAAGATTAAACGCCTGCACAACAGCTTTATCAAAACCGTGTTTTACCAGCACTTCTCGCACCTGATTGACTTGCGTGTTTTCTGCAAAAGATGCTTCAATCAAGGTACCACCCGTAAAATCCAAGCCTAAATTTAATCCGCGTATCGACAGTGACAACACCGATACCACCAGAATAAGCATTGAAAAAATTGCTGCCCATTTGCGCTGACGCATAAAGGGGATACGAGTATGGGTTTTAAAAAATTCCATGCATTTGGCCTTTTACACTTTTATGCCAAGAGACAGTTGCTTCACTGCCCGCTTGCCATAGATTAAGTTGATAATCGCGCGGGTAAAGAAAATCGCTGTTACCATTGATGTTAGTAAGCCTACAATTAAGGTAACTGCAAAATTTTGTACGGTATTAGAGGGCACAGTCAATAAAATAACCGCAATAATCAATGTAGTTACATTAGCATCAACAATGGTTGAAAAAGCACGCGCATAGCCGGCATGAATACTGGCTTGTGGCGAAACACCATTACGTAATTCTTCTCGAATACGTTCGTTAATCAATACATTGGCGTCAACGGCCATACCAACGGTTAACACAATGGCAGCAATACCTGGCAAGGTTAATGTCGAGTGCATAATCGATAAAATCGCAACGATAAAGACAATATTTAACAGCAAAGCTGCATCAGCTACCAATCCGAATAAACGATAATAAAAAACCATAAACAATATTACCAAGGCTGAACCAATCTCCAAGGAATGCACACCCATAGCAATATTTTGCTTACCTAAACTAGGCCCAACAACGCGCTCTTCAACATAGTTCATCCGTGCAGAATACGCTCCTGATCGTAATAATAACGCAAGATTATTAGCATACTGCATGGAAGAGAGACCCGTAATTTGAAAGCGGTTGCCTAAAGCACTGTTAATCGTGGCAATATTAATCACTTTTTCAATTTTGACATTGTTAGTCACCACCTTACCGTCTACCAGGCTTTTTTGTTCTTGATTCTCAACATATACCACAGCTAAGGGCTTGCCAATATTGGCCGCGGTTATTCGGTTAAAATTGGAAACCGCCGCACCGCCTATTTGTATGGAAACCGCAGGACGTCCATTCTCATCAACATCAGCACGTGCACCAATAATCGACGAGCCGGTTAAAATAACTGAGTCTTTGAGCAATACAGGTAAACCACGTTCATCGCGGAAAAGTTGGGTACCAAAAGGAACCGCACCACTTTTGGCAATAGCAGCGGCATCTTTGTCAACATCCTGTAACTGCAAACGAATAGTAACCATCTTACCAATTAAACTTTTGGCACTGGCCATGTCTTGAATACCAGGTAAATCTACGCTGATCTGGTTAGCCCCTTGCTGCTGAATAATGGCTTCGTCAATCTGCATTTCTCGCACTCTAGCACGCAAAATGGCAAGATTTTGCTCCATAGCATATTGCCGCAATTGCAATACTGCATTTTCCGTCATTTTCGCAGTCAACTGAAACTGACCAGCCTTGGTCTGGCTACTGACAAAAACATAATCAGGAAATTGCTTTCTTAAATATTCAAACGCTTGAGTACGTTGCGATTCACTGCGAAAACCCAAGGTAAAAGCGGCATTCTTTGCATCACGAATACTAGCATAACGTAGCTTTTGCTCTCTTAGCATGGTTGCAATGGCTCTTTTATCGGCCATTTGCCGCGTCTTAATCATATCAGCAACGTCAACGGACAATAAAAAGTGCACGCCACCCCGTAAATCCAAACCCAGCTTCATGGGCTGAGCGCCAATGTCCAATAACCACTTGGGCGTTCTAGGTGCCAAAGTCAAAGCGACACTGTAATCATTGCCTAGCGTTTGTAACACATTCTGCGCTTTGAACTGCTGCTGCGGGTCACTAAAACGCAACACATAGGAGTTATCTTGTCGCTCTAAACCACGATAAGCAATACGCTGAGAATCTAGTAACTGGGTGACTGTCTTTTCAATGCCATCGGGAAAAGGCAGCGAATCTCGGATACTGATCTGTACTGCTGGGTCATCACCAAATATGTTGGGCAGAGCGTAAATTACACCCAGCACAATCAAAATGGTCAATAACGCATAGCGCCATAGCGGATAGCGATTCATGAGATAGAACAACCTTATTCTAAGTTTTCAACCGTTCCTTTGGGTAATAACGAGGCAATTGAACTCTTTTGTAAAGTAATTTCAACCCCTTTGGACAGTTGTAATACCACGTAACTGTCTCTTAGACGCACAATTTTGCCCAAAAGCCCTCCTGCTGTCACCACTTCATCACCGATGTTGATTTTATCTAACATCGAACGCTGCTCCTTAGCACGTTTGCTTTGCGGACGAATCAACAGGAAATAAAAAACCAAAATCAATAAGGCCGGCAACAATAGCATCTGCCAAACACTGCCATGATGTGGAGCCGCCCCTGCTGCCGCGGTAGCTGCATAGGCATCACTAACGCCTAGAAAACCTAAAACTGACATGAAGTTAACCCCTCTTAGCTCGTGTTACGGCGAGCATTCTAACAAGTTCTTGAGAATAGTAAAGCCAGTCGCCGCTTGACAGCAGCACAGACTTGACTACACTGAAATAATGGTAAATTCTAAACCAATAACAGGCGCAAACATTGTGGTCGGTATATCAGGCGGCGTTGATTCTGCCGTGGCTGCACTGCTTTTAAAGCAGCAAGGCAACGAGGTACACGGCATTTTTATGCAGAACTGGGAAACTGATCAAAACGATCCACACTGTAGCGCGCAACAAGATTTGAGTGATGCTCGCGCTGTCTGCGATCAAATCGGCATTCCTTTATCCACCGTTAACTTTGCCCGTGACTACTGGCAACGAGTGTTTCAACATTGCCTGGATGAGTTTGCCCAAGGGCGCACCCCAAATCCAGATATTGGTTGTAATTCTGAAATCAAATTCAAGGTATTTCTAGAGCACGCTTTATCTACAGGAGCTGACAAACTAGCAACCGGCCATTATGCGCAAATTGCCTATCATCAAGGTTATTATCAGCTTTGCAAAGGCGTGGATGAAACAAAAGACCAAAGCTACTTTTTACATGGCTTAAATCAACAGCAATTATCACACAGTGTCTTCCCATTAGGACAATTCCATAAGCCAGATATTCGAGCGCTAGCCCGTCAACATGGGTTAGCCAATGCGGATAAAAAAGATAGTACGGGAATTTGCTTTATCGGTGAGCGTAAATTCAAGCATTTTTTACAAGAATTTTTATTAGCACAACCAGGGGATATTAAAACCAGCGAAGGCAAGACCGTTGGCAAACACGATGGTATTATGTTCTATACCATAGGGCAGCGCAAAGGCTTAAACATTGGTAACAGTAAATCCGAAGCAGAAAAACCCTGGTATGTGGTGGATAAAGTTGTCAAAGAGAATGTACTCATCGTTGCTCAAGGTCACGACCATCCGTTATTATTTTCACAAAATGTTCTCTGCACAAAGCCTCATTGGATTGATGGTAATGAAAAAACTAGCTGCTTTTCTTGCCAAGCCAAGACAAGGCATCGTCAAGCCGATCAGCCTTGCCACATTACCCCACTCAGTGATGGTGGATTGCGTGTTGAGTTTACAACACCACAACGAGGCATCACATCTGGACAGTTTCTAGTGTTCTATCAAGGTAATGTGTGCTTAGGTGGAGCAGTAATCCAATGACACAATTTTTTCATTTACCTCAGATTAGCCAACAAGATAATCGCCTCAACTGGGGCGGCTTGTCGGATAATGTACGTGGCCTGGTTACTAGCGAACTCTGTCAACTAGAGCGCCCCTTATTAGTACTTACTAAAGATTTACACCAAGCTGAGCGCCTGCGAGCAGAAATCGATTTTTTCAAGCCAGCAGCAACTCCCGTGATGTTATTTCCTGACTGGGAGACACTACCTTTCGATCACTTCTCACCGCATCAAGATATTGTATCGCAGCGACTAGCGTTATTATCAAAACTACCACAAATAAAACGCGGCATTATTATTGCCAGCACTGCCACATTAATGCACCGTCTTGTTCCCAAAGACTATTTAATGGCACATGGCTTTTGCATCCGTTGTGGTGAAAACATCGATATAATTACATTACGCGATCAATTAAGCGCACTGGGTTATCACACGGTTAACCAAGTTATAGAACACGGCGAGTTAAGCTTGCGAGGCGCGATTATTGATATTTTCCCAATGGGCAGCCATTGCCCATTCCGCATTGAATTTTTTGATAATGAAGTGGAGAGCATCCGCGAATTTGATCCTAGCAACCAGCGCTCCAGCACTAAAATTGATGCCATTAACTTATTACCCGCTTACGAAGTAAGGTTAGACAGTGACGGCATTAATCATTTTCGCCAAGCCTGGCACGATCAATTCGATCCACGTACTCGAGAATCCAGTGTCTACCAACAAGTCAGTCAAGGAGAAGCCGTTGCCGGCATTAACTATTATTTACCCTTGTTTTTTGATCAGACTGCCTGCTTTTTTGATTACCTGCCTGATAACACACTGTGCTTGCTTGATGAGGTGCAAACCGCAGCACAGCAGTTTTGGCAAGAAATTAAAACACGCTACGAAAACCTAAAACACGATATTTATCGCCCTTTATGCCCTCCCCAAACGCTATTTTTATCGCCTAATGAATTCAATACCGCAGTCAAGCCATTAACCCGCATTCAATTTAATACATCAATTGACAACAGCCATTATGACGGTACTAGCCACTATCAAATCGCAGCCGATTTAAGCATTGAACAGCGACACAAAGAACCACTATCCAAGCTAAAAAGTTACCTAAGCAATTATCAAGGTCGGGTATTATTTTGTACCGAGAGTAATGGACGCTGCGAAACCTTAATGGATTTACTAGCTTCGATACAAATCATGCCGCAGCGCTACGCCTCTTGGCAAGACTTTCTCGATGGCAAAGAAAAGATAGCCATAGTGGTTGCACCGATAGAACAAGGTATGATGTTAACTGATCCCGCTATCGCTATTATTACTGAAAACCAGCTATTTGGTGAATCGGTTAGACAACAACGGCGTTCATCCCTGCAAGCCAGCAACCCTGATTTTATGATTCGCAATCTTAGCGAGTTAAGCGTGGGAGCACCCGTTGTGCATATTAATCATGGTGTTGGACGTTATTTAGGGTTAGAAACACTAACCACTGGCGACATAAGCGCTGAGTACTTAACCTTACAATACGCCAATGAAGATAAAATTTATGTGCCAATTAGCGCACTGCAATTAATCAGCCGTTACAGTGGCGCCGACAGTGATCATGCGCCACTGCAAAAGCTAGGGAGCCGACAATGGGAAAAGACCAAGCAAAAAGCGGCTGAGAAAATTCGTGATACGGCTGCTGAACTGCTGGATATTTACGGAAGCCGTATGGCAAGCCAAGGCCATGCTTTTAGCATTGATGAAGCAATGTATCAGCAATTTGCACAAAGTTTTCCTTTTAGTGAAACACCTGATCAACACCAAGCAATAAAAGCAGTCCTCGATGATATGCAGTCGACTCGCTGCATGGACAGATTGATTTGCGGTGACGTGGGTTTTGGTAAAACAGAAATCGCCATGCGTGCCGCTTTTATCGCAGCGACGGCAAATAAACAAGTTGCGTTATTAGTCCCCACAACCCTATTGGCAACACAGCATCTGCAAAATTTTAAAGATCGTTTTGCAAACTGGCCGCTTAGCATTGCTGGCTTATCACGTATGGAAACTCCACAAGCACAACGCACCACCATTGCAGGCTTGCAAAAGGGAGAGATTGATATTGTTATTGGTACCCATAAATTACTATCCGATAGCATTCAGTTTAAGGATTTAGGATTATTGATAGTTGATGAAGAGCAACGCTTTGGGGTGCGGCAAAAAGAGCGCATCACCGCATTACGTGCTCATATTGATATTCTCACACTAACAGCCACACCAATTCCACGTACCTTGAACATGGCATTAGCCGGCACACGTGATTTATCGATTATTGCTACACCACCGCCGAAACGCCTATCGGTTAAAACATTTATCCATGAAGCAGAACGCTCATTGATACGAGAAGCCATTTTGCGTGAAATTATGCGCGGCGGTCAAGTGTATTTTCTTCATAATGATGTGGCAACCATTAAAGCACAAGCAGAAAAAATCAAGCAATGGGTTCCCGAAGCACGTATTGCCATCGCACATGGTCAATTGCGTGAGCGAGAACTAGAAAAAACCATGCTCGATTTTTATCATCAACGCTTTAATGTGCTAGTTTGCAGCACGATTATTGAGTCAGGTATTGATGTACCCACGGCCAATACCATTATTATTCATCGTGCAGATCGCTTTGGTCTATCGCAACTACACCAATTACGTGGTCGCGTTGGTCGCTCACATCATCAGGCCTATGCCTACTTGCTTACCCCACCTGAAAAAGCCATGACAAAAGATGCGCTTAAACGCTTAAGTGCTATTGCTGAATTAGGTGACCTTGGTATCGGCTTTACTTTAGCTACCCATGATCTTGAAATTCGCGGTGCTGGCGAGTTACTTGGAGAAGAACAAAGCGGAGAGATTCATGCTATCGGTTTTAGCTTGTATATGGAACTGTTAGAAGAAGCGGTAAAAGCGATTAAATCCGGTAAAACACCGCAATTTACCTTACCCCTAAAAACCAGTACCGAAATTGACTTAGGTGTGTCTGCCTTACTGCCAGAGGACTACATTCCAGATGTCAGTATTCGCTTAACCTTATACAAGCGTCTAGCCAATTGTAAAACCGTTGCAAAAATCCAAGATTTCAAAGCAGAATTGATTGACCGTTTTGGTCTGCTACCCGAAGTCGCACAAAACTTACTAACTGCAACACAGATTAAACTCAAGGCTGAACAACTGGGCATTCACAAAATCGAAATTGCTAGCAAATTTGGCTATTTGAATTTTAACAAGCAACCCAATATCGATGCCGATAAGCTGATCCAACTCATCCAGAAAAATTTCAAACACTATCAACTCATAGGCACCGAGAAACTACGCTTTACACTGAACAAACAAAAAGCGATCGCAGAACAACTCGAGACCTTGCTAAATCACTTGCAAAACCCAAGCTAGGATACTTGCATCAGTTATACCAAGGCGTATCCCACTGACATAATGAATTTTTCGATGAAAATTGCTTTATGTTAGCATTGTGAGTTAGCCAGGTAGCGTCATACAAGGTGTGCTCACCACAATCAATCAACTTATCACCCGCGTAAAAGCGTAAACTAACACCAATTGCCCCAGCATATTTACCGCACTGCAACGGAATTTTGATCTTTGAACTTTTCTGATTAACTTTTGTTTTAGTGGTAGACCCTTGTTTGTATGTGCTTTTAATGAAAGAAAACACCTCACATTTTGGAGTGGCCACAACTTCACTAATACCGAACTTGCCAAAAGTATCTGCCTCTGCTGTTTGTAAGTTAACCCAAAGATAACCCTTAAAAGCAAAAGCTACTGGAGCAGCTAAAAACGCTGTGGGCAAAAAGATTGCCAGGAAATTTCTTAGTTTCATAATAAACCCCATCTCTATCAAAGTAATCCAATGGCATTGTAACACCATCACTGCATCAACAGTTAGATATTAAGTAAAAGTAAGGTTATTTGCGTACATAAAAGATTTTAAGATTAAAATTTCATTAAATCCACAAAACTTACGCAAAGGAGTCGACTTGATTTATAATTTATAGTGTTAAATTAACTTTAGAGACTACTTATCAATGCGCCGATAAACAAAGCATAAACATATAAAGATATTGATTTATAGGACGGTTTGATAAACCACTTTTGGTACATCCTTATTTAGTTTACGTAAAATTCTTCTAGTAGATTCTCATCAATAACTAATTATGGAGAGTAAAAGGACAATAATCGTTGATTATTTGAAATTTTCTGGGCTCAAGTCTTTTACGAAGAGAATCAAAAAATAGCGCTAAATTTTGAGAAGGATTCCCAGCATTTATAGCCGCAAGATTATCCTTAGCATAGAACAGTAGCCCAAGCGTTAGGATTACAGAAATCATGTTGCATGTTTTTTCTTGGCCACCGCTTTTACTATCCGAAACTGCTCTACTGATAACCATAAACAGACTGGAAGACAGCACTTCGTTAGGAATAGAAATAACTTTATCATCATGATCAGCTAGGAAAATTGTCGGTACAGCAGCTTTCACTTCAAGCCTCATCATATCTCTAAGTTGATTAACTCGAGCTTACAAGAAAAGCAAGCATTTGTAAATCTGTTATCCCTTCAATTACGGCACAATCGAAGGTAGAATACCCCTCCCATTTAGACCATCGAGTTGAATAATGACGCCACTCAGAAAATTATACGTGAAAACAAACGGTTGCCAGATGAATGAGTACGATTCGCAGAAAATGGCAGACGTGCTGCAAGCCTCGCATCAGCTACAGGTAACAGAAGACGTTAACGATGCTGATGTCATATTGCTCAACACATGCTCAGTTAGAGAAAAAGCCCAGGAAAAAGTCTTCTCACAACTGGGACAGTGGCGGGAACTAAAAGCCAAAAAACCGCATCTGGTGTTGGGTGTCGGCGGTTGTGTGGCCAGCCAAGAAGGAGCAAGCATTCTAAAACGCGCCCCCTTTGTAGACCTGGTATTTGGTCCGCAAACCCTACATCGCTTGCCGGAAATGCTCAAACAAGTGCAAGAAACAAAAAAACCGGCTATGGATATTTCCTTTCCCGAAATTGAGAAATTCGACCGCTTACCAGAACCGCGTGCCGAAGGACCAACTGCCTATGTCTCCATTATGGAAGGCTGTAGCAAGTATTGTAGCTTCTGCATTGTGCCTTACACCCGTGGCGAAGAAATCAGCCGCCCTTTTGACGATGTGCTTGCTGAGGTTGCGGCGTTGAGTGAACAAGGGGTTAAAGAAATTATTTTGCTGGGGCAAAATGTTAATGACTATCGTGGCCTAATGCATGATGGCAATATTGCCAGTCTCGCCTTACTGATTCACTACATTGCGGCTATCGATAAAGTAAAACGTATTCGCTTTACCACCTCACATCCGCTCGCTTTCTCGGATGACTTAATTACTGCTTATGCCGAAGAACCTAAGCTAGCTAATCAGCTTCACCTGCCGGTACAAAGCGGCTCAGACCGTATTTTAGCGCTAATGAAGCGCAACTATACCGTCTTGGAATTTAAATCCAAAATTCGTAAACTCAGAAAAGTACGCCCTGATATTAGCATTTCCTCAGACTTTATTGTTGGCTTTCCAGGGGAGAGCGAACAAGATTTTATGGCAACCATGAATCTTGTGCACGAAATTGGCTTTGATCATTCCTATAGCTTTATCTACAGTCCGCGACCTGGCACTCCTGCTGCGGCATTACCGGATGATGTTTCCTTGGAAGAAAAAAAGCAGCGTCTGAAACTGCTACAAAATCGTTTAATCTTGCAAGCCAATGCCGTCAGTGACGCAATGGTTGGCAGCACCCAAACGATATTGGTAACATCAGTTTCTAAAAAAAATGCCGAGGAGCTTAGTGGCCGCACAGAAAACAACCGTGTGGTGAATTTTCCAGGAGACAAAGCCCTCATTGGTGCAATGGTTAAGGTGAAAATTACCGCAGCAAAACCCAACTCGCTGCGTGCAACTTTAATCAACTAACATGGTTACTGTCTTGTTACAAAATGATCATGGTGACACGGTTCCTGACCTAGCAACACTAGAAAAATGGGTCAACATCACCATCACACAATCAGAGTCTATTATTGCCCCTGCACAGCAACACATTGTGATAAAAATCGTAACACCAGAAGAAAGCGCTACACTCAACCAGAACTTTCGTCACAAAAGCGGCCCCACCAATATTCTATCCTTCCCTGATGCAGCCTTTGGAGGACTGCAACCTGATACACTCGGCGACCTTGCCATTTGCGCCAAACTGGTAGAGCAAGAAGCAAAAGAACAGCATAAAACGATGCAAGCACATTGGGCGCATTTGGTGATACATGGCTGCCTGCACTTACTGGGCTTTGATCACATCGAAGCAACACAAGCCCAGGTCATGGAAAGCTTGGAAATTGCCATACTCAAGCAGTTAACCATTGCTAATCCCTATGAGTAGACAGATCCACCATTGATTTAAGGGCTTAAATCAATGGCAATGCGGCCTAACTCTATCCATTGATTGATTAACAAATGTTGCTATAATACACTGCTTTGTATAATTAAGATGGAGCAAACAATCATTCATGAACGAAGAGTCCCCTTCCAAATCCTGGTTTATCCGATTTTTTCACGCTCTACACCGCAACCCTCATGATCAGCAAGAATTACTAGAAATTCTCCACAGCGCAAAAGATAAACAAATATTAAAAAGCGATGCGCTGGCGATGATGGAAGGTGTACTGAATGTATCACAAACCCAAGTTCGCGACATTATGGTGCCCAGAGGCCAAATGGTGGTGATAGAATCCGATGAAAAAATCGATACCATTATTGCCAATATCATCCGGTCAACGCACTCGCGCTTTCCGGTCATCGGGGAAAACCGCGATGAAATCCTAGGGATTGTATTGGCAAAAGACTTATTGCGTTACTACCAGCAAGCCGTTACCAAAGAAGGCATTAAGACCATTGTTCGCCCCGCAGTGTTTGTACCAGAGAGCAAACGCTTAAATGTGCTATTGCGTGAATTTCGTGTTAATCGCTACCACATGGCTATTGTTGCTGATGAATACGGCGGTGTATCAGGTCTGGTCACCATCGAAGATGTACTAGAACAAATTGTAGGAGACATTGAAGATGAAACTGATATTACCGATGAGAGGCGAGATATTAAAGCAATCGATGAGAAAACGTTTGACATAAATCCCTTAACCCCGATTGAAGATTTTAACCACTACTTTACCACAAAAATTAATGATGACGACTTTGATACCATTGGCGGATATGTGATGCAAGCTATTGGCCACATGCCCAAACACGGCGAAACCCTAGATTTTGATGGATTTAAAATAACCGTGACCCATGCTAGTAGGCGGCGCATTAAACAACTTCAATTAGTCAAAAAAGATTCATGAATAAACAGCGATTTGTTGCACCATTAACCAGCCTACTTGCCGGTGGTCTTTATGTGTTGGCTTTTGCGCCGTTTCAACAGGCGTGGCTCGCTTTTATCACTCCCGCGCTATTGCTGTATTGCTGGAGAAATGCCAGCACTAAACAGGCTTTTTACTATGGCTTGCTATTCGGATTAGGTCAGTTTGGCGTTGGTACCTCTTGGGTTTATGTCAGTATCCATTATTTTGGCCATGCCAATGTACCACTGGCAGCACTGATTACCGCATTATTTACCCTGGTGCTAGCTTTGTATCCTGGTTTACAAGGGCTATGTTTACGCTTATTTTTTGCAAAAAAATCCCTTTTTATCCAGTATATCATTGTTTTTCCTATTACCTGGCTGATCTTTGAATGGTTGCGTGCAACCTTATTAACCGGCTTTCCGTGGTTAATGCTGGGTTATACCCAAACCTCTACTTTCCTCAATGCCTTTGCGCCATTAATTGGGATATATGGTATGACCTGGCTGGTCGCGTTACTTAATGGCACGCTGGTATTGTGGTGCTCTAAGACAACAAAAACAATTAAAGTCGCAGCAGGGCTATTAGTCGGTATTATTATCACACTGGCATGGCTGTTTTACCAACACACTTGGACACAAGCGATCAATACTCCCGTATCAGTTGCACTAATACAAGGTAACGCCCCTCAAGCGATGAAATGGGATGCTGATTATATCCAGCAAAATATTCAACGCTATGTAAAGAGCAGCGCACAACACTTAGATTATGATGTAATCATCTGGCCAGAAGCAGCAATTCCCATTATAGCACCAGCAGCACAACCGTTGCTTGATCAATTGGATCAAATGGGTAAAAACCATCACAGTACGATTATTGTCGGCATCCCTGATAGCAACAGCGAAAGAACGCGTTATTACAATACCCTAAAAATCCTCGGTCAAGGCCGTGGTAGTTACCAAAAACGTCATTTGGTTCCCTTCGGTGAATACATACCACTACGTGTTATCACCAACCCAATTATGCAATATTTCAATATTCCACTATCGAATTTATCACCTGGCAAAACTCATCAAGCCGAACTCACCGCCCAAGGTATCCCCATTGCGCCTTTTATCTGCTATGAGATAGCATATCCAACAATGGCTCTAAAAACTGTCAAAAATACCAGATTAATTATAGTGATCAACGATGATAGTTGGTTCGGCCATTCGTTAGCTTCCAGCCAACAAATACAAATGGCACAAATGCGTGCACTAGAGACAGGACGTTACCTGCTTTACGCCAGCAACACTGGTATTACCGCCATTATTTCACCGCAAGGAACAACCGTATCCTCAGCACCAGAGCACGTGTTTGCAGTGTTAACCGGTAAAGTGTATGCCATGCAAGGCAATACTCCACTAATGCGTTATGGATATTATCCACTTTTATTGTTACTAGGCTTGCTGCTACTGATAGCACTGCTTAGATCATCAAAGCGCTGATAGCCATGTTAAAAACCCTGCATTTACTGATAGCTACCTTAATACTGGGCACACAAGTTATTAATTACTGTTTAATTCCACTCTCTCAAAAGCACGGTAATGGCGATATGACTGTGAAGATTGCAATAATAATAGATACTATTATTGTTGCACTGTTGCTAGCGATGTTTATCTCAGGAACGGTGATTGTGCCACTTTACCATTGGAATTACCACACTCCTTGGATAAAAGCGGCTTATATTTTTCTCACTATCACGACAGCACTGTGGATAGCCAATATCTTCTTAAAAAAATCGTTCCTAAATAAAAAGCCTCAGTATTTCTTATTTCATGTTATCAATATCAGTCTTATTATTTTATTAATTGTGATTATGAATGACGCTATCACCAAAAACACCTGGATAGTATCATGAGTTACCAGTTGCTAAAACTGATTCATATTATCAGTGCCTCACTGTTTATTGGTGCTATGGTGATAACACCGCTTTATAACATCACTTATAACAAGCAAGGCGATCACACTGCCAGCAAAACCGCTGGCCGTTTATTCATCTACTTAAGCCTAATCAGCTTGATGATACAACCGATTACTGGCTTTATCATTGTTGCCCTGAAACACTATAATCCAATGGCAACGTGGATGATGGGAACTTTGCTCACTTTTCTACTTATCGGCTGTGTCTGCTTAAGTATGATCTACTTGCAGCAACGCTCACTTGCTAGCACTAATAATTACACACGATACCAAATCATGTTAACACTCATCAGTTTGCCACTTTTTACGCTACTATATTATTTCATGGTGGAAAAACCACTTTAATGCTACCATAGTATTCAACATCGGTTTGCAAATCGAGCTTACCTCTTATGAAACATGTTTTAGAACAAGCGATCATATCGGTTAATCAGAAGCGATATTTACTAGTGCTTATCTTTTTATCGCCGCTACTGAATTTCCTAGCTGGTATTAATATTGACATCTATTCGCCTTCCATGCCCTCGATTGCGACTTATTTTGAGACATCCGTAGTCGTCACTAAAAACACTATTTCAATTACCCTACTTGGGTGGACAATAGGCGCACTCTTTTTTGGTGCACTGATTGACAGCATTGGTAGAAAAAAAGTACTGGTCTACGGCTTATCAGCCTACGTGATAGCCAGTGTGTTTGCGCCTTGGTGCCACAGTATTGATCAACTTATGGTAGTCCGTTTTCTGCAAGGATTTACCATTTCCACAGTAACCGTTGGCTGTAGAGCATTGATTATTGATGTTATGTCTGGAAGACGTTATGCCATTGCCATACTGTATACCTCGGTCGGTTACGGTTTAGGGCCTATTCTAGGTCCATTTATCGGCGGAATTTTACAACACTATATTGGTTGGCAAGCAAATTTTTTAGCGCTTGCCTGTACCGCAGTCGTGCTGCTAGTGGTTTTATTTGCTTTTCTTAAAGAGACTATTCCAAGACGGCACTCTTTACGATTGCCTCAAGTGTTTGCGCGATACAAGAAAGTAATCACTCATAAGCAGTTTATTGCGGGTAGTGTAGTAGCAGGACTCAAGCAAATTCAAATGATGCTATACCCTGCTCTAGGCCCGTTTATTGTAGAAAACATACTGGGATATAATGCACTCACCTATGGTAATACTGCATTAGCGATTGGTGCAAGCTATCTAGTAGGCACATTAATTAACCGATTTCTGCTAGAGCACCTACGCGCTAAAAGTGTTTGTTATTTTGGCTATGGGGTTATGCTGATTGCAATTCTATTATCTTACGCGTTTACGGCATTATGGACGTTAAACCTTATCACCATCATGATACCACTGATCCTATTATGCATTAGCGCCGGTTTGATTTTTCCCAGCATTTTAGGCGCTAATCTTAAGCAATTCCCTGATAGTGCTGGCATTGCCACTGCTACCCAAAGTGCACTAGTATTATTTACTTCTTCTGTAGGTATTTTCCTAGTCAGCCATATTGCTATAAAAGGACTACTTTCGCTATCAATTATTTTTTCCGTTATTGCACTACTAGAGTGGAGTATCTTTTTCCCAGTCTATCGACGCTTATTAGACTATTGATGAAGAAGAAGCTGAAAAGCATGAAATTAATCTTTTTTTAAGAATGTAACCTAACTAACACAACGGAAGAAGATTGAACTCATCACTTAAGTACTTGTTGATATGATTACTTTTTGAACTACCGAGCAAAAACATTTGAGCTGGTTTTTACTTAAGCAATTATAGCCAAATCTACAAGGCTACAACCGTCGCTTGCATAATAAAATAAAAAATAAATAACAGCGATAAAACGATTAAGGTTGAATTTAAATCCTCTGGTTTTTTAGTCAACATTTTAATAACCGTATAGCTAATAATCCCTAAACCTACTCCATTAGCCACCGATAATGTAAAGGGAATAATAATCGCGGTTAATGCCGCGGGAATTAACTCGGTAACATCATCAAAAGGAATATCCAATACATTGCGAATCATCAAACAGGCAACGAATAATAAAGCCGGCGCGGTGGCAAATTCTGGAATCGTCGATGCCAATGGCGCGAGAAATAAGGCGCAAAGAAATAACACAGCCACTACCAGGGCAGTAAAGCCAGTGCGACCTCCAGCACGAATACCTGAAGCGCTTTCCAAATAAGGACTAGGACTGGTTGTTCCTAGCACAGCCCCAACAACAGAAGCCATGCTATTAGCAACCAAGCCCTGTGAAATCCGTTTAACCTGATTACGTTTATTCGCTAACTTTGCATGCTGCATCAAGCCCAACAAAGTGCCGGTACAATCAAATAAACTGACAAATAATAATGAAAAAATAATTGAAATACCGCGCAAATCCCCTAAGTGATCAAATCGCATTTGCATAAACGTTGACCCTAAAGATGGCGGTAAAGAAAAAACACCATGAAATTGTGCTACATCAAAAAATAACCCCAAAGCGGTTGCAATTAACATGCCAATCAGAATCGACCCTGGAATCTTGTAAAAATCTAAAATCGTAATAATTAAAAAAGCAATACAGAATAACAGCACCCGTAAATCCAATGCCCCTAAACTCATAAACGACTTATGTTCAACCACAATAATACCGGCGCTCTTTAAGGCAACCAAGGCAATAAACAAGCCCAAGCCTACGGTAATGGCTGCATTTAAGCTCTCAGGAATGGCGCTAACAATCCATTCACGTAACTTAGTCGCCACAATCAGCAAAAACATCAACGCGGCAATAAAAACAGCCCCCATCGCATTCTGCCAATCTAAGCCTACCCCCTGCACAATCACAAAGGTAAAATACACATTAATAGCCATTGCCGGCGCTACTGCGACAGGAAAATCAGAAAACATTCCCATCAAAAAACACCCCAAAGCGGCTGCCAAGCACGTTGCGACAAACACACCACCAGCATTCATTCCCGCTTGAGATAAAATCGTGGGATTGACCAAAATGATATACACCATCGTGAGAAAGGTGGTCACCCCCGCAAGCGTCTCTTGCCGAAAAGAGGTGCCATTTTCATGAAAACGAAAATAACGTGACACGAACATAATAGCTCTCATACCGGCCTCGCTTGTTTGAATAGTTGAAAAAAGTTCTTACCCGTTTGTTCTATCACCGCAGCCACCTCAAGCTGCTTGAGTTCAGCAATACGCTCAGCAACATAACGCACATAATGCGGCCGGTTAGGTTTACCACGATAAGGCACCGGCGTTAAATACGGCGCGTCGGTTTCAATTAACATGTTTTGTAACGGAACTTGTGCGGCAACCTCTGCCACATTTGCTGCATTTTTGAAAGTCACAATCCCTGAGAAAGAAATATAAAACCCCATAGCTATTGCTGCCTGCGCCATGTCCCAACTTTCCGTAAAGCAATGCATCACACCACCTACGCGACCGGCCTGCTCATCACGCATAATTTGCAAGGTATCTTCTCGTGCTTGACGTGTGTGCACAATAATGGGCTTATTGACCTGAATCGCTGCACGAATCTGGCGACGAAAGCGATCCTGCATTTGTGCTAAATTATCTTGATTGTAGTAATAATCTAATCCCATCTCACCCAAAGCAACTACCTTAGGATGGTCAGCTAACGCAACATAATCCTCAACACAAGGTTCTTTATCACTGTTATGGCTGGGATGCAAGCCAACACTTGCCCATACGTGATCAAAACGTTCTGCTATCGCAAGCACCTCTGGTAAGGTGTCAAGGTCTACAGCAACACATAAAATTCCTGAAACACCGGCTGATTTTGCCGCTTCAATCACGCTAGCAATGTCTTCACCAGTCTCTTTCAACTTCAATAAATTCAAATGGCAATGCGAATCAATTAACATCACACTTATATCCTTCAATTTTGACTGATAGGTAATTACTTTTTACACACTAAACCTTGCCAACGAACAAACAGCTCCTCCAACGCTAGCTGAGCATTCAATCCTGGCATGTTCTGTAATCGATGCTTAATTACTAAACATTGTGATAAGTATTCTACCAGCAAACTCAAGTTAACCTTATCATGCATCTTATGCAACTGTTTACTGCAATCTTGGTTTTGCAATGAACAATCTGAGAATTTTAAACCAATCTTTAATAAATCACGACACAAGGAAAAAATAATCTCCAACACCCAATTCACGTTACTTTTCAGCAACTGTTCAGCAACATTCATTGCTGTCTCACCAGCTTGTAGCAAAGCCCACAAGTGCTTTAAAATCAAAAGCCGTAATGCCTGATAGTCCTGATCTGCCATTTGCAGTGCTAACAAGGGCGCTCCTTCGGATAATTGCAGTAGCAGTGTTGCTTTTTCACGTTCTTTAATAGTCGCTTGCTGCATCAACCAAGGCAATACTTTATCACTGCAAGGAGCATTAAAATTCAATAATTGACAGCGGCTGCTAATGGTTGCAGGAATTGCCGTGATTTGATGAGATACGAGAATAAAAACCACCGCGCCTGGCGGCTCTTCCAGTATTTTTAATAAGGCATTACTACTAGCCTGATTCATGGACTCAGCAGGTTCTAGCAACACTACCTGAAACCCTTTATTATGCGAGGTTTGATGCAGTTTATCGATTAACTCGCGCACCTGATCGATTCGAATCACACTACTTTTTTCCAGCGGATGTAATTCATAATAATCAGGATGATTGCCACTTAAACGCAAACGGCAACTACGACAGTCACCACAAGCTTGATCTGTGCTAGCATCACATAAAACTTTTGCCGCCAGATGGCGTGCAAACGCTAATTTGCCCAACCCCTGCGACCCACAGCACAGTATGGCATGTGGTAACCTACCGCGCTGTAATTGTTGTGACAGATGTCGCCACTGTACTAACTGCCACGGATAAACACTCATGCGTCAACCACTAAGTCTTGCACCGCCGCAGCAACAGCCCTTGTGACTGCCGTTAAATCCTGCGTGGCATCAATAACACGAAAACGCTGTGGATATTGCGCAGCGCGTTCTAGATACGCTTGCCGTACTCGCTCAAAAAACGCAACGCCTTCCATCTCCATACGGTCTTTAGTGCCACGAGATTGTATGCGCTGCATGCCCACGGCAACAGGGGCATCCAGTAACAAGGTTAAATCAGGCTGCAAGCCTTGCGGCACCCAACTTGCCAACGCATCCAAATGCGCAGTAGCAACACCTCGCCCACCGCCTTGATAGGCAAAACTGGCATCGATAAAACGATCAGCCAACACCCATTCTCCCCTTTGCAAAGCAGGCAAAATAATATGGTGGATATTTTGCATTCTTCCGGCAAACAGTAACAATAATTCAGTATCAGCACACATGGATTCATCATAATGACCGAGAAACACCTGACGGATAGCCTCAGCAATAGGTGTACCCCCAGGTTCACGGGTTAACGTCAAAGGAATCGCTTGTTGTGCTAAGTATTGCCGTAAAAAGTCAATAACCGTTGACTTGCCAACCCCTTCTATACCCTCAATTGAAATAAAACACGCTTTTTTAGTCACTCCAAAACCTCACTGACATTTACACTCCATACAGAGTTTTAAATAAACAAAAAAACCAGCAAAACTTGCCCTAACAACTCAGGTTGTCGACCTCCTCTTTAAAAAAAGGTGGTAACTCTCGGGTTTCTCAACCACTTGCCTTGCGATAATGTTTAACCGCTGACAAGTGCTGCTGATAATTTTCAGAAAACACATGATTGCCGTCCCCCTTAGCCACATAATACAGGTAATGCGATGCTATAGGGTGCAACGCGGCATAAATTGCCGCTTCACCTGGCAAGGCGATGGGAGTTGGCGGCAAACCTAAGCGCAAATAAGTATTATAAGCACTATCTTTGGCTAAATCCTGATGGCTTAAACGGTTTTTTTCTACGGTTAAACCATATAACACCGCAGCATCAATTTGTAGGCGCATTTTTTTACGCAAGCGATTGGAAATTACACTGGCCACCAAACCACGTTCATGCGCTAAAGCCGTCTCTTTCTCGATTAATGAGGCAACAATCAAGGCTTGATAAGGGTTTTGATAAGGCAGTGCCGCTTGGCGATGCTGCCAATTCTCTGCTAGCACGACTTGCATCTTCACCAAAGCTTGACTCAATATATCTATATCACTTTCACCCCAGGTATAAAAATAGGTATCTGGAAAAAATAGCCCTTCCAAGCTTTGATTTGATACACCTAAGCGTTTTTTTAAATCATCATTGCGTAAATGCAAAATTGTGTGTTTCAAATAAGGCGCTTTTTGCAAAGCAAGGCGCAAATCGCGATAACGCCAACCTTCGACCAGGGTAAATTGCCTAATAAGGACTTTACCCTCTAACATGGTTTGCAACAAATCACTGAGTGACTTATTGGGTACTATGGCATATTCACCCGTCTTTAAATGCTGGTGATAGGTTTTCGTATAAGCAAAAGGTTTATAAAACAGAGGATGACGAATCAAGCCTTGCCTGTGCAGCTTATCTAAAACATAACCAGCACCAACACCCGCAGGTAGACGAATACTAGCTGGCAAGCGCTGAGTATCGCTTAAAGAGACATGGGTAAACTGATAAAAACACCAGGCAGAAAAAACCACTGGCAACAGCAACAACAAAGCACCATAAATCCAGCGCTTGTTAAACCCTGCCATGACTAGCTAATTTTACGAAATAAAACACTGGTGTTTGTGCCACCAAACCCAAATGAATTGGATAGAGAAACAGTGATATCCCTTTCTTGGGCGGTATGCGCGACAAAATTTAAATCACAGCCTTCATCGGGATTATCCAGATTAATAGTTGGCGGCAAAACTTGGTCACGTATTGCCAATATTGAGAAAATCGCTTCAATAGCACCAGCAGCACCCAAGGTATGCCCTGTCATGGACTTGCTGGAACTCATTGCCAGTTGATAAGCATGGGCAGCAAAGGCTTTCTTAACCGCCAGTGCTTCAATACGATCACCAGCTGGTGTAGACGTACCATGCGCATTAATATAGTCCACGGCTTGTGCTGGCAACTGCGCATCGTTTAACGCGTTATTAATCGCTAATACAAAGCCTTTACCATTCGGCTCAGGAGATGTCATATGGTAAGCATCTGCACTCATGCCAAAACCGACTAACTCTGCATAAATGTGCGCACCACGTTTTTTGGCGTGTTCATATTCTTCTAATACCAACACACCCGCAGCTTCACCTAACACAAAACCATCGCGGTCTTTATCCCAAGGGCGTGATGCTTTTTGCGGCTCATCATTACGACGAGACATGGCACGCGCAGCGTTAAAACCGGAAATACATAGCCTATCTGTCGATGCCTCAGTACCACCGGATAACATAACATCAGCCACATTATCACGAATTAACCGGGCGGACTCGCCTAGATTATGAGCTCCGGTCGCACACGCAGTAACAATAGAAAAGTTAGGGCCCTGTAAGTTGTACTTCATAGACAACAAGCCGCCAACCATATTAATAATGGCGCCTGGAATAAAAAACGGTGAAACACGTCTTGGCCCATGATCAAGTAGATTACGGTAGTTTTCTTCGATTTTTGGCAAACCACCTATGCCAGAACCAATGCAAACACCAACACGAGCAGCCATTTCTTCGGTAATTTGCAGCCCTGAGTCTTCAAAAGCCTGACGACCAGCCTCTAAGCCATATTGAACAAATAGATCAATCTTACGCACTTCCTTAGGCGACATGGCTAAGCTTGCATCGAAGTTCTTAACTCTGGCTGCAAACTGAGTCGCCAAATCATCAGCGTTAAAGTCATCAATGGTCTGAACACCGCTTATTCCTGACAGTAACGAGCGCCAGGTAGACTCAACAGTCAAACCCAGTGGTGTCACCATCCCAACACCGGTTACGACAACTCTACGACCCAACAAAAATGACCTCCAAACAGCAATCCAGGTGTTTATTCACCGGAAGCATGGTCTTTGATGTAATCAACGGCCTGCTGAATGGTAGTGATTTTTTCAGCTTCTTCATCAGGAATATTGGTATTAAACTCCTCCTCCAAAGCCATCACTAACTCAACTGTATCTAGTGAGTCAGCCCCTAGGTCATCAACAAACGAAGAGTCACCCATTACCTCATCATCTTTAACGCCTAATTGCTCAACAACGATTTTTTTAACTCGTTCTTCAACCGTAGCTGCCATAATTTTTGTTCCTCATTTTAAAGTGTTGTAAGGAAGATCATAATACAGATTACCCAGGCCATTCAAGTCGGTGCATAAACCAAATTAACGCAAAACCTGAAAAGCAACGGCACTATACCATACACATTCCACCATTGACATGCAAGGTTTGCCCCGTTACATAACGCGCACCATCACCTGCCAAAAAAGACACAGCATGGGCGATGTCTTCCGCTTCTCCCATGACTCTCATCGGCACTCTTGCTAAAATTGCTTCACGCTGCTTATCATCCAACTGGGCGGTCATATCAGTGGTAATAAAACCTGGCGCAACGGCATTCACAGTAATACCGTAGTTTGCCATTTCCTGAGCAGCGGATTTAGTTAAACCAATCACCCCTGCTTTGGCTGCCACATAATTAGCCTGCCCAGGATTGCCCATCACGCCAACGACAGAGGTTACACTGATAATACGACCGTAACGGGCTTTGAGCATAGGACGCAACACCTGTTTAATTAAACGATAAACAGCGGTCAAGTTAGTATCAATAACATCATCCCACTGCTCTTGCTTCATACGCAGCAACAAGTTATCACGGGTAATACCGGCATTGTTGACCAGAATGGCAAGCGTGCCCCAATTTTTTTGAATGTGCGTTAATACAGCGCTCACTTGGTCAGCATCACAAACATTCAATGCCACACCTTCTCCAGTCAAAGATTGATCTTTTAAGCGCTGACTAATGGCCTGTGCCCCTTGCTCTGAGGTGGCTGTACCAATAACGGTTATGCCCTGCGAGGCCAATTGTTCAGCAATGGCTCTGCCAATGCCTCGCGATGCACCGGTCACCAAGGCGATTTTGTTCTGCGATGAAACAGTTGTTGTCATAAAGTCATTCCTCATTTATTAGCCTGCGGTAAGTTGCTGCAAACAGGTTAACACCGGCTTGAGTTATTGATTTACCCAGATACAAATGCAAACTCGGGTAATTTCTAGTCAAAGTGGCTATTGTAACAGCATTGCCTTTAAAAGCATAAGTCAAGTACTGGTCTTTTCCTCGTAATAGTCAAAAAACGCTTGCATGGCATGTTGGACAGCATCATAAGTAGTTCTCATTTCCTCAACATCTTGTAGCTCACGCTTGGCTGCCCGTTGCAAAGCTTTTATCGCAAACTCTAATTGCGGTAATTTCAAGTAACAAATACCCCCTAAACAGCGATGTAGCTCAGCACGCAAGGCCTCATTGTCGCCCTTTTCATAGGCTTGCTGTAATAACACCTGAGTTTTGATAAGGTCTTGAGCAAAAATTTCCAACATAGCACATAAAGCTGCCTCATTGCCGCTACTCATTTGCAAACAGCCATCCCAGTCTATCACTTGAGATGGCGGAGCGCTTTGCTCTGCTTGTGCCAATTCTTCTTGTCGCGCTGATTCTGCGTTTAATTTCTCTTCTAATTGCTCAGTAATGTCTGACTGGAGAACGTATTTTTTTAATACCTCTTCCAATAACACTGGGCTTGCTGGTTTAATTAAAACATCCTGCATACCTACCGCTAAACAGGGTTCACGTTTTTTCATATGACCGGTTAACGCGACAATGGGAACCTGGGCGCGGTTTTTATCACTCAAGGCACGAATTTTAGTAGTCACCGTCAAGCCATCAAAATCCGGTAAACCAATATCCATTAAAATTAAATCGTAGGTTTTTTCACTTGCCTTATCCACACCTTGTTGGCCGTTTTTAGCCCAATCAACCGCACAACCAAAAGCATCTAGCGAGACCTTAATCGCCATTGCCGCCGAGGGATTATCCTCAACTACCAAGATAAGCCCTGTGGGATTCTCAGGTGTTTTGATATTATCAAAGTGAGTCATGGCAGAGGCTGATTGCGTCAATTGCTGCAATTTGGTCAAACGCAGTGAGTCTTTTTTAACATAATCACTGTGGTCTGAGACTGAAAAAGGAATATTTAAGGTAAACTCTGATCCCTTGCCCTCCTCACTACTCACTTTAATCATGCCTTTCATGGCTTTGACATACTGCTTAACTGTATACAAGCCTAAACCAGACCCCTTGTAAGTTCCTTCATAGGAAGGATTTAAACGAGAAAAATGTTCAAAAATAACCTCTTGCTTATCAGCAGGAATACCAATGCCGGAATCAGCAACAACCAGTTTCAGCATCACTACATCATTACCTGGTTCTAACATTTCAGATAAAGAAGCATGGATTTTAACGAATCCCTTTTGAGTGAATTTCAGGGAATTGCTACTTAAGTTCAGCAACGTTCTGTCAAGATAAGCACGCAGTCCTTTTAAATATTGCGGAACGTTATCAGCAATTTCTGCCGATAGATTTAAGCCTCTATGCTGCGCTGCCGGTTGCAGTAATTCAATATTGTGATTTACTAGCTCACGAATATCAAACGACTCAACTTCTTCTGATATCTTGCCAGACTCTAAGCTAACGGTCTCTAATACTTCGTTGCATAATTGCAGTAACTCATCGGTGGCATTCATTAATACTTGGCTATGGTGCTCAACAGTAGAAACCAATTCGCGCTGTTTTTCCAAACTTAAAGGGTGATCTTCATCTATTTCTTGTTGAGCAGTAGCGGTTGTTCTCAATAACCCTTGCACCATTCCTGTCATGCCAGTAATTGGAGTACGAATATCATGGTTCATATTGGCAATAAAATCACTTTTAGCTTGACTTGCTGCTTCGGCTTTCTTTTTAGCTATCGTAAGCTGCTTTTGGGCATTTTTGAGTTCAGTGATGTCCATCGATATTCCAACAACACCAATAGCTTGATCATTTTCATCTAATAAAGGTTCCTTATGAGACAAATGGGTATGCTCCACATCATCACCTAGTATCGAGGTATACTCTAGTAATTTACCTTTTTTTGTTTTAAGAATTTCTTTATGCTCAACAACAATTTTTTCAATTAAATACTCATCAAATCCAACATCCCTTAAAACATTACTGGCTGACTTACCGATTAAGTCTCTAGCAGAAGAATAACCAAATAATTTAGCATGCATTAAATTACTACCCATAATAATATTTTCTCTATCAACCCAAAATAAAAGCACTGGCAACGCATCAATAATATCTTGAAATAACTTGTTGGTGAATATATGACGACTCTCTTTAACAACACGATTAATAAATTGTGATTGAGCATTTTTTACATACTCAACTTCTTCATTAACCTTATTAAGTGCAGTCTGTGTTGCTCTCATTTCAGTAATATCAAATGAAACACCAATTAAGCCAATGACTTTCTTGTTCTCATCAAACAATGGCTGCTTGTAAGAACGCCAAGTTCTATTAACACCATCTGCTAATGAGGCTGTATACTCTATTATCTTTTCAGTTTGACTCTTCATAATCTCATCATGATCCCTAAAAACTTTTTCAATAAGCGCTTTATCAAGACAAAGGTATTTGTCAAATAGGCTAGACATGGGTTCACCAATCATCTCATTAGAAGAAGAAAAACCAAACGCTTTGGCGTGTGATAAATTACTTCCTAGGATAACATGCTGAGTATCAGTCCAGAATAACAAAACCGGCAGTGCATCGATAATATTTTGAAAAATTCGGTTTTGAACTAGGTAATCACTGCGTTCCAAGAGAGAATCCTTATCAGGTGAATTTAATATCAGGCTGCTTTAACCACAGAAGCATTTAGCGACGCTATGCAGTCACTATACTTGTTTATTGTAGCAAAATTAATACTCAAATCAACATCTACACCAGATTTCAATAATGCTTGATTGGTGTTGGTGACCACAAAATGCGGTGAGCGCTGATAAAGCTCAAATAAAGTCAAGTTACTGTCTAATACGGAATCAAC
>CAZSHR010000004.1:0-37909 GCA_964606725.1 uncultured Coxiella sp.
TGACTCGTTATTTCAATTCACTGGGAATAGACTTTAAACAAGAAGTTCCGATTTCGTGTGCTGGTTTTGAGAAGTGCGTCCGTGTGTTACTCAACCAATAAAGTTAAATTCCACAATGAGACTATCCATTGCAGGATAGTGAGTGACTATTATGCACCCTATTCCTTAAGAGAACATTAAGAAAGGTTAAAATACCTAAAAATTTACCCTATGGTAAGCAGGAAGAATACGTATAAAACTTGATTTTTTAATCTTTTCTTAAGATTTTATAAGGGTGTTTTTGTAATATGTTGTTATCACTGCCTTTTTTTACCAGGGCATTTCTAGCACATTTCCAGATTGAATGGGTTGGCTGGTTAAGTCATCAAGGTGTTTGTAGTAATAAATGGCGCTCGCTTGTGTGGCAAAGGCACGAAGCGATTTGGTCGCATGCACGTAAGCCTCTGCATCATTGCTAGTTTGTACGATGATGTGTTTCACGCTCAAATTACGTGCTTGCAGCAGGCTAGCTTCACTAAGTCGTGCGTAGAGGGTATCTGCTTTGCCTTGTAGGGTCATTTTGCCAAAGCCACTGCTGTTGATTGCTAAGGTTTGGCTGTTAATGCCACTGATGTTAATGACGCTATTGCCTTTTTGACTGAGCGTTTTTAAGTTATCTATTTGTTTTATGGTGATTTTTCCATAACCGTGTGCGCTTAGCTTAAGTTTGTCGCCTGGTAAGTGCTTGGAAGTAACAGCAGTGGGACCATAAACGATTAAGCTGTTGAGTTTGGCTAAGCTAACAGTGACGGTTGGCTTGGGCAATGTTTTTTGGTGTTGATAGCGTGACATGATGTATAAGGTATGATCATGAATGGTGATGTTGATGGGACTATTGGGATAGCTGGTGCTGGTTAAGTAAGATTTGGATGATTTTTGTGCAATAATATCCAGTGTAAAGTAACCATCAGCGATAATTTTATCAAAATCATAGGCGTTAAATAGTTTTTCTACCATTGCTGTGTGATTCTTAGCAATGCTGTGTAGGGGAAGAAGTGCCAGACAGCTTATTGATAATATGAATAAAAATTTTGCTCTTTGCATAGTTGCCTCAGGTTAAACATTTTATAGCGTTACTTTCCTTACCTAGCCATTAAAACATTATGATTGATTTTTGGGTAAGATGCCAACGCAAATGCTAGTCTTTTTCTCGATTGATCACAGACAAAAATATCATAAGTCCTAAAGTGCCGAGGAGTAAGTAAGAGATACCCAAGACAATGGCACCATCATGAGCGAGAGAGCCAACAAGGGCGCTTACCAGGAAAGCAACTAACATTTGAAAGCTGCCGTAGAGTGCTCCTGCGGCGCCTCGTTTGTCATGAAAAGGACTTAAGGCCTTTGACATCGTGACAGAGAGAATAAGCGGCTGACCAATGGCAGTGAGAAATACTGCGATTAGCATCAGTGTTGCGTTTAGGGATTGCGTAGCAATAAAAACTAACATCCACAGGCCGGCACTAATCAGCAGCAGTAACCCTGACAGCAGTGTTTTTCGGCTGCCTGCTTTACGAACAGCAGTAGGGTTGATCAGTTTTCCAATAATGCCACCCATGCCAACGGCGGCGGTTAACCAGCCGTAAACAACAGGACTGATCTGGAATTGTACTTGTAAGATGAACGCACTGGTGGTGGCATAAGCCATATTGGAAGCCATCGCGATACCGGAGATGCCGGTGGCAGCGACGAAGATTCTATGTAAGCTCAGATTTTTATAATTGCGGTAAATCATGCGTGGGTTGCAAGCATGAGGATTTTTGTGTTTATTCGTTTCAGGACAGAAGAAGGCATAAAGACCAAGTGCGAAAGCCATGAACATCCCTAGTACCATAAAATTTGCTTGCCAACCAAACCAATGTTGAATGTAGCCACCTAGCATAGGTGCTAGCAGTGGGGAAAGTGTAATAAATAGGCTAAAATAGGAGCCGGTAGCGGCTAATCGCTGCCCTTGTAGTACATCAGCGACCATAGTTCTGCCTAATCCTAGGCAAACACCAGAGCCAACCCCCTGTAAAAATCGTGTGATCAGGAATTGGTGGATGTTGGTGCTAAATGTGGTGGCGTAGCTGCTTAAGGCGGCGAGTAACAAGCCAAAAATCACAATGGGTTTGCGTCCGTAACGGTCAGACAGTGGGCCGTAGAATAGTAGGCTCAAGCCTATGCCCAGCAAGAACACAGAGATAGACTGTTGAATATGGGCTTTGTCAGTATGTAGATAATGCATGATATGTGGCATGGAAGCTAGATGAATATCTATCCCGAGCATGCCACACACGGCTACAACAACGATAATAGCAACGGTTTTGAATTCCTCTGGGGTGATGGTTTTCAGCTTGAATAACATATTTCTCCTTCGTGCAAAATGCAGTCTTCGCATCTTATCATAATTTTTATTCAATGGCTTGCCTCCCGTATTGGCGGCACCACGCCGTTACGGTAAGTCTAGTCTTGCTGATCAAGCTTCAGCAGTGATGCTTAGCTTAGGCATTTGCTGTGCATTTCAAGCACTATATGAGCATTACTAAAACCCGTGTTAGTGGGGGGCTGTGTTAGGAAAAGTGAGGATAAACTCGGTAAATAACCCAAGTTTTGATTGGCAGTATATTTTTCCTTTCATGCTCTCAATGGCCATTTTACAAAAATACAATCCCATGCCAATACTGGTATTAATACTTTTGGAGCTGTGGAAGGGTTCAAAGATTTGATGTAACTGGTCTTTGTTCATTCCTTTGGCGGTGTCTCGAAAGTGTAAATTAACTTCGGTGCCTTTTTTTTCTATCCAAATGGTCACAGTGCCTTTGCCGCTTTCATTAATAAAATAGAGGGAATTTTTTAACAAATTAGTGAGTATGTAGATAATAATGTGCTCATGGCAAACTACCGTGACTTCAGGTCCTTTTTTAACACTAATCCAGCTAGTCTCTAACTTACTTAGAGGATATTGTACTAAGAAACGGTCGATAAGAGTATAGACATTTACTGCTATCATAGGTTTTTGTTGTGTTTGATTGGCTTTAAAGCCGCCTAGAATCATTGTAATCGTATTCTCGGCATGCGATAAGGCTGTTGTAATATCATCACATACCGTATCTAATGCTTGTAATTGAAAGTTAGGGATGCAGGATTCTTGTGTTGCTGAGTCAGCACGATTTTTATAAGCTTCAAGCAAGGTTGGTAAGTATTCTTTGATGGATGAAACTGATAGCCCAACTGACATTAATGGAGTTTTTAATTCGTGGGCAATCATGCCGCCCATGGCAGATAGCAGTTTCAAGCGCTCTTCGCGCATGGCAAACTCTTTTACCTGCTTTTCCATTTGTTTTTGTTTGGTAATATCAACAGAGACGCCTAAGATGCCAAAAATGTTACCTGAATCATCACGTAGTGGCGATTTGCTGGTGAGCATATTGCGGGTTTCTCCGTTGGGTTTGGGAATCACTTCTTCAATAGATGAACTAATGCCCTGCTTGATAATTTGTTTATCAATATCATATAGGCTTTGGGTACGTTCTTCTGTCCAGCCAAAGTCATCATCGGATTTTCCAATGATTTCATTAGGAGAATCTAAATTAAGGTAATCAGCAACATTTTTATTACAACCTTGATAAATAAAATCAGTATCTTTCCAGTAAATATATTCAGGAAGATTCTCAATCACCAATTGCAAATTACGTTCTATAGTTATTTTAGTTTTTTCTAATTCCCTTTGGAAAAATTTTAAATCGGTAATATCAGTCGATACTCCTAGAAGTCCAAAAATATTTCCATCGGCATCTTTTAGCGGAGATTTTCTAGTTAGCAAGCATTGATATTTTCCATCTGGCATTATCAATTCTTCTTGTGTTTCTAGTTGATTGCCTTCTCTGATGACTCTTCTATCGATGCAAAGTATTTGATTGATGCGATCTTCGCTCCAGTTAAGTTTTTCCCCTAGTTTACGGTCATCTTGGCCGATAATCTCTGATGGGTGTGTTGATCCGACTGCCTTGGCTACATTCCAGTTGCAGCCTTGGTAGCGACAGTCTCGATCTTTCCAGTAAATATATTCGGGAAGATTCTCTAGGAGAATACGCAACTGTTCATTATCTTTGTGTGCCTTTTGGCAAAGTTTTTTCTTCAGGTAACGGTAGATACTTTTCATATAAATGGTCTCAAACTAACTTGGCCTAGGGCTAATTTTTGTGCCTATTAGGTCAAATTTTTTCATAAAGCTAATCAGTTCTTCTGAAAAACTGTCCTTATCTTCCACCATTGGATAATGTGCGCTATTAGGGAAAACATAGTAATCGACTGTTGGCAATTTTACAATCTCGGTCTTATCTGTCCAAAATAAAAAAGGGGCAGAATAGTCTTGTATTCCCAAGGCAATAAAAGTAGGAGCTTGAGGAAAACTTTCCTTTTGCGCCTGATAATTATTAAGCAGTGAGAAATAGTGTTCAGTCAGTTCCATATCAAGAGTCATTCCTTGCCAGAGTTTATCAATAGCTACTAGACTCGGATTTTTAAAAAAATGGAATTGACGTGAGCTGTAATGCTGAGTAAATTTTTCTTGCTTATCAAATGGTTGTGATGTGCTGAGCTTGTTGTGGCGTTCTTGTTCGTAATCATGCATAGTTTGGCGTGCCAAGCTAGCATTATCGATAAAAAAATGATGGGACAGGGTTTTTTTGTCTGCGGTCCAAAGGGGAGAACTGCCAATCAGTAGTAATAAGTTAACTCGTTCAGCATGGGCTTTTGCATACTCGATACCTAATACGCCTAGGGCAGAGTGCGCAAATAAAGCAACTTTATCTAGGGCTAACTGATCTTGTAGGTTTTTCATAATGTCTATAAACTGATTGAGTTCTAGTTTATTATAGTCAATGGTGGGGCATTTTTGCCCTGAAAATAGATCAACAAAATAAATCGTGAATAAGTCACCCATTGATTCAGGAATTAATATGGGGTTATTGAAAAAAAGTGTTGCGGGCCCCATCACTAGCAAGGGAATGGTGCCATTTCCCCGTGTATTAACCTTAAGGTTTTTTCCTAAGGTTGCAATAAAAACGGTTTTAGGATGAGATTTCATAGTGTTTATCCTTTGTTAGTGTTATTTTAATATATTCTGCAATAATAGGGATATTTTGCTCTGCGAGTATGGTATCATGATTGGCATTAACACGTTGGGTGTTTATAACTTGGCTGGTATATTGC
The DNA here is from genome assembly GCA_964606725.1 of uncultured Coxiella sp. Lineage (GTDB taxonomy): Bacteria > Pseudomonadota > Gammaproteobacteria > Coxiellales > Coxiellaceae > 2-12-FULL-42-15. The sequence continues at coordinate 5,233 of CAZSHR010000004.1, forward strand.
TGCCAGTAATTGTTTGGGTCTGTGAGTGTTACGTATTCTGGCAATAACTGTGTTGCTTTGATTAATTGCAAAGAGAGTTTGCTAGTATGCGCTTGGTAGTCAAATAATAATTGCATTCTTTGCCACTGAATGGCTAGTAATAATTGTCGTTGCTGCTTATTAGAGACATCTTTAAGCTGTTGCTTAGCAGCGGTTTTGGCTGCTAAGAAGCGTTGCTGGTTTTTCATGGTGTCGGAAAAGCTTGCCCAGCTATCAATTAACAAGACATTAGCCACGGTCTTTCCCGATGCCAGTAATTGTTGTGCAATTTCAAAGGCCAGTGTTCCCCCGAAAGAATAGCCTCCTAGGTAGTAAGCACCATCCTGTTGTACGGATTCAATTTCTGTTTTATACATAGTAGCCATTGCTTGCAAAGAAGAATACTGACAGGTTGGCTGATATAATGCCTTATCTTGAATTGCATAACAGACACAATTATCACTTAGCGCTTGAGCGATTGCTTGATAACAAAAAACAGAACCGCTGATTGGGTGTATTAAAAATAGTTTTGGTAGTGATGAATTTGCGTTGTTTAAGCACACTAGCATTTTGCTGTAGCTTTTTGTGGCTCCTTTGCTTAGGTAATTGACTAATTGCTCGACACTGTTGTGTTGCGTGAAATCGGCTAGATTGATAGCTACTCCTAGCTCTGACTCTATTGCTGCTAGCAATTCAATGGCCAATAATGAGTGACCACCTTGATTATAAAAATTGTCCTTTTCGTTCACCTGTGACCCTAGGAATCGTTGAAATAGTGCCAGCAAGGATTTTTCTAAACAAGCTGGTGCTTGCTGTATTGCTGTTGCAGTTACATTACTGTGAGGCCTTAAGAGGGCTTCGCTTTGTGCGATAAAGTCTTTTGTGGTGACGATTAAGCTGTTACTAGTGGTTTGTTGAGTCATAATAGTATGCCAGGCTTCCTTGATCATGCTTGCGGTCAAGCGTGTGTTATCGGTGCTTGAGCATTCTGTGAAGTCCAGGGCATCCCAATTAATGCTAAGCCAGCGGGTAGGTTGTGAGGTTTGTTGGGCAGCATAGGCATCAAGAAAGGCATTAGCGCTGGCATAAGCTGCCATCCCTACGCCTCCTAAAATACTGGCGGTGGAAGAAGTCAGTAGACAAAAGCGTGGTTGATAATGCGCAACAAGTTCGGCTAATTGCTTTGTTCCCTCAACCTTGGCAGCGGTTATTTGCTTAAATAAGCTGATATTGTAATCATTAATCGTTTGTTTTGTCAGCATGCCTGCACAATGAAAGATGCCATCGATTACTGCGTGATTTTTTGTTAGTTTTGCTAGCAATGCGTTGCTGGTATCTGCGCTGCTAATATCACCGTAATAAATCGCTAGGGCATGGGCTTGTTGTTTTAGTGCTCTTAACCGAGCAGTTAGTTGCGGCTTTTCTTGTTTAGCTAGTAAAATGAGTGTTGCTTGGGAGTGACTGGCCAAGTATTCTGCCAGTAATAAGCCCATTCTGCCCAGTGCGCCGGTAATTAAATAGCAACCTTGTTGTTTTAAATCGCTATTGCTTAAGGGGTTTTTTAAGCGGATTTTTTTATAAGCGTGAGTAAAAAAGTCCCCTTGGCGATAAGCTAAGCGTGTTGGTGTATCGGGTGTTAAGGCGGCGCCAAGTATGGATGGACAGGGTATGGTGTTGGCGGTTATATCCAGTAACTGTGTTGCTACCGAGTACTCTTGTTGCATCACTAAAGCAAACACGCTGAGCATGGTTTGGTTAGGGTTTGGTGTTTCCTGTATTTTGACTTTAAAGACATCGGTGCTTAACAGTGTGAGCAAACGTGGTTTTTGACGCCTATTAAAACCGGCTTTAGCTAGGTGGCACAGTGAATTTATTGTGGCGAGGGTATCTATTTGCTGCAAGCTCCAAGCATAGATGATGCCTTGTGTCGCTATTTGCTTATCCGATAAGGCGTTAAATAGCAGCGAATATTGTGCTGCTGATGCTGCCTTGATTTGATAGTGATTTGCGTCTTGTTGGCTAAATGTGTTTGCCTGAGTTACTGTGATCACAGGCTGTGAGATCATTGTTTTTAGAACTTGACTCCATCGCTGTGTTGGGTCATCAAATACCAGCCAGATACCTTGGCTTTGTACTTGCTGTGTTTGTTCTGTAAAAGGGTATAATTCCCAATATGCTCGATAGTAAGTGGGCCTTGCTGGTTTCGTGTGGGGTTTTTTTGCTTCAAGCCAATGGCGTTTGCCGGCAAAACTGTGGCTGGATACTGTGATGGATGATGGATTTTTTCCTTGATATTCTTCCAAAATAAGGTGCGCATTAGTGCCGCCAATACCCAAGGAGTTCACGCCAGCGCGTCTTGGAAAGTTTTGCGCTTGCCAGTGTTGCAGGGTCGCATTAATGTAAAACGGGCTGTTTTCAAAGTGGCAGTGTGGATTATAGCTTCTAAAATGTAATAAGGGTGGAATTTGCTGATTTTTTAGGACTAAAACCGTTTTAATGAGACTTGCAATTCCTGATGCCGTATCCGCATGTCCCATGTTGGCTTTAACAGAACCCAGAGCGCAGTATTGACATTTGTTAGTATAGTGCCGATATGCTTTTGTCAGAGCATTCAGTTCTATGGGGTCTCCCAAAAAGGTGCCAGTGCCGTGGGCTTCAAGATATGTGATGGTTTCTGCATCAATTTGGGCTAGACTTGTGGCAACGCAGCGTGCCTGCTCTAATAGACTTGGTGCGCTATAGCTCGCTTTTGCGGCGCCATCATTGTTGACATGGTAAGCGCGGATAATAGCGTGAATGGAGTCATTAGCTGCTATCGCTTCTTCAAGGCGTTTTAAAATAATCACGCCCACAGCAGCACTGCTAACCGTGCCAGAGGCTTGTGCGTCAAAGGGGCGACAATAACCATCTTGGGATAAAATACCCGCTTCTTTAGCCAAGTAGCCGCGTTGTTGCGGTATTTTTAAAGCAGCACCACCAGCAATGGCTAGATCACAGTCACCACGTAACAGCGATTCGCAAGCTTGAATCACTGCCACTAGGGAACTAGAACAGGCCGTGCTGATAGTCATGCTAGGTCCTTTTAGGTCAAGCAAGTACGATAATCGTGTCGCTGCAAAGTGTGGGCTACACGCTAGCGCGGTTTGGTAATCGTCTAGATCAATGCATTCAGGGTGATTTTTCAGCATATGAGTTAAATAGCTATTGTCAGCGATAGCGGCAAAAACGCCGGTCAAATCGGTTGCAGCAGGCTTACAATAGCCAGTAAGGTCCAAGGCTTGCCAAGCAGTTTCAAGCCATAGTCGCTGTTGCGGATCCATCATCGCGGCTTCGTAGGCACTGATATGGAAAAACTCGGCATCGAAGCGGTCAATATTGGCGAGTATGCCGCGTGACTTAATATAACGTTTATCTGTTAATAACCGCTTTGCTATTCCCGTTTGTTGTAACTGTTGATCACTAAAATGGGTTAACAGGTCTTTTCCTTGAATTAATTGTTGCCAAAACGCAGCGATATTATCGGATTTGGGGAAGCGACCAGCCATGCCGATAACCGCAAGACTGTTTTGATACGCTTTACTAGAATAATTGACTTGGCTCATGAGGGAAGCTAATACGTTTTTTAAAATGTGGCTTATAAGAAGGAAGCATAGAGTGTTTGACTACCTGGGTTTGAGCATCAGTTTTTTTATGGAGAATATAACCGGCAATCTGATTAATGCGCGTATAAATAAAAAAATCACTGATAGCTAATGACACCGAAAATCGTTGCTCTAGTTGTTGCATAAAGGCGCTAAGGTTAAGTGAGTTTAAGCCTAGATCAAAAATATTATCACTGAATGCGGTGGCTTTTCTGCCAGATATGCCTTCTAGGGTTGCCGCGATGAGTTGCTGGGTATTGTTCATGATGTCTGAATTCTCACTAGCTTGCTGTGATTGATTATCATAATATTTAAGCAATTGTTGACTGTCTAATTTTCCGTGACGAGTGTAAGGAAGTTGCTTAACAAAGCTAATTGCTTGCGGTAGCATATAATAAGGGAGATATTTAGCTAGAAACTGTCGCAGCTCTGTCTCTGAGGGTTTGTCTGCTTGAGTGACTACATAGGCGCTAATACTTGTTGTGTTTTCTTCTGCTGCTTTAAGCACTGCCGCTTGTTTGACAGCCGGATGTTTGAGTAGTGCAGCTTGGATTTCACTCAAGCTTAGTCGAAATCCTTTGATTTTTACCATATCACCGTGGCGGCTAATAAATTCAATCTCTCCATTGGGTAAGCGCCTGGCTAAATCACCGCTGCGATAAAGACGCGCAGACTGGCCAAAGAAGGTTAATGTAACAAAGTTTTGTGCTGTTGTTGTGGTATCATGTAAATATCCTCTGGCTAAACTACTGCCGCCAATATAAATTTCTCCTAGTGCATTAAGCGGACTGACTTGTTGCTGTTGATCCAGTATGTATATTTGCACATGAGGCAGTGGCTTTCCAATGCTAATCGGTTTATCAGCTTCTAGTACTTTTAAGCTAGCACATACGGTATTTTCGGTAGGCCCGTAAGCGTTGATTAGCGTTAATTGCTTGGTATACTGCTGATGCTTTGTTTGTAATTTCTCACCGGCAACTACAAGACAACGCAGGTCTTTACAAGATTTTAAATCTAAATTATCAAGATGGGTAGGCGTGATGGTGATGATGTTAATACGATGTTGAGCAATAAAGTGCAGCAATGAGGCTGGATGGTCACAAATAGTCTGTGCAGGAATACAAAGTGCTGCTGATTCTAACAAGGGCGCAAAAATTTCAAAGACTGATGCATCAAAACTAGATGAAGCTAGTTGCAGTGCACGAGTTTTGCCATCTAATTTTAGCAATTTCGCTTGTGCTTGGCATAAATTGACCAGTGAAGCAGACTCAATCATCACTCCTTTAGGCTCTGCGGTGGTTCCCGAGGTATAAATCACATAGGCAAGTTGGTTGGGCTTTAAGATTAGTCCAGGATTATCTTGCGGTAAATTGCTGCTGATTTGATTGAGAATAATAGCTGTGACTTTTTCTGGGGTATGATGGCTTAATTCAGCTTCGGTGATCAGATAGCGTGCGTCACTATTTTTGAGTAGGTATTGAGTCCTTTTTTCAGGATTTCTGTTATCCAGGGGCAGGTAGGCAGCACCGGCTTTGAGTACACCCCAAATGGCAACGATAAAGTCGATTTTCGATGTGGTCATGATGGCGACCAGTGTTTCTGGCACTATGCCTTGTTTAAGTAGATAGTGAGCGAGCTGATTAGCCCGTTGATTGAGTTGCTCAAAACTAAGCTGCTCTTTTTCCGATAATAAGGCAATTTTATGCGGTGATTTTGCCACGGCCTTTTCAAATAAGGTAACGATATGATTATGTTGCGGTATTTTAGTGCAACTCTGTTGCCAGCTCTTTTTAAATTCTAGGGTTTCTGTGGCACTAAGCCTAGGTAATTCTTTAATTCTTTGTTGTGGATAACGGCAGGCAGCATTAATCAAGCGTAAAAAATGCGTTAGCAAGGATTGTAAGTACGGCTGTGAGTATTGGCCGCTGTCATAGTTAAGATTTATAAGAAAGTATCCTGCTTTTTTTGTAATGACTAATGCTATGGTGTGAGGGGTATCTAGGCTCAGACTTGCTTGTAAATTTAGCTCAGGGAATTGTGTATGCAAATAATCTTCTAGGTCGATTGGCTTATAATCAACAATGCTCTCAAAAATATTGTCTTCGGCATACAGACCGATGCTTTCTTTTATAGCACCTAATGGTGTCATCACCGCTTTTTTTAGCCCTTGTAGTTGTTTTTTTACCGAATTAAAAAAATCGAATAGGTGATATTCTGGTTGTGCTGCTGTGATAATCGGCAGGGTATTAATCAGTAAGCCAATAGCATGTTGACTCTGTGAGGCACTTCGCACTGCGCCTAAGCTAACATAGGGATTATCGCTGTAATGCGCAATTGTGATGGACCAGATAGCCAGTAACAAGGTATTAAAGCTGCAACCACTGTTAAGTTTCAGTTGTTCTAGCGCGTGATATGCGCTTTTCGTGCTGCATAAGCTGATAACTTCTCGTTGTGTCTCCTTTGCCGCGTTATCGCCTGGTGGCGCTAGGCTAGCATGGTGGTGTTTTTCCAGAATTGTTTGCCAATAGCATTTATTAACTGTAGTAGGGGTTATGTGACCTTCTTGTAACTGCTGCACCGGTTTTTGGCAGTAGTTCTGAAAAATGGCTTGTAGCACTAAAGCGGTTGACCTGCCATCCATTAAGATATGGTGTCTTGTCCAGATAAGGTGATAGTGCTTATTATTCAACTTGATAAGACTGAATCGCATCAGTGGTGCGACTGCTAGGTCAAAGCTTTTGCTTTTATCTGCTAGTAGATATTCGTTAAATGCTGTGATTTTATCCATTGTGCTCAGTTTTGAGAAATCTTTTTCTATTACTGGAATACGCGGTGGATTTGTCGCTATGTGTTTTGTAAATTCTGCTGCTTGACAATCAAAGGCAGTTTTTACAATGCTAAGTGGTGTGATGATTGTCTGAATCGCTTTTTTTAATCGGTGTAATCGTACACTTGCATTGATGGTGATGTCGGTTTGGCAGATATACAGTGATGACTGACGTTGTTGCTTGCTGCACTCATACAAAATTCCTGCTTGCATGGGTTCTGTTCGCTCATTAGCCAACGATTGCTGCATGGTTTGTTTTCCTGGATATTGAAATAAAACGCAAATTAGCGTCGGCTATTGTATTGTGAAATACAACAGGATAGTTAGCGTGGCGGTTATTTGCCCGATGACTTAATTTTTACTTAATAAAAAATGTTCGCCTACCGAGTCACTGATGTTTTTTAAGTTGCGAAACTATCGGCTTTAAATTACACAATGCAAATATTCAGGTGTTTTTTTAAATGCCATTAGGTAGCTTTAGTGCATCTACAAACTGCTTAAAGTTAGATATATCCCAGTGGGGTAAATCAGCAATGTGGTAAAATAAGTTACTGTTGGGGATACGCTGCATATCCACCATGCAGGCTTCCCATTCATCATCTTTGAGCAGGAAGTAGTTTTTTTGCGTTGTTTTGAAGGGAAAGTGGCTTCGTTTTTCCAAAGAATCCAGTATACTTTGTGAGGCTCCAATGTCTTGCGCTAGCGCATAAGCCTCTTTGAAATCCTCTTCTTGACGTACTATTAGAATTTTAGCATGGCCCATTTTGTTTAACATGATAAAGCTAACCGACGAATCGCGTAAATAAAATTCGACAATGCCTTGATCTTTTCTGATTTGTTCAAATGCCTGAGCAAAAGCTGCTTGCCCTATTTGTGGAAATTGAGATGATAGTATTCCCATTAATCGTTGGCTAGTTTTTTCAAATTGCTGCCAGACTAGGCGGTCGATTAGCTCTTGTAGTTTATCAAACATCTCTGGTTGGCTGCTTTTTTCGACAAAACCGTCGATTTTGCCTTGGTTAAAAGCATCTGTTGCTTCACTAAGCGTGGTTGCGCCGGTTAACAAGATCAGTTTAACTGGTAGTTTATATTCTTCTTTGACCAGTTGACAAAATTTTAGACCGTCCATTTTAGGGATATGACGATCTACGACGACTAATCGTATTTTTTTGAAACGATGATCAGATGCTAGATTACCGTAAAGTGCTGCAAAGTTAATGTTGCATACGTGAGAGCTTGCATTTTCTGGATCTGAGTAGCTATCCTCATTTTGATCAATTAAATCTTTAGCAATATCATTATCGTCAAAATAGCTTTTTTTGAGGTGTTCCAAAGCTGATTCTGGGTCTTTGTAGAGCACAAAGGGTAAGGCAGGGTTAAGCTTTAAGGCGAGTGATTTCAGTAGCTTAGGGTCATCGTCTAAAAATAAGACGCTGGTAGGGTGATAAAGCAGGGGGAGGCTGGTATTCATGTGCTTTTCTCCAGTTTATTGTTCCCGATTGGCTTATTATAGCCTAATAATGACTTTTATCTATACCGTATTTATCAGTTACTGCCAAGATAAGTTTCATGATTGTGAAGTAGAGCCTATTATTTTCCAAGCTAGTACCCGCCTATCATAAACTACGGTATTGTGACAGAACGATTATGCGAGAAAATATTATTATTAATGCTGTTGGTGTTGAGCATTCAAGTAACAGTGTATAGGAATTTCCATCAACAACTTTGAAGAACCATGAAGAAGGGTAATTGATGCCAAAGCGTTATCAGAAACATAGCTATGAGACAGTATTTTTCGTTGAGAAAGAAGATACTGTGCCGCGCCAGGCGCATGATCGCTTTTTCAGAGCGTCACTCAAAAATCCTGTGATTTCTAAAGCTATGATTCGCAGTCAGCTTCCTGATAAATTAGAGCAACTGTGTCAGTGGGAGACTTTAAAAATGGAGTCACCGCAAACGTTTACCAAAACACTGCAAGAGACTATAGCTGACAGTATATTATCGGTAAAACTGAAACAGGAGCAAGAGTTACATCTGCTGGTGCATTTAGAGCATCACACGCAACCGAAATGGTGGATAGCTTTGTATTTTAGGCAATTCCGTGAAAAATACCTGTTTGAGTTGGCTAACAGTCAAAAGTGCTCAGTCTTGCCGATAGTGTATCCAATTTTTGTATATCAGAATAAAAAACCTTTTCCGCACACAACGGACTACTATGAGCTATTTGCAGACCCTGAATTAGCGCGGGAATACATGGATAAACCATTAGAGGTACTGAATGTGTGTCAGGCATCTGATGAAATATTGGAGAAAGAACCTGATGCTTCACCGACTTATTTAACCTTAAAATACATGGTAGCGAATCATTTTGATCAGGCTTGTAAAGAAAAGATTGTACCGGCGATGCGGTCGTTGTGCCAGCGTCGACCATATTTACGTGATCAATTAATGCAGCAATTAATTCATTATATTTTTGGCAGTGGTCGATTGTCGGACTCAGAAAAACTTGCTAAACTGCTAAGTAACATTGATGATAAAGCGGAGGAGACTGTGTTAACGTTAGAGCAATCGCTGATACAAAAAGGGCATGCGAGAGGACGTAATGAAGGGCATATGGAGGGGCAACGTGAATTAATTTCTAAAATGCTTAAAAATGGTGCAGATTTAAAAATAATTGCTAAATTCACCAGACAAAAACCTAAAGAAATCGAGAACTTTTTGCGCACGCAAAAAAAAGAAGAGTAACAGATCACCACCCTTACTTTCCTTAACGTTCGCAGGCATCTAAGCGTTAAACTCCCAATCTAACCAGCTTGGATATAGGGGAAAGTATAAGCCAAGCTTTATGGGGCGATTTTCTTTTTTTTGCCATGCCCTTGCGTAATTTTCTAGCTGTTCTTGATATGTCTGTTTTTGTTCTACTAGGAATTGCGCTAGCGGTAAATCCTTTATGGCTGTTGTTTTATAATCGATAATCCAGCGCCAGCCTTGCTCATCAATAAAAGTCCTGTCGATAATGTAATTTATCCATTGATTACTCTCTTGCGTGGTGATAGCGCATTCACTTTGCGCATCATGGTGCGCCTTTAATATCCACTGCCCGCGCGTATCATTATGGGTATTATCAAGTGCCAGTTGCATTTGCGCTAGTGCCTGTGGCAGGTCTTGCCGCTTCATTCCTGCTTGTAAAAAACGCTTTTGCCAATAGTTAGTAGTGGGATACTCTTGATTGCTAGCACGTTCTAGTGCTTCATGAATCAGTGTACCGATTATCGCAGCTTTATTTTCTTCGGGATAGGGGAGGCTCTGTTGCGAGACTGTTTGATTAGCGTTAGGATTGACAATGGTGTACTCGCTTTGCCAATCTTGGGCAAGGCGCTTAAGATATGGTGCTGTGTTTGTGATTGCTTCTGTGGTTTCATGTAAATACTGGCTAGTAAATTGCTGGTGTAGCTGCGGCCATAAAAAGTTGAGTAAGCTTTTGCGGCTGGGCTGCTTGATGCTATCGGTCTCTTTGTCGTGTTTTAATTGGCAGAAAAGATGTAAGCTTTTTTTGGCACGGGTTACAGCCACATACAGTAAGCGCGCTGCTTCAAAGTGCAATTTCTGATTTTCCAGATGTTTTAAATAATGGTGCACAGGGTCACTGCTTTCTTGACTGGGCTTGATCGGTGCTAAAATCAGATTATCTGCATTATTGGCATTGGGATTTTGCAGCCACATCAGTAGCTGGTTGGCTTCGTGAGGCGATTCACGCTGTAACTCTGGTAAAATAACGTGGTCGAACTCTAATCCCTTGGATTTATGAATGGTCATCAGTTGTAAGCGTGTTGTTCCATCGCCTTCTGCCTTGGCATAGAGCTTGATTAGCTCTTGTTCCAGTCGTTCTATACTAAAATCCGGTTCAATTTTTTCTAGCAGATTAAAATAGCGTTTAACAGTTTCATGCTCCATGCTCGATTCTAGGCAGGCAGGACCATCGAGTGCCAGCCATGCTGCCTTGATCCAAGCAGATAGTGGCAGTTGTGATTGCCTTTCTAGTACTAAACAGAGTATGGGTGTGATCGATGCTAGGCGGCAGTTGGCTTGGTCAGATAAACCCATGCGAGCATACTCGCATAAGAGTGGCCATAAAGGTTTCTCACCAGCGTATTGGGTAATGCGATGTAAATCTTGTAATGTCAAACCACACCAAGGAGCGCGTAAAATAGCGAGCCAAGCAATTCGGTCTCCCCAGTGCATTAGCGCACGGGTAAGTGATACCAGGTCGATAATGCTTTGTTGTTGATGCAGTGCTTGTAATTCTACGGCTTGATGGGAAATATTTGCCTGATTCAGTGCTGTTATAATAGGACTGAGTTGTGCGCGCGCGCGGCCAAGAATAGCGATACTTTCTTGTGGGTAGTTTGCTTGCAGTGTTTGCACAAGCATCACAATGGCTTGACTGTGTTCTGCTTGATTGCCATAACTGTGATAGCTAACCGGATTTTCTAGCTGACTTGTTTGGGTTGCCACAGCGCAATGGTAAGGGATAGCACTTAAGCTGATATCACTTTTGGCCGGAAAAATTTTGCTAAACTGCTGGTTAATCCAAGTCACTAGTTTGGCGGATGAGCGGAAATTCTGTGTCAGTGTTAGTGGAGTAAGATGAATATTCCCTATGCCTTCTTGTTGTGCACGGATAAAAAGACTCACCTCTGCGTTACGAAAGCGATAAATCGATTGCATAGGGTCACCCACTAAAAATAGGGTTTTACCATCATTATCCTGCCATTCGCGAACGAGTTGTTGAATGAGTTGGTATTGAATGACTGAGGTATCTTGAAACTCATCAATCAGTAGGTGTTTTATCTGGTAGTCTAAATGCAATGCCAAGTCAGTAGGGTGTTCTGGAGTGCCTAAGGCGTTTAATGCACCCAAGGTAAGCTCTACAAAGTCCATCACGCCATGTTGTTTGAACTGCACATGCAAAGCAGCAGTTAATACGGGTAGTAGTTGCATGAGTGACTTAAGGATTTGCCATTGCTGTTCGTTGTAAAACGCACTAGGGCATTGCAGTACATCTCCTAGTGCCATTCTAACTTCGTCGTAGTCACTTAGTGCTGTAATGAATGCCAGCATTTGTTGTTTTTCTGCTTTCTTGTGTGCAGGAAAGCCATTGCGTTTAGTCAGTGATTCACGCCAAGTTAATTTTTGCGTCAGTAACAGTTGTGCGATGGCCTGCCATTGTGCCAGTTGGTGTATTTCGGGGGTGGGCAGTTTAGCAATGCCCAGGCAGCTACACAAAGGGTGTGTTGGCTCTATGGCTTGTAACTCTTGTGCAGCAAAACCGATGCTTTCTATTAGTTCACCGCGTAAGTGGTCAGGAATAGCGTGATAGACTTGGGCTAATTTTTCTTCTATCAGCTGTTGCAAACTGGCTTCTAAGTGAGGTTTGAGTTGCTCAGGTTCATGATAATAGGGAATAATATGAGGTAGCCATTGATCGCGTTTACTCAGCAAGGTCAGTAACAAGTCTGCCAGTAAATTGGCATTATTATTTAAATGTAGTAATAGATTTTCAACCGCTGTAAGTAATAAACCTGGATTTTCCAGAGTCGTTTGAATAGCCTGTTGATAATAGGGCAGTGAGTTATCGCTAATCTTAGCCTGTGCACCGAATTGTGATAATAACGGTGTTTGCGCACACAGCATGGCACTTAATGCATCGATGGTGAGAATACGCAGCCGATTGGGATTATTGAGTAATTGCCATTGTTTTTGTTGGTCTTTTGCTAATACCGCTTGTGCCAGTTGCCAGGTAGTGTGTTGATAATCACTGTCTGGGTTCTTTAGTGCTAATGCCTTGAGTAAGCGCTCACGCATCTCGCTGGCGGCTTTGCGGGTAAAGGTAATGGCAATCACTTCTTCAGGCTCTTGTGCCGCTGTTGCTAACAATTGTAAATAGCGTTGTGTGAGCAGTTCGGTTTTCCCTGAGCCGGCGGGTGCTTGCACGATAAAAGACTGCTGTGGATTAAGAGCTTGTGTTCTGATGCTCTGGTCTTGATTCATGATCTATTCTTTCCTGTTGTCATGGCTATGGATTCGGCATAAAGCTTGTAGTTGACAGCGCTGACAAACTTGTACATCACAGGGATCAACCCGTGCATCACCTGAGCAAAAAGCATCGCTGCTTTGATTGATACTGGTTTGCCATTGTGTGGTCAGTGTCTGCCAGCTTAAGTTTGCTTTTTTACGATAAGTGCTAAAAGATTTAAGCCCTGCAAAGCCTTGCTCGCTGTTGATAAAACCTTTAAAAGTAACCTCAGATAAATGCACTTGCCCATAAGCAAGACCTGCGGTTTTTTCGCCCGCATATAAATAATAAAGTGGCAGTTGTGGCTCGGTCAAGCGTGGTTCTAGCCATTTGTTAATGGGATTATGTGCTCCTGTTTTATAGTCAATAATCAGTTGTTGCCCATTGTCTATTGCATCGATGCGGTCGATTTGAATGGTCATAGCAAGCTGGTTGATACGAATATGACGCTGGGTTTCTTGCTCTAACACCACAAAAGGGGGGCGTTTTTTTTCGATAGCTAACCATTGTGTTAATAATTTTTTTACATGCTTTTTTTCAATTTCCAGAAAGTAGTTTGAGTAATTTGTGCTGATGTGGCAGGCTTGATCGATGGCTTGCTTGAGGTGATTTTCTTCTTCTGGAGCAGTTAACGCCAGTAAATGCTGTTGTGATTTAACCGTCTTCCAAAAAATATCTAAAGCACGATGACAAATAATGCCGTGGTCAATCGGGCTAAGTCCAATGGAAGTAGCCTCTTGTTTTCTAGCACCCAGGCGTAAACTTGCAAAGGCTTGAAAGGGGCATTGCGCTTGTAATTTTAAAATATAGCTGCCTCCCAACAGTTTTTCTTGCGCGGTGATAGCAGGTCCGACATCATCGTAAAAAAGCTCTAGTTCTGTTCTGTTCCAGTGTTTGTTGTTGAATGAGGATTGAATAGGTGCAGCGGCTAGCTGTTTTATTAACGGGCTAGGTTGTAAGGATTTATCGTCTTCTTGGCTTGGAAAGCTCAATATCGCTGTTTGAGCGCTGTTGATTAATCGCTGTTGTAACTGTTGTGCATAACGTAGTTCTCGTTGCGCGCAGGCATGCGGCATATCGTATTGGCGTTGCAGTTCAATGGGCAGAAAAGGGTTACGTGATGGTTTTGGTGGCCAAGCTTCATCACTTAATCCCATGATCCAGAGACTTTCGCAGGGAATGTCCATAGCTTCTAAAAGACCGAGAATTTGTATCGGTTTTTCATCCATTTTCGGCTGAAAAACTACTTGCTGGCACAGATAAGCAAAGATTCTAAAGGCTTGTTGCTGTGTGCTTTGTGGCAACAGTTGGTCTAGCTTTGCAAAGTCTGTTAGCAAGCTTTGCCAACGCATTAGTGTTTGATATTCCTTGCTATTAGGAGGGCGTTGACCTGGCCAGCCTAGGCATTGTAATAAATCACTAATTTTTCGACTCCAACAGTCAAAGCTTTTTTTACCCTGTGATTTGCTGGCATCAAAAAAAGCTTGCAACCGTTGTGGCAAGGTGGCGTTAGGATAATATTCTTGACTAAGTTGTGATAATAATAAGTGGATTGAGTGTTGTGTTGCTTGTTGCAAGTTGTGAATTTTTGACACTATCATTGCTGCTAAGCAACGCTCTGTTGCATCATAATTAATATAAGGAGACAATAATAAGCGCGAGATTGTCTCTAAGCAGGGTGTTTTTTGTGTCGCTAATGACAGCGCATTTAATGCTGTGGCAATTAATGGGAGTTGATAAAAATCCTCAGCAACAGAAAGGTTGTAGGGTAAGTCTAGCTCTTGTATGCCAGGAATTTGCTGCTTGGGGGTAAAGGTTTCACAAAACACAGTGGCTACACGTGTATGGCACTGTTTAAGATTAGGCACAACACAAATAATTTTCCGTTGCCCTTGCTGCCATTGTTGCTGCGCCCATGTTGCCATGGTATTAATTTCATCTTCACTGTCTTTGAGTTTGAGCTGCCAGGTATTTTGGTTGTGTTTATCAGGGATGAAATGTTGCACTTCTGCGGGGATGCAGGCAAAAAAGTGCGCTAATAAAGGCGGTAACTCGTTAAAGCCCAGCAAAATAATCTTTTGAGGCAGAGCAATCATGTTGCTGTTGAGTAACAAAGCAGGAATTTGCACCCAGCAGATGCGTTGTTTATCATGCTGGTAGTGCTGAAACTGCTGTGACCATTGTCGCAATTTTTGGGTTTCTGGTTGTGGGTAGTCTTGTAGTTGTTGGCTGTCTATTTGCCATAGGTGCAAGGTTTCCCAGGCTTGTTTGACCAGCGCAACAGTTTGATTCACTTGTAGCAAATTTGCACTATCTTGGTCATTTTGGATCACGCTGCGCCATAGCAATAAATCTTCTTCATCGGTACAGACCAGTTGGTTATTTTCAAATTGGCGCTGCCATTGTATGGCTAGCCAGTTTTTTAAAGGAAGAATGGTGGCTGTTTTCCAAGTTTGGCTTTTCTTTTGTTGTGCTTGATGAAAATATTGTTGCAGTTGCTGCGCTAAGCGATGATTTGCTGTTAGCGTGAGCGCATCACTTGTTAAATCGTTAAAAAGCGCGTGGTAGGGGTTGACATTCAAGCGTTGACTTCCTATGTGTTCAAGTTGTTCACAGGCTTAGTCACTATATTAGTCAGTTAGGTAATTTTTGCAACTAGTAAAAATTTAGATGAAAATATCCCTATAAGTATTTGAAAAATAAAGAAAAAAGCATAATGCTTATTTCGCTAACAATTTGTTTAATCCCTTGTGATAGTGCTATCTGTAGCGGCGTTTTGACACATTTTCCACAAAGTTATCCACAGATTTTGTGGATATTCATCACCTTGGTAAAATAGGCTCATAATCTAAAATTCTTGCCTACTCTAGAAGCTTGTGTGAGGGAAAACAATTCCTATCAGCCAAGTAATGCTGACTTAATAAAAGCTTAAGCATCTTTGTGCTGTGAGCGCTGTTGTGGACGATGTTTTGCGTGAGACGGCGCTCGTCTGTTGCTGTTTCTATGATGTGATCGGTTATTGCTGCTGGTGTTGTTTCGCTTTCTGGGGTGCTGTGATGTTTTTCTTTTTTGCGATGCAGGAGGAGTTTTCTTTTGAGGGGGCGTGCCAAACATTTTTGTCCATAGGCGTTTGATCAAACCACTGCCTGCATTTCTGTTAGGAGGCACAATAGTTGTTAAAAATTGTGTCACTGCTGGTTCAGCACTGGCTTTTTCTACCGGTTTTTTAGCCGTGTTAGGTTCGTGTTTGACTGATCTGAGCAGCTTATAGCTCGCTATACCCTTGCCGTGCTCGATTTCTTCGGGATGGCACTTGCTCTGTTTTATCTGATAGTGTGGTGACTCCAGATATTTGTTAGGGACAATGGTGATTTTCACGTGCGATAGCTCTTCAATGTTAGTGACCATATCGCGCTTTTCATTCAAAATAAAAGCAGTCAGCTCTAAGGGTAGCTGTACTTGAAAGTGTATGTATTTTGCTTTAGAAGCTTGCTCTTGCAGTACATGAATAATAGAAATCGCTTGTGACTCTATGCTGCGTATAGTGCCTTGCCCTTCACAACGCGGGCAGCGAATATGGTTTGATTTAGTCAGGGAAGCACGAATACGTTGTCGTGACATTTCCATCAAACCAAAACGAGAAATGCGTCCAATTTGAATCCTTGCGCGATCTTGGCGCACAGCATGGCGTAGGCGGTTTTCCACTTCGCGTTGGTGGCGCACTGGTGTCATATCGATAAAATCAATGACAATTAGTCCACCAATATCTCTGATTCGCAATTGGCGTGCGATTTCTTCCGCCGCTTCCAGGTTAGTATTAAAGGCGGTTTCTTCGATGTTGCTGCCTTTAGTGGCACGTGCCGAATTAATATCAATGGCTACCAATGCTTCACTATGATCGATCACAATGGAACCACCAGAGGGCAGTACCACTTCACGTTGATAAGCGGTTTCTATGCGTTGTTCTATCTGAAAGCGACTAAACAGTGGCAAGGTGTCGTTATAGAGTTTAAGCCGGTTGAGAAAATCGGGGCGCACATTAGACAGATAATGGTAGGCGCGCTGATACGCTTCTTCTTGATCGACAATAATTTCATCAATATCTTGCCGTAAGTAGTCGCGAATACCGCGAATAATCACATCACTTTCTTGATGGATCAGATAGATTCCTGAACTGACGGTGGCCGCTTGTTTAATGGCATCCCAGTAGTGCAGCAAGACGGTAAAATCCCATTCTAATTCTTCTTTGGATTTTCCAACGCCGGCGGTTCTGACAATTAGCCCCATGCCTTCTGGCACAGGCAGTGCGTTGATGGCTTCGCGCAGCTCATCGCGCTCCTCACCCTCAATACGGCGAGATATTCCGCCTGAACGTGGGCTGTTTGGCATTAGCACCAGAAAAGCACCAGCTAGGCTGATAAAAGTCGTTAATGCGGCTCCCTTGGTGCCGCGCTCTTCCTTTTCCACCTGAACTACCAGCGGTTGCCCTACCTTGAGCATTTTCTGAATATCTTGGGAGTCTTCTTGATCTTGCAAAAAGTATTCGCGTGAGATTTCTTTCATGGGCAAAAAGCCGTGACGCTCGCTGCCGTAATTTACAAATACCGCACCTAGGCTAGGCTCGATACTGCTAATAATCCCTTTGTAGATGTTTGCTTTTTTCTGTTCCTGTCCTGGAACTTCAATATCTAGATCGATTAATTGAGATTCCTGGGTAATCGCAACTCGAAGCTCATCCTGCTGAGTTGCATTAATCAGCATTCGTTTCATGATGTTAACCTATTCGTTAGCAATGCAAGAACCAATCGCGCTCTAATGCATTGTCTGTCGCGCTTAGGTTGCTAAAGTATTCTTTGGCGTTTTCGTCGGTACCGGATAAGACAAAACTACACTGAGCACTTAACCTCTAGCTACCTGTTACCTGGCGCTTTTGTAAATCCTTTTGATAAACCTTGGCAGCCATGCATCGCTTTCATCGCTTGCTGTGTTACCCTATTCGGCAATAACAGTGGCTGCTAACCTACTTGACTATAGCAGCATTATCAGATTCATAGCAAGAGTACCCCATGTCAAAAGCTAGTAAGTGCATTGAGGCATCACAACAAGGGCAGAGAATTGATAATTATCTGATCAATATCTGCAAAGGTGTTCCTAAAACACGCATTTACCGTGCCTTACGTAAGGGAGAAGTGCGGGTTAACCAAAAAAGAGTCAAGCCGGATTACCGCCTAATCTTGGGTGATGAATTAAGGATTCCTCCTTTTCGGCAATCCAGTTGTGTTGCAAGTGGCCAGAAAAAAGTTCCACCCACTGATCTTGAGCGCATTCGCTCTAGCATTTTGCAGGAAAATGATGATTATCTGATTGTTTGCAAACCATCTGGCATTCCCGTTCATGGTGGTACCGGAGTGAAGACCGGTTTAATTGAAGCACTGCGAGTGCTCAGGCCGCACGCCTCATTTCTTGAGTTAGTGCATCGTATTGACAGGGAGACTTCGGGTTGTTTAGTGGTTGCAAAAAAACGCGCCTTTTTACTGCAAATGCACCAGCTATTGTTACACAGACAAGTTAAAAAAAATTATCTCGCCTTGGTGCAAGGGCATTGGCCTGATACGTTAAAAAAAGTTTCATTGCCGTTGCGTAAAAATCATCTTGCCAGTGGTGAGCGTTTAGTGGTGGTGACAGAAGACGGTAAGCCAGCGACAACTTTATTCAAACCCTTGCAATATTTTCCAGGAGCAACTTTAGTGGCAGCGTGTCCGTTAACAGGGCGCACACATCAGATTCGCGTTCATGCGGCAAAGAGTGGTTATCCTATTGCTGGAGATGGCAAGTATGGGGATAGAGAATTTAATAAATTTTTGCGTAGAAAGGGTTTGGATCGATTATTTTTACATTCTTCTAGTATCTACTGTCGTCTCAACGATAAACCCGCTAACTATTTAGGATTATGCGCTCCATTGCCTGTTGAATTGCGTGCTGTGTTGGAGTTATTGCATTAGTGATTTAACAAGGCCGCTTAAATATCATAGATGCCTCTACACATTACAAGCTAATGCTATCTTTGTATCTCGGATAGGGTTTGAATTAGCTCGTACATTAAGTTTTCTTTAATTTTAATAAGGTATTATTTCTGCTGTATTTATGAGAAAATAAATTTATGGTATGAGTATGCACGCTATAGTGACAGTCTTTTTAGTGCTGTGTCTTTAAGCTGGAGGTATATAATGCGTCGTTCCTTGTTTTTGGAATTACAAATGGAAGCAAAGGGTGTTTTGTATGCCGTGCGAGATATTCCTTCAGTTCCAATTCAAAATGCCTTGGGTGGGATTCTCCCCAAGCGTTACTATCTCATTGTTACAGATCAATCCCCTGAAGATAGTGGGTTTTATAAACATAACTTCGAAATTAATGAGGCAAATCCTCGAAAGCCTTGCAACCCGCCTGCGCCTTTTGCTCAACAGTTCTATGTCAGGGTGTTAGGTAGTAATCCGGCTCTTTACTTTTTTGACAAAGTACGTTTTGGCATAGCCCATGAGATGCAACGTCTTTGCCAAGATCGAGAGTCACTGGGTCAGTTTGATAGCCTGCTTCAAGTTGCTCAATGCCGTAGTGATGTTGCAATTGAGCTATCAGAAACACAGCTTGAGCGTCTGCAACTCATTACAGGGCAGCCTTATTTGGTTGAGTATTTTAGGCAGTCGGAGAGGAGTCGACCTTGTCTGGAAAAGGCTTTTGAAATAGCGAGCGAGCATGATGGGGGGTATATTGCAGAGACAGGTTCTGTAGGCAAGGTTACTAAAGTGGTTGAGTCACATTTGGCTGTGATGGTTTTGATTCAATATTTGGCGCGTCCAACGATTGCGCAGAGAGAGGCATTAGTGTCATTACTTCATCCAAGGTGGCAGACGGTGTTACGAGACTATGAAAATTATCCGGAGTGTCATTACGGCAGTGACTGGCTGAGGAAGCTGTTCCCTGATTGCTACCGTCAATGGGTAAAGTGGCGTGATCCTATTTGGCTCAGAGGGCGCGCACGGCAATCAACTATTAAGGAAGGCGTTGAATGGGGCGTCAGTGATGGTGCTTACTTGGAGGAATGGCTTTGGAATGATAATTTTTTTTACCAAAAAGACATTTATGAAACCCGCATAAGTCAATTTTTTGAGGTAATGAGTAGAGATGACATAAAGGCGTTTGACACGCGTCAAGAGCGAGACGGTTGGCAGGTGAGTTTCCCCATTAACGAAGGCGCAGGGTATCGAGGGTTTACCTTTTTTTCGAACAGCGCGTGTTGTCACCTCAAAGAAATAGTTGCTGCCGCAGAGCGCGTTGAGTACACACGAGATATGTTGTACGGAATTGCCACACTGAGCTTGATCGCGATGATTTTACTAGGGTTAGGCGATGGAGGAGCGGTATTGGTGTTATCGCTGATGAAAGTGAGTGTGCCCTCGGCGTTGTTAACCACGGTGCCTTGTGTGCTTCCAGGGTTATTGTTGTTGATGTGTGTGGCGCAGCTAATGAGTGTGGTGCTTGGTCGTTATAATCGAAGTCAACTCAGTGGTGTGCGAGACATTTATCCTTTCAAAGAAAGAGGTAATGATGAATCTGATAGTCAGTATCATTACCTGTCGACTTTATCGAATTTTTGGGAGATATTAAAAAAAGATCACCAGCTTGTTAGCGAGGAGGTTTCATCTGTTGATGATGAAGGAGGATATCGGGAAACGGATGTTATGTTGCTTAAGTAGCATTGCAGTCCTTAATAACATGGGTTCTTTGTAGATTTTTTCAGTCTTGCGTTGTAAGAGATGATTTCCCTCTAGCTGAAGAGGGTGTTTTAATTAGGAGGAATTCTTAATGACTCAATCTCGTTTTCAAAATCCTGAATTACGATTACATTGTTTGTCTGACCCTTTTTTTAGAGTGGATGAAGGGTTGACAGATAGCTTATTAACATTACCAAAAGATGAGCTTCGATTTGTCCTCAACTACGAGCGTAATGAGGCTGGTCACACGGCGCTTGAGCATTTTTTTGTGCAACGTAATGGGCATCCTAATAATTTGCTATTTCTGTTGGAGCAGCACAGAAGACTACAGACTTTTGAAGGAAAGTCTTGGCGGGATTATCGCTTATTCGCAAGGCAACTGCCATTGGCTTGGTGTTTTGCTTTTCTGACAGCATCTGGGTCTAATAATAGACACACAGATTATGGTAGTTTGTTGGGTGAGAAGTTAGTTAAGACCATTATTTCAGAGACAGTCAACCTTCCGGCCGGTAGTGAAGAAGGAGAGGGGCCTGTTTATTTTCCGGTGCATGCGGCACTAATGCAGCGTCCACCCAACTACGCCTACGCTTTTTTCCTTATTGATAAATATCGTGCGCCGCATTTTGTTCTTGCGCGCAAAGCCTGGCGTAGTTGCATAGGCAGTCATTTGGAAGCAATAACACTACCTGCTGCATGGATGGCGCCAGACTTTTTGAGTTATCTGGTGTGTTTTGGAGCCAATGCGGTAGAACAAGCCACTGACTTGGAGTCTTTGGGGCAAGTAGATACAGGTGCAGTGACAGAGAGAGGGTGGGAGACGGAATTTCTTTCGGTTGCTGGGCGAAGTTGGTCTATTAGCCAAGCAATACAGTATTTATTGCAGGAGCGGCGGGTGCCGCTAACGGACTCGGTGTTAACAGCACTGTTTCAGTGTGAACTTGAACCGGCTGAGCGGTATCGGCGACTGATTCGGTTAATGGATCGAGTAGGAGCGGTCTCTGTAGCACCTTTAGTGATTCATGATCAGATGGGGCTTAATAACACAGTGTTGCATGAAGCCTTGTTAGCACCGGTTGCTGTTTTCAGTGAGGAGCAATTTAAGCGTCTTGCCAGGGCGGATCCTTCTCATTTACTTAAACGTAATGCGGCGGGCTATACAGTGTTTGAATGGTACTATCATCAGTTGAATACTCGGTTGGGGTGGGAGGAATTGCGTTCTTTGACTAATGGGTTGATTGAGCTGCATTATCGTTATACGCGGTCGGATGCTGTATTTTCTCCCAGTGAGGAGACCTTGCAGGGAATGAAGCAACAGCAGTGGGTTTCTGAGAGTATATCACCGTGGATTTATTCACTAGTGGAGGGTGTGGCTCTGGTGCTGTTTTTATGTAATAGCGGAACTGAATTACTGAATCAGTTGAATGAATTTATTCAAGGGAAGGAGGCGCTGAGTGCCCCTGATGTGAGAGGAGCATTTGTTCTTGCTTTTGTAGCATCACTGACAGTCTATTTGTCATTTGAACTGCAAAAAGTTAATGAAGCAGTTTTAGATCGACAAATCATGTTAGTACGGGAAGAGGGTCTGAGTGATCCGCGGCGATCTAGGTACCAGTGGTGCTGTGATTCGGGATGGAAGGTTGTGCGTTTTGTATTTGGGCCGTTCGAGCAGTGGTTTGGTCAAGGGTATCAGGTTGCCTGGTCTTACCGTTTTACTTCTTTTATTCACAATAGTTTGTTCTTACTGGCGGCTTTTGTGGCGACCAAGGATTTTGTTGCAGATTTTTTTAGGGACGAAATAGGCTTAGGTAAGTGGTCATTGATTTACCGTGTTCCTATGGCTTACTTGATCATGCTGTTGTACACACAACTAACGAATCGGGCCTATTTTCAGCGTATGGGAGGGCCTTGGTGTGAGTTATTACTAATGGCCTCTGCCCCATCGCAAACAACGTTAGAATATTTACCGCTGCACGGAGATAGGGCGTATGTTTATTATCGAAATCCGTTATCGGGAGAAAAATGTTTTTATCGAGTTAATCGTTTGGCACATTGTGTCGAGGATAGGCTGGTGCGCCAGCCCATTAGAGACGAAGCGAACTTTTTTGCGGCATTAGATGAGCGGTTTGGTTTATCGGAGTCGTTAGCGCAAGTGACAGCTAATTCTTCGTTGGCTAATCAAGCGACGGATGATATGGTGCCATTGTTACCGGAATCTCGCTCTGATCAAGGTGAGCGTGAAACAAGCTCTGCTGCTTGTTGGGCATTGCCCTTGCATGCACTGCGTAATCGTTACATGTGCGCATCAGCTTTTTCGAATTACACAGCAAGCTATCGACTTCGTTTTTATGCGGATGCCATGCCAGCCCATCCCCCTTACCATGAAATTTATTGGCGTGTGATTCAGCATGGAAGCAGTGAATGGATAGAATATCGTGTTCGCGATCATCTGAGCCGCCCCTTGTTAGGACGCATTTTGCTGGTAGAAGCGCATGTATGGGAAAGTGAGCCTTTTTGTTTAGTAAAGCTGAATGAGGTTGATGGCTTAGCGCATCCTGATCCTTTAGTTGGAGAGGTGGTACCCGTGGAGTCACAGCAAATGCCTCTAGTGATCGAGTCGGAAGATGCAGACGCAACGATTGCTTTGTCTTACTCTGCAGTAGTGCATTTGCTTGCAGTAGCTTGTCAAGAGGGTGCTTTTCTGAGTAATCCGCGTTACACTTGGCAATTCCTAAGTGTATTGCGTCATTATGCAGGTCATCATGCCGCTTACTGGTGGCAATCGCTTAAGGTGAAGATGGATTCTTTATTGAGATACTATCGATTAATGCCCCGTCCCAGTGAGGAGGATAATTCTCACTGTTATGATACAGTTTATCTAGCGTCGCGTACGCGGTTTTTATCAATCTTGCAGCAGCGTGGTCACATTCATGTGTCACAGAATTTGCCATCAAAATCAGCGTTAGTGAACTTTGAGGCAGGGGAGATCGATCATTCTTCCAGTTGTGGGCGGTGGATGATAGACGTGGCTTACCGTCACATTTTTCATCCGCAGTCTTTTGTAGCGGGAGTTGCTTCGCTCATTTTTCCGGTGGTTTTGCCCAGTTTTGTTGATAATATTGCACAATTGAATACATTGTCTGATGATGAACTAGACGATGTTTACCGGCGATGCAGCAATTTACGTGATACCTCTTGTGAGGGCGCTAAGCTATTTTTTTCCTGCTTAACATTTTTAACCAGTTGGATTTATAGTCAAGGAGCCTTGCGTAAAAGAGCGGGTGAAAATTGGCATTTTTTTTCTAGTAGTTGGCGCGTTCGCAAAGCGAGTGCGGATTGTGATATATTGCACCTAAGCGCAACAAAAGCATATGGGTTTAAGGGAGCAGAACAGCATGCTGAATTAGAAACGTTTTGGAGTCAGCGCCTTAGTCGACAGATATATTCCAGTACTGCTTACCTACGGTTAGAAGGACAAGAACATCGATTATACTATGTGAATAAAGCGCCTGCTTATTTGGAGTCTTTTGCGGTTGACTCATTGACCCTGAAAAGTTTTGATCGGTGTTTACCATCGGATCGTGCGCCTTATCGTTTGTCTGATCATCAGTTGTTGCAAGTCGCTTACGTATTAGGTGATCAGTTTTCTTGGCAAGGTCGTTATCGACACCGACTGCATGCTATCACTGGAAATCCCTTATCGATATCGAAATTACGAGAGTTACTAAATCCTGTCATGTGTTGGGAACAAGTCTGTGAGTCATTGCAAGAAGCCATGCTGCAAGGGGATGCTCGAGCTTCAGTAATGACTCGTTTATTGCTTCCTTCTCGAGGAGACGCTGCAATGATGGTGAAGGATTACTGCGATTCCCTCAAGGATGCGGTCTCTGTCCCTGCTGAGGTGTTGCATGCTCTGAATTTGTTACCAGCGTTTAGTTTGCAACCGATTCGTCTTTGGCGTCGTGATGCGAGCATAGTGGGTTTTGGATTTGTTCGCCTGTTGGCTTGGGAGGAAGATTACTTAAATCACTTAGTGGGTGCTCCAATTTCAGTGGCTGCTCAGCCAATTGACTTGTTAGTTCAACAGGATAAGGTATGTGGAGTGAATTATCAGCAGTTAACCTTTCAGGTGACAGCACCTACTATTGCGCCAGTTCAGCAAGGGTTTAATGCGCTAATGCGTGTGTGCTTTTTTGCAATTTGTGTGGGAATTTCAATAGGGCCTTTTATGATCATGCAGGAGGCTTTGGCGGCACAATTGAACTACGGTTTTCAGGTTAGTGATCAAGATGCCAATATAGCGGGTTATACTGTGGCAGGTTTTTATACGATCAGTTTTTTTCTTACAACGGCGCTAGAGTTTTTGTTGTTGTACACATTTAATCGTTATGGGGGCAGTTGGTTTTTACCGAAAACACTAGAGACTCAAGGTGATACCGAGCACGCACGCCCTGGTCAGTCTCCTGGTAGCAGTGAGGGCAGTTATTTGTTAGGTAGTCAGACGGGCGTCCAATCGCTTCATGAACAACAAAAGCAAGACGAACCACTAGAGATTCGCAGTGAGCCTGCGTCAATCTTTGAGTCTGCAATTGATCGCTCCTCTGAGCATATGGATATGTTTCATGTTTCTCAGCAGTCATCATCGTCAACCTTTGCCGGCTTATCAACAGCGAATTTGCGCTTATTCGTCCCGCCGGAAACATCATCGGGCTACCATCAGTTAGTTGCCAATGATGAGGGAAAGCAACAGCGCCGTAATAGTCTGTGATGCAACATTATAAAGAAGAGTATATATTAGATTACAATCATAAAATTTGCTCAGCTTGAAAAACTAACACATCTATCCCAAGCTTCTTTAATCTTACAACAAGTAGATAAAATGATGTTGCAAAATAAATTCTTTCTTGCCAGAATATGCGAGTTTTAAATTTCAGTGAGTTGACACTATGAGTGGTGATAATACTTCTACAGATCCTTTGATCTCGCCAGTTAGACGCAATAGCATAGATTTAACGCGAATACATGATGTTATAGCGCATTGCTATGCAGTTTCTCCTGGTGGATATAGGAAAAAACCAGATGGTCTAAAGGATTTTCTACGGCCCGATGCATTGACTGGGCTGCCTATTAGCGATATTGGTGAGTTAGTGTCAGCGCTCAGTGTTCGACACCAGAATTATCTGACACCACCATTGTTTACCAGCCTTGTGAGTCGTGAATTTTTGATGTGTGCCAGGGATGCTTACTCGAAGGAGGAATTTCTAACAGATCAACAAAAAGTTTATCAGCAGTGCATTGAAATTGCTTACTTCATCGCCAAAAAACAAAAGATTTTTGAAAATACCAAAGATATTTCCTGTAAAATATCGGGGATAGGGACACTAATAATTTTCTCTTCATTGGTTATCCTAGCTTACTCAAAACCTGATTTCATTTATGTATTAATCGCAGGATTATCGTTAAACGCTTTGGTGTTCACTCCAGCAATTTTTATTCGGGTCGGGGTAGATATCAAAGTAAGGTGCGCCAAAGATAGGATAGCAGAGCTTTCTGCTGGGGCTAATTTGTCTTCTGATGTGGCAATAGGCAATATAGCTAATCATGTAAAAGAGGTTGACTCAATAAACTTCGATTACCCTTACAGAACAATAAGTTCATCAGTGGAGCTGGCATCAAGTTCTCGAAATTCTGTTTTTAACTGCGTTGCCAATATTTTTCCATGCTGTTCCTCCCCAGATGAACAAAGTAGTCTAGGTCCGTCGCCTGTTTAGGGTCTCCACTTTTTTTGAAAATAAGGGGGCAGATGATCTTAGTTGTTGTGGGTGTGTGCTCCTTGCTGTGAGACACTCCTGAGTATGAAGCATACTGCTTTGAATACTTCGATCTATACCCAAATGAAATACATTAAATTTAATAAAAATCTAAGAAAAAAGCGTTGTTTTCGCAAAATTTTTCCGGTATCTAATTTTGACTTCAGCCGTTTCCAGAATTAACGTATGGCATCGTTGAAAAAAGCAAAGGGGTATCAGAATGAACAATGCAATTAACTCAGCAAGTGATGGTGCTAATGTTGAATCAGGTCCGCTGATTGCTCAAGAGCCTAGTGCTGATCAGACTATTTCAGCAGTTTTGCAAACATTCCTTAAAGCAGCTATTGAAAAATGGGAAGAAGAAGATGCAAGTCCCAAAAAATCTTTTGCTACACGAACGCTGATCACGGCTTTTGCATTGGTTGCTGGTTCTAACTATGCTGGTGCTGCCATAGAAGGTGCACAAAGAGGTTACGTACCCTTGGATTCGATTACGACAGCGATCATCACCACCATAGCTGCTTCCGCAGTACTGGTTAACACCACTGAGCAAAGTCGTTTGTGGTATTTACTAGATAAAATACCATCGCAAATTCAGGGATATTTTCCACCCAAGAGTAGCCTTATGGCATCTTGGGAAAATTGGAAGGTTGCTATCCTGTCCTTTGTTGCGTCTATGCCGCTCACGAGTACAACTGCCGCTTATAGTAAATCCCTACCTCTATGGCTTCTTATTCCGTTGTTGCTAATCGTTCAGGCCGCCAATTCTGGAATGCACACTCTGCCAGTATACCTGGTATTAAAGGGCCCATGGATATACCGTTTTCCGATCGTGCCATTCGAATTTTTATACCGTCAAGCAGAAAAATTTTTTGTAAAACCCGAAACCAATGAAGACTTGATTCGGAATATGCAACTAAAAAAAGTAGAAGAGTTAGTCAGCAAATTGGAAGTGCGACTAGTTGAGAGAATGACAGTAGCGGTAGAAAAATCTTGTCTGGCTTTCAGGTTAAAAGGTTGTGATATTAGTCTATCTCAGCCACTTGAAGAAGCTTTTAGTGATCAGCATTCACTGAATAGCCTCATGGGTCAAGAGGATAAGGCCCTAAACAATTTATCGTTAAATTTTCTCAGAGGGCCTTTTAGCAAAATGACTGCAGCTGTTGGTTCATTTTGGTTGCTAAGTGGTGCCTTACAGTTCTCCTGGGTTGTTAATGACGTTTTCTATGACTGGTTTGGTAGTGAGGCAGCTTCTGCAACTATTGCAGCGAGTTCTGGTTATACCTTCGGTGTATTAGTAACTTTTATCGGTGGCTTTATGATGGTCGATACGATAAATCGAGCGCTTAAGGCTGTATCAGGAGAAAATGTTCTTTCGACTGCGGTTAAATTTTATTCTTTATTTTTTCTGCTCATGGTAGTGCCAATTGTATTCTGCTCAGCATTTTCTTATGGGGCGACTGCTGTTATCACAGAAGATTACTTCAAAGATGATATGCCTGCTGGGTTTTACTGGACTTTGTTTGCTGGTGGATGTTCTAGTATTGTGTTTCTTGGGTTAAATTCACTATCAGAATTTTTTGTTGGGTTGATGAGTGAGTATGCTAGGCATTTTGGTTCGCCTGATGAGAAGAAATTGATTCAGTTTGAGCAAAGGATAATACCTCAGCTTGTCAAGTGGTTGCATTTGATGGACAAAAAGACATTACTGAACGCAATAAAAAACTCCAGTGAAGATGAAAATCAAACCTATTTCGGAGAAAAAGTTGAATTCAAAGAATCCCTATCGAAATACAAAACATTTACTATTTTTGCTGGTGAGGATGATTCTACTTCGGAAACAGGAGTATCGACACCAGAACAGGATCATCAGGTGCCTGTTCAGCGAAGTTTTTTCTAGAGGTGTTGTGATAATGTTTTTGGGTAGAGTGGTGCGAAACTTCAACGCTTTTGCGTAATTGCCTGGCTTGGAGCTTCTGATGAGCATTACGGTGGATGTGCTTGGGGAATGTACTTTATGTGATCACTGAATCATCACGATTGACAGCAGTGGGCGATACCGCTAGTATCCTGACCATTTGCTGATAGGAGATTAACCATGGCAGTACAGAAAAATCGCAAAACTCGATCTAAGCGCAATATGCGGCGTTCCCACGATGGTTTGTCCACGGTGGCCTTGTCCCTTGATCCTGTAACTGGAGAGATGCATAGACGTCACCATCTTTCTTCCGATGGCTACTACAAAGGAACTCAAGTTTTACCCGACATGGACGATGCCGACGACGATGACGAAGCGTAGATCAGGTTGATGTTGAGAACCATCGCGCTGGATGCTATGGGTGGTGACTACGGTCCCGAAGTAGTAGTGCCTGCAGCGGCGATTGCGCTTAAGCAATACGCTGATATTAAACTACTGTTAGTCGGTCAAGAGCAGCGTTTACAACCGTTACTGCAACAACATTTGGCACCTTTTAAGGAAAGGGCGCTTATTCATCATGCCTCAGAAGTCGTAGCAATGGACGAATCTCCGTCTAGTGCGATGAGAAGCAAAAAAGATTCTTCCATGCGTGTAGCCTTGGACCTGGTGAAATCTGGTGTAGCACAAGCCTGTGTGAGTGCAGGAAATACCGGCGCTCTAATGGCGACCGCACGTTTTGTACTAAAGACTTTACCAAAAATTGATAGGCCTGCGATTACCACCACCTTTCCAACAGCTTTTTCCGGTAAAGATATTCGTATTCTGGATTTAGGAGCTAATGTTGATTCAACTCCCGAGCATTTATATCAATTTGCGGTAATGGGAACCTTATTGTCGCAGGCGGTGGATAACATTGATAAACCGCGTATTGCTTTGCTAAATATCGGCGAAGAAGAGATTAAAGGCAATGAGCTTGTGAAAAAAACCGCTGAGTTGTTATCCGAGCATGCAGGTATTCATTACGTCGGTTATATCGAGGCTGATAATTTATTCGATGATCTGGCTGATGTGGTAGTATGCGATGGCTTTGTGGGTAATGTCATGCTCAAATCGATTGAAGGCGTCGTTAAATTCGTGGCAAAATTAGCGCGTGAAGAATGTTTGAAAAATAGCATGACCAAGCTATTAATGGCTCCAGCCAAGCCATTGTTAACCCGTATGATGAAGCGCGTCGATATTGATAATCATAACGGTGCTGCCTTGTTGGGGTTAAACGGCATTGTTATTAAGAGCCACGGTGGTGCCTCGGTTAAGGGCTTTGCTGCAGCGATTCGCGATGCCGTGATTGAGACCGAAAAAAATATTCCCCAGCTTATTGCTGAGCGTGTTGAAACCTTTTTATAGAAAAGGAATTGTCATGACTTATTCGCGTATTATTGGAACAGGTGGGTATGTTCCTGAGACCATTTTATCAAATGCCGATCTTGAAAAACTGGTCAATACTTCCGATGAATGGATTGTCAAACGAGTGGGCGTACGTGAGCGGCGTATTATCGGTGAAACACCAGAAAATTCCACCACGATGGCAAAGCAAGCAGCGTTAAATGCCATCACTGCTGCTCAAATTGATGTGCAGTCCATTGGAATGATTGTGGTTGGAACTGCCACCCCTGAGTTTCATTTTCCCAGTACCGCTTGCGTGCTACAGCATGAATTAGGGATTCAAAGTGATATTCCCGCTTTTGATGTTAATGCCGCATGTGCGGGATTTATTTATGCCCTGAGTATTGCAGATCAGTACGTTAAAAGCGGTGCTATTAGTAGTGCTTTGGTCGTTGGTGTTGATGGTCTCTCGAAATTAGTGGATTGGAGTGATCGCAGTACCTGTATTTTGTTTGGTGATGGTGCTGGTGCTGTTATTTTGCATGCGGATGCACAGCCAGGGGTATTAAGCACCCATATTCATGCCAATGGCGATCATCATGATCTAATTAAATCCGATAACACCATTAATCAGCCAGATGCTTCTCAAGCCATTAGCATGCGTGGTAGTGAGGTGTTTAAAATTGCTGTGACTAAATTGGGTGATATTGTCGAGCAAACAATTGCCGACACTGGCCTTAAAAAATCTGATATTGATTGGTTGATTCCGCATCAAGCTAATTTTCGCATTATTCAGGCAACTGCTAAACGTTTGGATATGCCCTTAGAGCGGGTCATATTAACCATTGAAAAACATGGCAACACCTCAGCTGCATCGGTGCCGTTGGCACTGGATTATGCGGTACGCATTGGAAAGATTAAGCGAGGTGATACGTTATTACTGGAAGCTTTTGGTGCAGGGTTGGCCTGGGGTTCCGCGTTAGTGAAGTATTAATCATGAGTCAATCCATCGCGTTTGTTTTTCCAGGTCAAGGTTCACAATCACTGGGTATGTTGGCAGAGTTGTCACAAGTATTTCCGCAAGTGGTCGCGACTTTTAGTGAGGCGTCAGCCATTGTGCAGCGCGATTTGTGGCAAATTGCGCAACAAGGGCCGCAAGAGCAACTCAATCAAACTGAAATTACGCAGCCACTTATGCTGGCAGCAGACATTGCTGTTTACCGTTGTTGGCAGGCGCGAACACAAGTGCAACCCTCTGTGTTGGCGGGTCATAGCTTAGGGGAATATGCGGCTTTAGTGGTTGCTGGAGTACTTTCTTTTGCAGACGCCGTGCGCTTGGTGGCCAAAAGAGGTGAGTATATGCAAGCTGCCGTCCCAGCCGGTGCAGGAGCAATGGCGGCGATAGTGGGTTTATCGGATCAAGACTTAAATCAAATTTGTGAGCAAGTCGCGCAAGCAGATGTGGTGGCGCCCGCAAATTTTAATTCCATTGGTCAGACCGTGATTGCCGGTGAAGCCGCAGCGGTTGATCGTGCCATTGAAGCGGCAAAATTAGCCGGTGCTAAAATTGCTATGCGCATTCCTGTTAGTGTTCCTTCTCATTGTTCTCTCATGCAACCGGCGGCAGAAAAACTCAGTGAAGATTTACAGGGCATCACGTTATCAGTGCCTAAGCGAGTGGTGTTACATAATGTTAACGCTAGCGCTTGCAATCAAGTATCGCTTATTCCTGCTTTGCTCGTCGATCAGTTAGTTTCACCAGTGCGCTGGGTGGAAATTATTCAGTATATGGTAACTGAATATGGGATTAATACCATAATTGAATGTGGTGCAGGAAAAGTGTTGGCAGGATTAATTAAACGTATTAATCGTAATCTAACGGTTTTTTCTATTGGCTTATCTGAGTCGCATTTGCAAGAAGCCATTAACTTTTTGTGATTTTAGGCATTTTTGTTTTGACATCATAAAAATTTAAGTTGATAATCGCGGCAGTTAATTATTTATTAGCGGTATTTGAAAATATGAAACCGAAATCACTGGCCATTATGGGTAGTGGTGTTGCTTCGGTCGCCGCAGGGATTTTTGCAAGGCAATCCGGTTTTACAGGGGATGTTAGACTATTTGCAAAAACACCACAGTTGGGAGCGCCTCTTAGAACCATTGACCTTGCCGGTTCTCGTGTTGATGTAGGTGCCAATACATTTGGCGCTGGCGCTAATAAGCTTGCCGAATCGTTAGGAATAAAGTGTCGTTTTATTCCGGTCAGCAACCGCATTGTACTGGGTTCTTCAGGAGCTACTTTTAGTTCCCCTCCCGATCTCACCTCTTTATGGAATATTTTTTACCCTAACGATTTTATCCGCCTTTATCTGCAGGCAAAAAAATCCCAAAACAGTGATTCTGCTTCTGAATTAGTCGGTGTCATCAAAAATCGTGTTCTGCAATGCCTAGCTCTGGGCATGTTAAGTTATCCTGCCGTGCGTTCTGTGGAGCAAATTAGTGTTAATCTGGCAAAAAAAATAGTAAACAGTGGCGGTGATTTTGCTAAACCACATGTTGCTGAGTTTGGTGCTGCGGATTTTTTTGAAAAAATGCTGGCTCGTGCTAAAGAGTTAGGTGTGGATATGGTTGAGAATAGTGTATCTGCCATGAGTGATCTATCTGCATCTGATGTGTTGATGTCCAGTGATCATGCTTGGCAGGATTATCCACAGGAGTCACCTGCTTCGCTATCGATCAGTATGCTGTTACTGACTGTGGATGCAGAAAAGTTTCTTTATCCTAGTAATTTGCATACCACCTTATTTTTTCCCGATAATAATGCAGGTTGGCTGGAAACCTTGGAAAGAGGGGAGTTTCCTAAAGAGCAGGCTTTTCATTGCTTTAGCAGTTTGCCAATTAATGCAGGCAAGCCAGTTGATGGTCGCTATGTGATTACCGTGTATGCGCTATGGCCACGAGATAAGTTAGTGTATACACCAGAGGAGCAACAGTCTTTTATTGCCTTTCTGGAAAATACGATGCAGCGTCATTTTCCTGAGTTAGCAGGGGCGATTGTTGACAGGGCATTTTATTCTCCGCAGCAATGCAGTGAAACCTTTGGGTTTGAAAGTCGTATTATCCCTAAGGTCATAGCAGACCCTAATTTGGAGCCACCGCCTTGTTATAAAGACGGTATTTATCGTATCGGTAATGGCGTCAATGGTCCTGAGAATCAGACTATTGCCGGTTCCAT
>CAZSHR010000005.1:0-36724 GCA_964606725.1 uncultured Coxiella sp.
GCAACGTTACTTACCATGCTATCTCAAGCAGGACTCTCATGCCAAGCGGCTTCATTGGATGAAGCAATAAACACACCCAAAACACTGTCTTTAGCTTCTGGGCGACAAATAACGCTCTACCCCATCAAAAGAGAAGACAAGCGCGTAACACTGGAAAACTTCACTCCCGAATGCTTGCTCCTTAATAATGATTTATCGGATGGAATACCCGAGGTGTTACAGGGCATAACACAACCTATACTCCCTTCATTAGCACTGGGTTGGTCGCATCGGTTAAAGTCCACTCATTTTGAATACTATCAAAAAGTAGTTGGTGAATTTTCATTGCAATTAAACTGTGATCCATGGCTTTTTATGCCGCTGTTTTCCCAATGTCCCGAGGTCAATTTCATGACCCAAGAAGGACAGCAGTGTTTATATCGACGTGCACAACAATTATTACATCAAATTAACTACAAATATAAGCAATACCACATCAAAGAAAAACCTTTTTTAGTTATCAAAGCCGACTCAGGAACCTATGGTATGGCGGTGATGATGATTCAAGATCCTGAAGAACTACTGAACATGAATCGTAAAAAGCGTACCCACATGTCAACTATCAAAGGGGGAAAACCGGTAACCAAAGCCATTATTCAAGAAGGCGTTTACTCTTTTGAGACCCTAAGTGAAGACCAATCCGTTGCTGAACCGGTAATCTACAGCATTGGCCGAGAAGTTATTGGCGGATTTTATCGCAGCCATGCAAAAAAATCTGCAAGTGAAAACCTTAATTCACCTGGTATGATATTCTCAGCATTTGAAAAATTTGACGATGATTTTTATCATTATCGTGTTGTAGCACGCCTAGCAATGCTAGCTGCAGCACGTGAAATAGCACAGAGCAACACATGTCAATAAAAAAAATAGGGGTGCTGCTCGACACACTCGATAACATTAACACCAAAAAAGACACCAGTTTTGCCATTATGCTAGCGGCACAGCGTAGAAATTGGGAAATCTTTTTTATTCCAAGCCAAGCTATTTTCCTGCAAGACAATGCCGTCAAAGCAAGTATGTATTCCATCATGCTCAAAGATCAAGAAAAAAATTACTATCAGAAGAAAATCGAGCTTACACAAATGCTCACAGAATTGGATGCCATCTTTTTTAGAAAAGACCCTCCGTTTAACATGGAATATATCTACCTGACTTATCTGCTAGAGCAAGTGGCAGCACAAGGAACGCCCGTGATTAATAATCCTCGCAGCATTCGTGACGCTAATGAAAAACTGTTTACCACCTGGTTTCCACAGTGTTGCCCCCAAACACTTGTCAGTGCGAACAAAGAAAGTATTAAAGCATTTGCTAGAGAACACGCTGCTATTGTCATTAAACCACTGGATGGCATGGGCGGACAATCCGTTTTCTATACTCACCAAGATGATCACAATCTACATGTTATCATTGAAACAGTCACTGATCAGCAAACAAAACTGGTTATGGCACAAGAATTTATACCCGACATTGATAAAGGCGACAAACGCCTGCTGATGATTAATGGAGAACCTATCGATTACGTGTTAGCGCGGATTCCTTGTCCAGATGATTTTCGTGGCAATCTAGCAGCTGGGGCCAGTAGCGAAGCAAGAGAGTTAACCGAACGTGATCGTTGGATAGCACAACAAGTCGGCCCAACACTGCGTGATAAAGGTTTGTATTTTGTTGGCTTAGATATTATTGGCGATTACCTAACAGAAATAAATGTCACCAGTCCAACCGGTGTTCGCGAGCTAGAGCGCTCTTTCGATATCGATATTTGCGCAAATTTATTGGATAACATCAAGTTATAGTTCATCCTCTACCACTGAATAAGCTAGAAGCTAGAACCAGGTTCTTTTAGAAAATCAATTTCTTCCGGTGTTGAAGAACGGTTTAAAATAGGATTGCGATGCGGATAACGGCCGAAACGATCAATAATCGCTTTATGTTGTAATTCAAAGTCCAAATAACTTTTTTCATTTAATGAGTCAAACAGCGGCACCGCATCAGCATGAATCACCTTAGACTCACTGTGCATAAACGGCATATAGGCGAACCCTAGTTGATGATCTGTTAATTGCTTGGCAATATCATGCTTGATTGCTTCTTGGGATAAAACAAGCGCCATCGCATCCTGAGAGAATGCTTGTGGTGTATCGCGATAAATATTTCGTGAGAATTGATCGAGCACAATAATTTCAGCTAAACGCCCCAATACACTGTTACGCCACAGCACGCATTCCCCACGCATTGCTTGCTCAAGATAAGGTAAAAATCGCTGCTTAATCTGTTGATCCAATACTTCATCTTTCTGCCACCATTGCGCTGGTGATAATTCTTCAAACCAAAACTCAATAATAGCTTGATACATAAGCTTAAACGCTCATGCTAGAAAAAACTCGTTCTGCAGCAGATATGGTTTTATCGATAATCTCATTAGTATGCGCACTGGAGATAAAGCCTACTTCATAAGGCGAAGGGGCAAGGTAGATACCTCGATTTAGCATACCATGAAAAAAATCCTTAAAGTGCTGCATATTACACTGCTGTACTTTCTCATAATCCATTAACCCTGTCTCATCAGTAAAATACATCCCAAACATACTGCCTATGCTTTCAAAACGAAAATTAATAGTCGCTTTTTTTGCAGCAGCTAATAAACCCTGTCTCAGCCGGTTATTTTTCTCAAATAAATTAGCGAAAAATCCAGGAACTTGTATCGCTTTTAAAGTTGCCAAGCCCGCTGCCATACAAATTGGATTGCCAGATAAGGTGCCTGCTTGATAAACTGGCCCAGCAGGAGCCAGTTGATCCATCACTTCTGCTCTTCCACCTACCGCACCCACCGGCATACCACCACCGATCACTTTACCTAATGTGGTTATGTCTGGAGTTACTTGATAAACTTCCTGGGCACCCCCAAAGCCGAGGCGAAAGCCTGTCATTACCTCATCAAAAATTAACAAACTTTGGTAATGATTACATAATTCTCTTAACCCTTTTAAAAAATTTACTGTGGGCATGACTAAATTCATATTCGCCGCAACGGGTTCAATAATAATCGCGGCAATATCATCACTATATCGCTCAAATAGAGAGGAGACCGACTCCAAGTGATTAAACGAAGCAATTAAGGTATCAGCGGTGGTTGCCTCAGGGATGCCTGGGGAACTGGGTAGCCCCAGTGTTAGTGGTCCAGAACCAGCTTCTACCAACAGTGCATCCGAATGGCCATGATAACAGCCTTGAAACTTAATGATTTTGTTGCGATGCGTAACCCCGCGGGCTAAACGAACCGCTGTCATAGTCGCCTCAGTGCCTGAATTAACAAAACGGACTTTCTCAACTGATGGCACCAGGTGACAAATTTGTTTGGCCAAATCCAACTCAAGCTCACAAGGCGCTCCAAAACTAGTGCCTCGGGCTAAGGTTTGTGTTACTGCATTAATAACCTCAGGATGGGCATGACCAAGAATAAGCGGCCCCCATGAACCAACATAATCGATATACTGATTGCCATCCACATCGGTCAGGTAAGGCCCCTGCCCTGAGCGGATAATAGGAGGGTGGCCACCCACTTTTTTAAACGCACGCACTGGTGAATTAACACCACCTGGAATATAATGCATCGCTTTGTCAAACAGGGCGATTGACTGGGTGTTCTCCATCATGTTGCCTTTGCTTTCTTAACCGCTAGATGGGGATTATTATGTCACAATCTGTTGCTTTTAAAAAATTTATTTGTCTAATGTGCGGCTTTGTCTATGATGAAGAGCAAGGCTGGCCCGAGGATGGTATTGCGCCAGGAACGCGTTGGGAAGACGTTAGCGATGACTGGTTATGTCCTGACTGCGGCGCAACTAAAAGTGACTTTGAAATGGTTGAAATCAACGAATAAATATAGAGAAACTGTTCAAATAAAAGCAGGAAAAGACGGTTTAACGACAACAGCAATCACAATCACAAATAGCAACAAAGTAGGCACTTCGTTAAAAAACCGGAAAAAGCGACTAGAGCAACGATTATGATCGTGTTTAAATTGCTTGACCAAATAGCCGCAGTAAAGGTGATAAACCCACAACAAGACAACCATCAACAACTTCAATTGCATCCAACCCTGTGATAAATAACCCATAAGACTATAGCCTAACAACCATACACCCAAGAAAGTTGCCAGTAACGCGGCAGGGGTCATAATGTAGCGGTACAGCTTGTACTCCATGACCTTAAATCGTTCATTACTAATACTATCACGACTGTCTGCATGATAAACAAACAAGCGTGGCAAGTAGAATAGCCCCGCAAACCAAGCAATAACCGCAATTAAGTGAAAAGCAAGCACCCATAACATAGAGACCAACCCCTATTAAAGTCCAACAAGGTCGGCTATATTAACATAATAATGGCTAACCCAGGGCAATGACAACCATGACACAAGCACCCACCAACATCGTGTTTAGCGATAGTGCCGCAGCAAAAGTTGCACAACTTATTGATGAAGAACAAAACTCCAAATTAAACCTTAGAGTATATATTACCGGCGGCGGCTGCTCAGGCTTTCAGTACGGGTTTACGTTTGATGAGGACATTCAACCTGACCAAGACCATGTTGTTGAAAAAACAATTGATAAAAAATCCCAACGCACCGTTAAACTGCTAATTGACCCCATGAGTTATCTGTACCTACAAGGCGCTGAAATCGATTACCGTGAAGATATTAACGGCGCACAGTTTATTATTCGCAACCCAAATGCAAAAACCACCTGTGGTTGCGGTGCCTCGTTTTCTGTCGAAGACGAGCAAGAAGAAGAGTAAAATAACAGTACTGCCGCTTAACAAGCTGAAACAAACGCTCAGCTAACAAAAAACCTATTTATTTTTTATCATTTGTTTCAGCTACAGCGCAATATGACACAATCAAAAGAGACAACCTACTCGTAATAACATTGGTTTAAACGACTTGTAAGCATTAAACCCAGTAGGCTAACGTTGTCATCACCTTCGCATGGGCACGCATTAACCATTTAATCGGCCTGGGTAAGCTGGCTGCACCGGCATCTACTGCCACTTGAGCATGTTTAGCTTCATCCTGTTGCATTTGCTCAATCACCACAGCGCTTCTAGGGTCTTTATGTTGTATGCGTTCTAAATGGCCTTGCAAATGCTGACCCACCTGAACTTCGGTTTCTTCAACAAAACCCAAACTCCAACGATCCCCTGCCAAACCTGCAAGCAAACCAATAGCAAAGGAATGGCTGTACCAAAAAAGATTTAAGTAACTACGATGACTGCCCAATTCCTTTAAACGCTGATGACACCAAGCCAGATGATCGGTCTCTTCGTCACCACATTTGTGTAGCGTTTCACACACTTTTTTATCACGGGCTAGCAAGGCTTGCGCATCATAGAGCGCTTGGGCACACACTTCACCACAATGATTAATGCGCATAAAACTTGCACTTTGTTTACGTTGTGATTCACTTAATGGCGTTGGCGCAACCCTTTGCGCTGGATAGGCACGATGCGCTGTTTTATCTCCAGCAATGGTTTCTAAACAGCGATTTGCTTGAATAAGCAAGCTATCCAAGCACGTATATTGTCTTTTAGGCGACGGCATGACAAAATCCTAACAAGAAATCTTGGGAATTATAACAGAAACCATGAATAACGATATTGACATTGAAACCCAAACCCTAGCCGAGTTTAGCGAAAAAGCCTATCTTGACTACTCTATGTACGTTATTTTAGACCGAGCGCTGCCACACATTGCCGATGGCTTAAAGCCTGTGCAGCGTCGCATTATCTATGCCATGTCTGAGCTAGGATTGAAATCCACTAGTAAATTCAAGAAATCGGCACGGACAATCGGTGATGTGCTCGGTAAGTTTCATCCACATGGTGACAGCGCCTGTTACGAAGCTATGGTACTTATGGCACAGCCTTTTTCCTATCGCTACCCTTTTGTGGATGGGCAAGGAAACTGGGGTACAATCGATGATCCCAAATCATTTGCCGCCATGCGTTATACCGAAGCACGCTTATCCGCTTACGCGCAAATATTATTAACCGAATTACAACAAGGCACCGTAGACTGGTCTGCTAACTTTGATGGCACCTTAAGTGAGCCAAGCTTGCTGCCTGCACAACTCCCTAACGTATTACTCAATGGCGCTTCCGGCATTGCTGTGGGTATGTCAACTGATATTCCCCCGCATAATCTTACTGAGGTCTGTGGTGCCTGTATTCATCTGCTTGACAATCCTACTGCAGAACTCAAGACTATTTGCCAATATATCAAAGGTCCTGATTACCCCACTAACGCCGAAATTATTAGCTTACCTGAAGAAATTATGGCCATGTATCGCGATGGCAATGGCAGTATACGCATGCGGGCAGTTTATGAAACTGAAAAAAACGGCGATATTGTCATTACTGCATTACCGCACCAAGTATCTGGCAACAAGATACTAGAGCAAATTGCTGCCCAAATGCTCGCTAAAAAATTACCTATGGTCACTGATTTACGCGATGAATCTGATCATGAAAACCTAACCCGTCTGGTTATCACGCCCCGCTCTAATCGCATTGACAGCCAAGAGCTGATGTCTCATTTATTTGCCAGCACCGATTTAGAGCGCAGCTACCGCGTCAATCTAAATATGATTGGCATCGACGGCAAACCTCAAGTGAAAAATCTACGTGATTTACTACAAGAATGGTTAAATTTCCGACTTGAAACCGTCAGTCAGCGATTGCGTTTTCGACTAGAGCAACTCATTGCGCGTCTGCATATTTTGGCAGGGTTGATGATTGCTTTTCTTAATCTTGATGACATTATTAAAATTATTCGCGAAGAAGATCAACCCAAGCCAGTGATGATGAAAAAATATCAGTTAAGCGAAAAACAAGCCGAGGCCATTTTAGAAATCCGCTTGCGTCAACTTGCCAAGCTAGAAGAGCAGAAAATTCGTCAAGAGCAACAGCAATTACAACAAGAGCGTGATGAGATTGAAAAATTACTGGCTTCAAAAGCGCGATTAAAAACACTCGTAAAAAAAGAAATCCAACAACTACAAAAACAGTTTGGTGATGCAAGACGCTCTCCCATTGTACAACGCTTTGAAGCTCAAGTCATTCGCGAGCAGGACCGGCTACCTTCAGAAGCGATCACCGTTATTTTATCGAAAAAAGGCTGGATACGCGCCGCCAAAGGACACGACATTAATGGTGTAGCACTAAATTACCGTTCAGGAGATGAGTTTTTAACCCAAGCCAAAGGTCGTAGTAATGAATCGGTGATTGTATTAGACTCGAGTGGTCGCAGTTACTCGTTACTCGCACAAAATTTACCTTCGGCGCGTGGCCAAGGTGACCCGCTTACTAAATATTTAACTCCTGAACCAGGAGTGCATTTCTTAACAGCGATAATGGGAGAAGCGCAAGAAAATTACCTCCTAGCTTCGGATGCTGGCTATGGTTTCATCACCACGCTAGCAGAATTACTTTGTAAAAATCGCCGCGGTAAAACGGTCTTAAAATGCCCAGAAGGAGCTAGCAGCTTAAATCCACAATACATAAACGATGTGGATTCGCAATCTGTGGCAGTTATTACTAACCTTGGTTATCTGCTCGTGTTCGCTTTAAAAGAACTACCCAGCATGCCACGTGGCAAAGGTAACAAAATGATAAACATTCCCAGTGCAAAGCTCAAAGCACGTGAAGAATTCTGCTGTGATATGGCTGTATTACACAAAAATTCTGTACTTGTTGTTCACTCTGGTAAACGCAAGCTAATATTGACCCCTAAATTATTAAAGAAGTTTCAAGGAGAGCGAGGGCGTCGCGGTGTATTAATCGATAAAGGCTATCGCAAAGTTGACTATCTTAGTGTAGAAGAGAAATCATGATGAAAACTTATATTACAGAATCACTGTCCAAGGATGAAAAACTCATTTATGCAACACGGCCACACTGGATTATTTTTATGCCGCCAGCCAGCATCTTTATTTTGTCACTTTTAGTTTTTTTATATTTACCTTCATTACTGTTATTTAATCAAGCCATTTGGCACGGTCTAGGCTTTCATGAATTAGCCAGTATTTTATTAGCCTTGATTGGTGTATTAGGACTACTTCGTGCCTATATTGTTTATAACACCAGCGAGTACGGCATTACCAATAAACGAGTTATTATGAAGCGAGGTTTTATCCAGCGTTATTCCACCGAGGTATTTCTCAGCAAAATTGAAGGCGTAAACATTAATCAGAGTATTACCGGCCGATTGCTTAACTATGGTAGTGTCATCATTGTTGGCACTGGAGGAACAACAGATTACTATAGCAACGTTCCTAATCCGGTGTACTTTCGGCAGTTAGTGCGACAGTAATAGTTGCCCATACCCTGTCATTTTCATAAAAACTCGTCTACTTGACTTAAAAAGCAGGATAAACCGCTACAAATTTTTATTCAATCAAGCAGCGACCGTCATTCTCAGAAAAATTCGTCTACATTTACTGGTAAGAATACTGAAGTTTCACAAATTTTTTTGGGAATCCAAAGAATGACCCAAGAAAAATACCTTGAAAATAAAGCGTCTTTAATCCCATTGTGTTTAGATTCCCATGAAAATTTGTACTTATCAATCATTCTTTTCACGTTTGGCAGACAAATTTTCATGAGAATGATGAGCACTGGTGGTTTGTCAAATTCACGATGCTAGAAAGCGAGCCATTTCTTTAAGTCAATGGCAGTAAGACTGAGCCATGACGTGCGGCACTCATAGCCGATTTGAGGATTTACCAGCTAAAAATCCAGCATTTTTAATCTTTTCTTAATGTTTTGTTAATAAATAAGACCTTTTTTTAATCAAAAGTAATAAATTAGCTAGCTTTCCTCGCCTGATATAAGGTAAAATATTGATCAATATTTACTGATCCTATGTGTGAAATGATGACTAAAGAAATTACGATTACTGCTTGCGAAGACAATCAAAAACCGGGAAAAGGTACTACCTTTATAATAACAGAACTCGATGCTGGTGAGCAGTCACTTCAATTAAAAAATGAAGGCGAAAGTGAAAGAAAAACTGTAAGCTATCCCTCTTTTCAAAAATTGCAAAAAAACTTCGCGAAAGATATTGAAACAATACGGCTAAGCGAAGCACTGTGGATTACCGCGCAGGCACTGGCTCTTATTCCAAATGAGCAAAGAAGCATAAACATAAATCATTTAATTTATAAATTCTCTGAAGAAGAAACAATCATTTATTACTCTGCGGAAAGCAATACTGAAGGTGAAAGTGTTAAATACGTAATTCGCTTAGAAAAAACTGAAAATAAAGATGAAAAAATATTTAGTTTTGATACTAAAAAAATTAATCATTTAATTCTAATGATGAGAAGACATGAGTCTATTAGCAGCTACCGAAGAGCTTCTGTTATAATTGGCACTCCTTCTACTGCAGCGGCACTTACGCTGTGGGGACTAATTATTGGAAAAATACTAGTGCTGCACTCCCCTTTCGGAATAGCAGCGCTGGCAACAACGGCAGTGGCATTACTGTCGCTAGCAGCC
Source organism: uncultured Coxiella sp. (assembly GCA_964606725.1). Taxonomy (GTDB): domain Bacteria; phylum Pseudomonadota; class Gammaproteobacteria; order Coxiellales; family Coxiellaceae; genus 2-12-FULL-42-15. Next base: position 9,595 of record CAZSHR010000005.1, read on the forward strand.
TATACCTATACAAAAATAAAATTATCAAATTTAAGTCTTTTCCAGGAAGAAAAAACGCAACAAATTTCTTTAGGAGAACTTACAATCAGCACCGATGGAAAATATGAATCGGGCGAAACTACGGGACATGAACCAGAAAATTTTAATACATATGAATGCGATTGATTCCCACCGTCTTTAATCTACCAAACCTGTTATGCTCATGACAGTCTATTCCCTGAGCTTAAATTGGAAACCACCTCACGAGGCTACGGCATTATCATGGTAATAGTTCACCACTTACCTCGTCATTTTCATAAAAATTTTCCTACTTGACCTGAAAATCAAGGATAAACCACTACAAACTTTTATTCAATCAAACAGAAATCGTCATTCTCAGAAAAATTCGTCTACATTTACTGGTAAGAATACTGAAGTTTCACGAATTTTTTTGGGAATCCAAAGAATGGCCCAAGAAAAATACCTTGAAAATAAAGCGTCTTTAATCACATGGTGTTTGGATTCCCATGGTAATAGTTCACCACTTACCTCGTCATTTTCATAAAAATTTGTCTGCTTGACTTAAAAAGCAGGATAAACCACTACAAATTTTTATGGAAATCCAAGCCATTTGCTGTTAAAAACCCATTTTTATCGAGTTTTTAAAGCGTCAGTTTTTGGATTCCCGAAAAAATCGGAGTTAGCTTATCATACTTCTTAAAAATAGCAGGCCGATTTTTTCGAGAATGACGACCTACCAGGGTAACCTGGGATATTGCTTTTCATAAAAATTTGTCTGCTTGACTTAAAAAGCAAGCGTAAACCGCTGCAAATTTTTATTTAATCAAGCAGCGACCGTTATTCTCAGAAAAATTCGTCTACATTTACTGGTGAGAATACTGGGGTTCCACGAATTTTTTTGGGAATCCAAAGAATGAACCAAGAAAAATACCTTGAAAATAAAGCGTCTTTAATCACATGGTGTTTGGATTCCCATGAAAATTTGTACTTATCAATCATTCTTTTCATGTTTGGCAGACAAATTTTCATGAGAATGACGGCCTGCCAGGGTAAACCTAGGATATTGCTTTACACGAAAATTTGTACTTATTAATCATTTTTTTCATATTTGGCAGACAAATTTTGGTGAGAATGACGGCCTGCCAAGGTAAACCTAGGATATTGCTTTACACGAAAATTTTTACTTATCAATCATTCTTTTCACGTTTAGCAGACAAATTTTGGTGAGAATGACGGCTTATCATCTACCCTAAACACTAAGTATAACCTTGTGTAGAGTGATAGTCGAATTTTGTGTTAAATAGGAACTTTTGCTGTAGCGCCAGCAACTTCTTTAACCAGCTTAGGGACCAAAAACCCAGGTAGGCTGGCCTGCATTTGCTGCCACAACTGCTGCGCTTGTTTTTCATCAACAAAAAAATGTTGCGCACCCTGCACAGCATCGAGTAAGTGTAAATAATAGGGCAGCACACCTATCTGATATAATCGATGACTCAAATCAATCAAGGCACTGCTGCTATCATTGACTTGTTTAAGCAAAACACTTTGATTCAACACGGTAATACCGCTATTACGCAATTTACGAATTGCTGTCTCTAACTCACTATCAATTTCTTGAGCATGATTACAATGCAATACCAAGGTCACAACTAATCGCGTCTCACTGAGTAATTTAACCAAAGGATCAGTAACCCGTGTAGGCAACACAACCGGTAATCGTGTGTGTATTCTAAGATACTTTAAGGAATCAACTTGCTCTAACTTGTTAAAAAATCGATTCAAATCACTATCTTTTCGCATTAAAGGATCACCACCGCTTAAAATAACCTCATAAATATCAGGATGATTATTAAGATAGTCGATGATGCCTTGAAACGCTTGCTCTCCTAAACGATTATCTTGATAAGCAAAATGACGCCTAAAGCAATACCGGCAATTAATCGCACAAGACCCACTCAACAAAATTAACGCGCGGCCAAAATATTTATGAAGAAGCCCTGGAATCTTATTGGATTTTTTTTCATTTAAAGGATCATGGTAATACCCTGAGTGCATCATCAACTCTTGATGCAAGGGAATCACCTGCCTTAACAAAGGATCACTGGGGTTTGCTGGCATAATCCTTCGCGCAAAAGGTTTTGGCACTCTCAAAGAAAATAAATCAGCAGCCTTTTCATCAATATCAAGTTGCTTACGACTTAACGAAACGAAGCGTAGCAGTTCATCAAGCGAAGTGAGAGACTCACCTAATTGTTGCTGCCAAAGCGCAAAGACGCTAGGCTCAGTATGCTTTATTACTTTCATTAACCCACAATAACAAGATAACACCACCCAATAAAAACACCAAAATAGTACTAACACCAACACGTTGACTATTGAAAAGAGCAGTTACCCAGCCCAGCAGCATTGGTCCTAAAAAAGCGGTAATTTTTCCTGACATATTATAAAAACCAAACATTTCGGTTAGCTTTTCTTTAGGTGACAAATGCAGCATAAAAGAACGACTTGCTGACTGTATTGGCCCAACAAAAATACTCAAAGCTAAGCCAAAAATCCAAAATAACATGCTTGTTCTAACAAAGACAATTAGTGAAACACAGATAATCGCAGCAAATAGCGAAATAATAACTGTTCTTCTTGATCCTATCTTATCGTCTATGGCAGAAAATATCAGCGCCCCAATACCTGCAGCAATATTCATACCAATACCGAATAAAATAATGGAATGAAAACTCATAGCAAATGTTTCTGCGGCATAAATACCGCCGAAAGCAAATATAGTATTTAAACCATCGATATACAGCAACCTTGCTAACAAAAATTTCCCAATCTCTTTATGCTGTTTAAAATAAAAGAGAGTACTTTTAAGATCAACAAAGCCTTTTACTACTGCACGCCATTTTGAAACGCTATTATTAGGGCTATCTGGTGTAAAGAAGAAAATAGGCAGTGAAAATAAAGCAACCCATAAAGCAATAAAAGGGCCAACAATACGAACATTCTTATATTGTGACGCATCTAGTTCAAAAAAAGGTAAGTGATTAGCAACCAAAACAAACAGACAAATACATAAAGCGACCAAACCACCAAAATAACCAAATGCCCAGCCAATTCCAGATAGACGACCTATCTTATCTTTAGTAACTAAGTCACGCATTAAACTATTATAAAAAACCATTGCTGTTTCACTGCCAACATTAGCAATAACTACTGACAGTAAAGCAAAATATAAATAGGTCACCTCAGCTTTAGCAAACCATAAACAAAAACAACCGATTACTATCCAAACAGTGAAGAAAGCCAACCAAGGTTTCTTGCTGCCATGATTATCGGCAATGGCTCCTAAAATAGGACTCAAAATAGCAATAATAATTGCTGATAAAGAAATCGCAAAACCCCATTGTTCTGTTCCAATAATGGGATTAGTGGCTATTTTTTGTGTAAAATAGGCAGAAAAAACAAAGGTCATAATGACCGCGGAAAAAGGTGATATTGCCCACTCGTAAAAATACCAGGAAGCCAATTGTCGAGAAAACCATCTGTATTTCATAAAAATACCAACTAAGCTAAATTTTTCAAAAAATTAGCTAACACATTATAATCATTAGGCATAATTGTTGACAACAATGGCTTATCCAAAGTACTAGCTATCGCTGACGGTAGAGGTAAATCGACCCCAAGAATTGTGTCAACCTGATCTTTGAACTTCGCTGGGTGTGCTGTACATAAGAAAACCCCTGTTTCTCCTTGTCTTAATTGTGAAGTTAATCCACGGTAGGCAATCGCACTATGTGGTTCTGCTATATAATTTTTCTTTTGCAAGGCGACCATTGCTTCTTGAGTCTTTTTATCATCGAAAGCCACTGCTTGTAGCACTGTGTTAATATCCCAACCTTGTTGTTTCACCAATTCTTCAATACGTGGCCAATTATTAGGTTGGCTAACGTCCATCGCATTAGATAAGGTAGCACGTGTTGGATAAGCCTGCCACTGTCCTGTTGCCAAATAACGAGGAACGGTATCATTAGCATTGGTTGCTGCAATAAATCGATCAATGGGAAGCCCCATACTTCGTGCAAACATTGCCGCGGTTAGGTTACCAAAATTCCCGCTTGGAACACAAACTACCACTTTCTCATGTTTTTTTAATTGTGCCAGTGCTTCAAAGTAATATAAGCATTGTGCAAAAACCCGCGTAATATTAATAGAGTTGGCTGAATTTATTGCCATATTTAAGCTTTTATCAGAAAAACACTGCTTCACTAGCGCTTGACAGTCATCAAAATCACCTTGAACAGAAAACGTATGAATATTCTTACCCAGCGTACAAAATAATCTTTCTTGCAGATTAGAAATCTTCTGGTGTGGATACAAAATCACGACATTAACATGGGGAATATCATAAAAAGCATGTGCTACCGCAGCACCGGTATCTCCAGAAGTTGCTGTGATGATTGTTATAGGCTCTGGATTTATCTCATGTAGTACATTCGCGAGAAAACGCGCACCAACATCTTTAAACGCCAAGGTTGGACCCCAGAACAATTCTAAAGCAAATACATTAGAATCTACTTCTTTTAATACAATCGGAAAATCCAGTGTTTTTTCCACTACCTTTTTGACAACTTGTGCAGATAAAGTTCCCTGTAACAATTGCTGTGCAATAAAGGTTGATCGTGACATCATATCTTTGTCTAGCAATTCTGCTATATTCTCAAAGAAGGGAAGTTTTTGTGGAAAGAAAAGTCCATTGTCAGAACCAATACCACGAATTACGGCTTCTTTAAAGCTGACTTTTTCATCAGGATGTTTAATATTATATAACATAGCTGTTTCACCCATCAATTATCATAGCTCCTTTACCAATTCTTACAACAGAACTAAAAGCAGTTTCAGAACCTTTCATAGTTTCTGATAAAATATCACGAATCTTCTGTGCAGAAAAAGCGGTGTCGACCAGTGCAAAGCAAGAAGGCCCCGAGCCTGACAAGCCAAAAGCCAATGCACCTGCTTGCATCACAGCATCACGAGCAAGAAAAAAATTGGGAACTAATTTGCCACGATGTGGCTCAATTAAATTATCAGACAACAGTAACATCGCTCTTTCTTGATCATGAGAATATAATGAATCAATAAAGCCAGAAAACTTCTGTCCATATTCAGTAAGATTTGATAATGTAAATGCTGATGGTAGAATTTCTCTTGCTTTTTTTGTCGAAACTCTTATGCCTGGGTAATATAATACTATTAAAAGATTGTCAAACCAGGGTAATTGATTTGCCATTCCATCAGATCGCATTAACTGTAGACCCCCCAATACCGCTGGCAAGACATTATCATAATGAGGCGATCCACTTACAACCCCTTCCATTGTTGCAGCAATTGATAATAATAATTGATTAGAAAGCGGGTAATCATGATAGACATTAAGAGCAGTCAGTGTTGCAACAATAGAAGCAGCACTAGACCCTAAGCCACTGCAAATTGGTAAGCCTTTTTCAAGACAAATACTTAACTTATCAGTAGCCATTCCTTTTTCAAGCAAGGCTTTTCGAAAGTAATTAACACAGTGCATAACGAGATTATCATGATTATTTTCTGGCAAGTCTTTTTTATAATGACCTTTTACCTCTAAACTATCCTGCGTTGCCTTTTCAATAGTAACTATATCACCTAGCAAAGAGCCATCTATAGGTTCAATAGCTGCTCCCAAGGAATCAAAACCGACAATAAAATTGGCAATGGTTGCTGGTGAAAATACTTTAACCTGATTCATAAATTACCTAATTAATATCAACCGTCTTTAATATATCAGCGAACAAGCCCGAAGCAGTTACCTCAACGCCAGCACCATAACCTCTTACCACTAATGGGATGGGGCTATAACGTTTTGTTAAAAAAGCAAAAGCATTCTCGCCATTTTTGATAGCATACAAAGGATGATCAGGACCTACAGCACGAATACCAACAGAACATCCTTTATCATCAATAGAACCGACAAAACGTAGTACTTTTTGCTCCTGCTTTAAAGAGGTAATTTTATCTGAAAAATAATCATCCACTGTTTTAAGATTTTTTAAAAAGTCATTAACACTTCCCGAAGCGTCAAAATCTTCAGGGAAAATAGCATTCATAGTGATATCCTTCAGCTCATAAGCCATTCCTGTTTCACGTGCTAAAATAAGCACCTTGCGTGCCACATCCATACCACTTAAATCATCCCTAGGGTCAGGCTCAGTAAACTTCTTCTCACAAGCCAATCGCACCGCTTCTGAAAAACGCATCCCCTCATCTAAGGCACCAAAAATAAAAGATAAAGAACCTGATAAAATTCCTGAAAACTCTAGCAAGCTATCACCACTTTTTATTAAATGCTTAAATGCATCGATTGTTGGTAATCCAGCCCCAACATTAGTTTCATAAAGAAATAGTCGCTTATTTTTATCAGCCTCCAGTCTAAGTTGTCGATAATAACTGAGGTTATCACTATTAGCTTTTTTATTGGCTGTTACCACATGTAAACCTGATTTAAATGCCTCTGTGTAAACAGCAGAAATATCTTGTGAGCTTGTACAATCCACAAAAATTCCATTAAGCGGTTTATCATGCATTGCTTGTGCTAGTATTTTTTTAATATCCGTAAGCTCAGTCGCTGATTTAAGATCAGTCTGCCAATGAGATAAATCAATCCCTAGTGGGTTATGTAAATATTGCTTAGAATTAGCAATCAAGCATAATTTAATTTCAACACAATTGTCGAGTAATTTCTGGTACTGTTTTTTCACCTGATCGACCAACTCAGAACCCACTGACCCAACACCGACAAGGTAAAGTGATATGGGTTGTAAAGTATGGAAAAAAGATTGGTGAATCGCATGTACCGCACGATCACTTTGCTTACCATCAACGACTACTGAAATACTTTGTTCCGATGAGCCTTGCGCAATAGCTACTACATTAATCGCTGCATGAGATAGAGCAGAAAAAACCTTACCTGAAACGCCTACTCTCTTTTTCATATTATCCCCAACAACACAAATAATAGCTTGGTTAGGGATTGCACAAATTGTTTCTATTATCTTTAGTTTCTGCTCTAATGCCAAAGCCTCGTTTAGTGCAGCTAATACCTTGTCAGACTCTTTGCCGGAAACGCAAAAACAGATAGAGCATTCAGAACTAGCTTGACTGATCAGAACAATAGAAGCACCACATTTTGCAACAGCATCAAACACTTGAGCGGCTATACCTGGTGCTCCTTTCATACCTGCACCCTGAATGGTAATCAACACAACATCACGACGACAAGAAACAGCACGGATAAGTGATCCATCACCTGATTTTGGCATATCAGCTATTTTTGTTCCTGCTGACGAAGGATTAAAACTATTTTTTATATAAAGAGGAATATTTGGTGTCATCAACGTAGCAGTTGTTTTAGGATGTAACACTTTCGCCCCATAAAAAGCAAGCTCCATCGCTTCACCGTAACTCATTTGACTAATCAACTGAGCATCACTTACTTGCCTTGGATCAGCGGTATAAATCCCATCCACATCAGTCCAAATTTCACAAGACTGGGCCTCTAGCGCAACCGCCATCAGACTAGCTGAATAATCGGCACCATCACGACCTAATAAACTAAGATTACCATCACTATCTGAACCAACAAACCCAGACATTAACAGACAGTTCTCGTTTTTTAACACACCAAAACGTTTTTTTATCTCATCCAATATGGGAATGGCTTCCCTTAAATTTCCCTTGGTTTTAATAAAGTCAGATGCGTCAATAAATCGAGTAGAAATACCTTGAAAATCCAATAAATTTAGCATCATCCTAGCAGATACTCTCTCACCCAAGCTCAGTATTTGACAGTAAATTTTATCGGGGCATTCTTTGAGTAACTGAACCCCTTTTAATAAAATAGTATATTGATCACAAATCTCTTTTAAAAAACCTTCCAATGCCTTCTTAGGAAAGTTTTCTTTATTAAGCGCCAACTTATTAATGATTTCATGGTGACTGGTGTAAAAACCATCCACCTCTTCACAAAAAGGTCGGCCATCAATAGCACTTTTAATACTAGCTACCAAAAAATTAGTGGTTCCTGAAACAGCAGATAAAACAATACCAACAGGCCCTTCTTTAATTTGTCGAGCAATAATTTCAGAAACGTTGACAATACAATCTGCATTAGCAATTGATGTGCCACCAAATTTTATGATTTTCATAAACCAACCTTTGATTAAAACATTTGTCTCAGTGTAGATTTCACTTTAAACAAGGTATCATTAGCAACAATATTCGCTTTATCAGCCCCTTTTTTTACTATATCAAGAAGTGAAGCCATATCGTTTTCAAAAAGCTTTCTTCTATCACGCATAGGTTGCAGTACAGTATTAATTACATCAACTAAACATTTCTTACACTCAACATCCCCTATTTTCCCCTCTCTATAGCGTTGTTTTGATTCTTGTAACCACTGTTTATCAGGATTGAAAGCATCATGAAACAACCATAATGGATTATTTTCTACTGTTCCAGGGTCACTAGCACGAAGACGATTAGGGTCTGTATACATAGACATGACTTTTCGTTTCACTTCATCACTGCTATCACTAATAAATATCGCGTTGTTTAATGACTTACTCATTTTCAACAAGAAACCCTCGTCACTAGGAGGACCAATTCCGACTAGACGTTTCGTTTCACTCAATAATACTTTCGGGATAGGAAATATTTTCCCGTGAGAAAAATAGTAATCATCCTCGCTTAAATTTTTAACTTCTTGGATTTTCTGAGAATCTATACCACAATAAAGTTGATAAAAACGCCGTGCGACTTCACGAGTTAACTCAATATGCGGAATTTGATCTTCGCCTACAGGAACAATACTTGCTTGAAAAGCAAGAATATCTGTTACTTGTAAAATAGGATACCACAAAAAGCCCATGGAATAATGATCTCCTAAACCTTTATCACGAATTTCCTCTTTGATAGTAGGATTACGCATTAAACGTGGAAAAGGGATCAGCATGCTGAATAAACTAGCTAACTCAAAGATAGCAGGAATATCTGATTCGATAAAAATAGTACTTTCTTGTGGATCAATCCCCATTGCTAAATAATCGAGAACAATATCTAACACACTACTACGAATCTCACTTGGTTTATCAACTCGTGTAGTAAAAGCATGGGTGTTAGCAACTAAGAAGTAACATTGATACTGCGACTGTAGTTTTACTCGATTGGCGACAGAACCTACCCAGTGTCCTAGGTGTAACTTTCCTGTTGGCGTATCTCCGGTAAGTAAAATGGGTTTATTCATGATTATTATTCTAGCAATGTGAAAAAAGAATAATGCCGGCTAAAGAGAACACTGTCAACAGTTTACATTTTAAACTAAAAGTTCATTTTTAAAACAAACAGAAAGTCGGTAATTTAAACCGTTAAACCCCTCTAAATACTATTATTTAATATAAATTTTAATAATAGTTGTTATTATAGTGTCGTGTATAAGTGTGTTTCTATAAAAAACAATTTTAAAACAATAAGTTACGGCGTTTTTCTTTGTGGATAACTTTGTTGAAAAAATCGAACAATCTGTTGCTATCTTTTTTGGCTTTTTTAAAATAACTATTACCTTATAGTTATCCACAGGTATTTCCCGGTTATTTACACAAAGTTGTGCGTTGCTGATACCTTTGTTAGGCGCTACAATCCAGACAGATTTCACTATTCCAAGGAATTTAAGCTTATGAGTCACTATAAAAACATTTTAGTTGCTTTGGAGTTGACTTCAAAGACCGATAGCTTATTGCTAGATAAAGCCAAAATGCTAGCAGGTCCAGATACCCGAATATTTGTTGTTCATGCGGTAGAACATACAGCTAGCTATGGTGCAGCTTATGGGATTTCTGTTGAGGTTGATGTTGATAAAGTATTATTAGGTGAAGCTCATAAAATGGTCAAATCGTTTTCTGACAGTCATGGCGTTTCTCTACCATGTCAGTTCGTCAAAACAGGCGCTGCTAAATTTGTGATTTTGGATCAAGCCAAAGAGTTGAATGCTGACTTAATTATTACCGGCAGTCACGGACGTCATGGCGTTCGTTTGCTATTGGGTTCAACAACAAATGCGGTGTTACATGGCGCTCAATGTGATGTGTTAGCAGTTAGGGTTAAGGATTAAAATTCACCTAAGGTGCACTGAGAGGATTCATGTCTTTTCGATAAGCGCATAAAAAAATCCATCCCCACCAGCGATAGTGGGGAATAGTTGCTTTTGATATTTGAGTGTTGCTTCTTGATGTTGTTGTACAAACCAGGCTATATTATTTTCGTTTTCTTCTTTTAAAATAGAACAGGTTGAATAAAGTAATAGCCCTTTAGACCTTAACTTTTGCCATAAAGATGTTAATAATAATCGCTGTTGTTTAGCTTGAGTGCTAATATCATCAGATCGGCGTAGTAGTTTGATATCGGGATGGCGACGAATGACTCCAGTTGCTGAGCAGGGTGCATCTAATAATATTCTGTCAAAATCATGGTTTTTAAGATGCATAACGTCGGTATCAATTAATTGAATGTTTTTGCTGCTTATATGAAGTCGTTTGATGTTTTCCTCAACTAATTGTAATCGCTTTTTATCTTTATCCACAGCAACTAGCTTATTAAGATTAGGTTCGGTAAGTAAAATATCGGTTGTTTTACTACCTGGGGCGCAGCAGGCATCAAGCACCGTCATATTCTCCTCTAGTGCCAGCAATTTTGCTGCATATTGTCCGGCTTGATCTTGGATGTAACACCACCCTTTGCTGAAACCAGGGAGTTTATCAATAGCAACTGTGCTATCTAGCTGAATAGCAAAAGGAAGTGATTCTATGGTACAGGCAAGTATTTCTTGCTCTTGCAAAAGCTTAAGATAGTTTGTTGTGCTATTAAACTTTGGGTTGACACGCAGTGTAATAGGCGCCTGATGGTTATTGGCTTCTAGTATTTTTGCCCATTGCAAAGGCCAGTCTTTTTTTAGTTGGTTACTCAACCACTCTGGATGTGCGTAAGGGTCGACAGTGCTTAGTAACTCGGTTTTTTTATCGCAAAAAGTACGCAGTAGTTTATTAATCAGCCCACTAGCCCAACTCTTTCGAGTTGATTTTGATGCTTGGATGGTCTCAGAAATAGCCGCATAATGTGGTGTTTTCAAGTAAATGAGCTGATACAGACCAATCAGTAAAAAGCACAGTATATCCTGATGTTTTTTGTCTAGCGGTTTATAAAGCAACTTTTCTGTTATGGCGACTAGCTGAAAATACCAGCGAATCGTGCCATAGCAAAGATTACTAGTAAAGCGCTTATCTTTGTCGCTAAAATGACTTAAATCTGTTTCTTTGATAACAGTGTTTAAGGATTTTCGCTGATAGGCTACTTGATGGACTATCTTTGCTGCGACAATACGGGTATGACGTGAGCTTTTATTGCTCATAATAGTGAAATGTCTGCAACCACGGTAAATAATTGTTGCATTTTTGATAATAAAGCGAGACGGTTATCTCGTAGTGGTTTTTGCTCAACCATAACCATGACGTCGTTAAAGAAACTGTCGATAGGTGTTTTAAAATCTGCTAATTCTTTTAAAGTTTGTGAGTATTTTTTAGTTTGATAAAGTTCGCAAATTAAGGAATCTTTTTTGTCAATCATTTTATAAAGCAATTGCTCACTGTCGGATTCAAATAAATCAGGATTAATACTTATTTCTTGCACTGAAGACTCTTTTTTAAGAAGGTTGCTCACTCGTTTATTGGCTTCACTGAGGGCTTGTGCTTCATTTAAGTTTAGAAACTGCTGTACTGCTTCTAGGCGTTGGTGAAAATCGAGTGGGTTAGTGATATCTTTAGCACGGACTGACTCGAATAGTTGCGCATTGATACCTAAGTCTTGATACCAAAAACGCATTCTTTCCATAATAAATTGAAACACTTGTTCGACCACCGCTTTGTTAGGCAGTAATTTTTTGGGGTAAGCCTTAGCAGCTAGCTTAATTAGTTCCATCAGGTCAATGTCTAGTTTTTTTTCTATTAAGATGCGAGTAACACCTTGGGCGGCACGGCGCAATGCGTAAGGGTCTTTCTCTCCTGAAGGTATTTTATGAATCCCAAATATTCCGCATAAGCTATCGAGGCGATCAGCAAGAGCAATAATACAGCTTAATTTATCTTCAGGTAAGCAGTCTTTGGAGAAACGAGGGTAGTAATGTGCTTTAATGGCATCGGCAATAACAGGGTTTTCTTTAGCAGCTAACGCATAGTAGCGTCCCATCACCCCTTGCAACTCAGGAAATTCTGCCACCATTTCAGTGACTAAATCAAATTTGCACAAAGCGGCAGCTTTCTTGGTATTATCTAGGTCTTCATGGAGTTTTGCAGCTATTTGACAAGCGGTTTCTTGCAAGCGATTAACGCGATCCTGTAGACTGCCTAGGTCTTTCTCAAAGATAATTGCTGCAAGCTTAGCATTAAAATAAGACAAGGGTTTTTTACTATCATTTTCGAAGAAAAAAGCCGCATCATTTAATCTTGCATTAATAACACGCTCATTACCAGAAATAACAGCATTAGGGTCTTTGCTGCTGATGTTGCTTACTGTTGCAAAAAAAGGTTGCAATTGTTGCGCGTCATTAACAATGGGAAAGCATTTTTGATGAACCTTTATTGAAGTAATCAACACTTCTGGCGGTATTTTTAGAAATTTATCTGCATATTTTCCTATTAAGACTACCGGCCATTCAACAAGCGCGGTTATTTCTTCCAGCAAGTCATCGTCTATGACTATCTTGAAGTGATAAGCAGCTTCTTGTTTTTCTACTTGCGATAATATTCTTTGTTTTCGTAGGCTAAAGTTGGCAATAACGTAATGCTGTTCTAGTACTTTCTCGTATTCTTTAGGGTCTTTGATATTAATGCCTTGTGGGCTGTGAAAACGATGTCCATAGGTCTTATTACTTGCTGTTACTTGATAGCATTGAACGTTGATAATGCTTTCTCCTAGCATAGCTAGTATCCAGTGTACTGGCCTGACGAAACTGGTTTCACCTTTACCCCAACGCATTGGTTTACTAATCGGCAGTCGTTCTAGTGCTTGCTTGATTAGACTTGGGAGCAAACTTTCTGTCAACTCACCTGCTTTTTCAACACGACAATAAATGCGATTACCTTTGTCTGTTTTTTTTATTTGTATTTGATCTGCAGTAACACCACAGGATTTAGCAAATCCGATGCATGCCAAAGTAGGTGTGCCATCTTGATCGAAAGCAGACTCTTGTGCAGGTCCTTGGCGTTCAATAATCTGAGTGGCTTGTCGTTCACAAACATCGGTGATAAGAACAGCCAGTCTTCTAGGGGTGGTGTAGTGGGCGCTTTGCGCAAAAGTGATCTTTTCTTTTTCTAGTAATGTAGTGAGATTTTTCTCTAACGACGTTGCTAGCGGTAGTAGAGATTTTGTCGGTAGTTCTTCAACACCTATTTCTAGTAAAAAATCTTTTGTTATCATGTTGATATTCCCTCTTTTTGCAAAGGGAAGCCTAGTCGTTCTCGCTCGTCTTGATAGGCTTTTGCGATAGCAAATGCTAGTTTTCGAACCCTTAAAATGTAGCGTTGTCGCTCAGTGATGGAAATCGCTTTTCTGGCATCCAGTAGATTAAATGTATGTGATGCTTTTAATACCATTTCGTAAGCTGGTAGCACTAGAGATAATGCAATAAGCCGTTGTGCTTCTTGCTCGTAGAAGTTAAATGCAGTGAGCGATTGCTTAATATCAGCTTGCTCAAAGTTATAAGCTGACATTTCTACTTCATTTTGATGATAAACATCACCATAGGTAATACGTGTTTTTTCTGTTTGTGTCCAAACGATATCAAATAAATTATCCACTCCTTGAATAAGCATAGCTAATCTTTCAAGGCCGTAAGTGATTTCTCCGGTAATGGGTTTACAGCTTAAGCCTCCCACTTGCTGAAAAAAAGTAAACTGTGTGATTTCCATGCCATCTTGCCATACCTCCCAACCTAATCCCCAGGCGCCTAAAGAAGGAGACTCCCAGTTATCTTCAACAAAACGAATATCGTGCAACAATGTATCTATCCCTAAACACGCTAGAGAGTTAAGATAGAGCTGTTGCAAGTCAATAGGAGAAGGTTTGATAACCACCTGAAATTGATAATAATGTTGGGTTCGATTAGGATTATTACCGTAACGCCCGTCGGTTGGGCGGCGTGATGGCTGTACATAAGCAGCAGACCAAGGCTCAGGGCCAATGGCACGTAGAAAAGTGGCAGGATGAAAGGTGCCGGCACCGACTTCTAAATCAAGCGGTTGCACAATCACACAGCCTTGTTTTGACCAGAAATTTTGTAAATTCAAAATGATGTCTTGGAAGCTTAACATTCTTTCCATGTTTTCCCGCCGGATTTTACGTACTTGCTGTTATTAGCGAGTATAGGTCTTTAGGATCACTTAACTTTGGTAACATATCTAGTAAGTGGCCGACTTGATGCTGTTCTGCTAGGCTGTCCACTACTTTCAAGATGCTGTAATCTTCAATCGCGAAACCCACAGAATCAAAAATCGTAATCTCTTGTGTAGATTCGCGAGCAGGCTTATTTTTACAAATTAACTCCCATAATTCAGCATAAATACCACTGTTAGTACTAATTGCTTGTATTTCTCCTTCTATTTTAGTCTGCTCAGTATATTCTACAACGATCTTGTTGTGATGAAGTAAGTCACCGTCTAGCTCAGTTTTACCAGGACAGTCACCACCAATGGCGTTAATATGCGTGCCTGGCTGTACCCAATCGCTTTCTATAATAGTGTTGCGACGCTTATTAGCGGTGGAGCTTGTAACAATTTGGCTTTGGGTCACGACAGACTTAGCGCTGTCGCAAGGTTTTAGTACGAGGTCATAAGTAGAGAGGTTGTTAGCAAACTTTTTCATTGCCTTGCTATCGGTGTCAAAATAAAAAATCTCTCTTGTTCCCAAGGAAAAGTAATGGGCTAATACTTGAAATTCGCTTTGTGCGCCAGTGCCAATAATGCCAAAACGATTGGCATTGTCTTGGGCAAGATACTTAGAAGCTAGTGCAGAAGCAGCCGCGGTTCTGATGGCAGTTAACACTGTCATCTCAGAAATTAACGAGGGATAACCTGTCTCAGTACTGGCGATTGCGCCAAAAGCCGCGACGGTGAGTTTATTGTGGGCGATGTTGTTAGGGTGTCCATTAACAAACTTGAAGGCATAATGACTATCATCCGATGTGGGCATGAGTTCAATAACGCCTTGCGGCAAATGGGTTGCAATACGTGGTCTTTTATCAAAGTCACTCCAGCGTAAAAAATCCTTTTCTAGCTGTTCAAGCAAATGTTGGAAAAAGCGCTCTAAACCCACTTGCCGCAACAACTTAGCAATATCGCTTACTGTCATTATTCTAACCATTTACGGTACCCACTCTTTTTTCTGTAGATAATGAGAGTAAAGCTTTTCTTCCTCACTCCCAGCTTTGGGGCGCCAATTGTACTCCCAACGCACGAGTGGAGGCAAGGACATTAAGATGGACTCAGTACGACCGTTAGATTGTAGTCCAAATAAAGTGCCACGGTCATAGACTAGGTTGAACTCCACGTAACGACCACGCCGATACAGTTGAAATTGCTTTTGCTGCTCATTGTAACGATGGTCTTTACGGCGTAACACAATGGGCAAGTAAGCTGACAGAAAAGAATCACCAATAGCACGCATGAACTCGAAGCAACGAGTAAAAGACCATTCATTCAAGTCATCAAAAAATAAGCCGCCAATGCCACGAGGCTCTTGGCGATGCTTAAGAAAAAAGTAATCGTCACACCATTTTTTATAACGTGGGTATACCGTTTCTCCAAAAGGCTCGCAAGCGTTTTTGGCTACCTGATGCCAGTGCTGGCAGTCTTCATCAAAGCCATAATAAGGTGTTAAATCATAACCGCCACCAAACCACCAAATTGCCGGCTGGTTTTTTTTCTCAGCGATAATAAACCTGATATTCGCATGGCTGGTAGGCACGAAAGGATTGTTGGGGTGTAAGACTAGAGAGACCCCCATTGCTTGAAAGTGACAACCTTGAAGCTCAGGGCGATGTTGTGTGGCTGCTTTAGGCAGTGATTTACCGCTAACATGTGAAAAATTGACACCGGCTTGTTCAAATACACCACCATTTTGTAGTACCCGCGTGCGCCCGCCACCTTGTTCTTGATGTTGCCAGCATTCTTCTCGAAAACAGCAAATCTCATCGATGTTTTCTAGGGCTGAGCAAATACTCTCTTGCAACGCTTTTAAGTAAGTGCTTACCTGTGTTGTTACGGACTCGCTTGTGTCACTGTTTTTTTTGGTCATCAACTTCAAGCCACAGTGCGTTTAACACTGCAAAGGTGCAAGCTAAACCTAGCCCTAAAATCCAGGAAAAATACCACATAATATTAATTCCCCCCGTTAGTAAGCATTTTTGTTTGTATCAAGAAACTGAGTCGTTACCTTGCCTCGCAGGACACGGTAAACCCAAGATGTATACAATAGGACAATTGGCATAAAAATAATTGTCGCTAATAACATAATAGTTAACGAGAATTGACTAGCTGATGCATTCCAAACAGTCAAACTAGAACCCATTTGTGTTGATGAAGGTAAAATAAAAGGGAACATGCTAACACCTACGGTAACGACCACAAAAAAAGTACTGATACTACTAAACACAAATGCTAATTTTCCCTGTTTGACTCGTGAAAAAACAATAGCAGCTAAGGCAGCAAAAAACACCAGCAACGGTGATAAAATTAGTATCGGTTGACGATAATAATTTCCCAACCAAGCACCGGCTTGGGTAATGACGTTATGATCGATGGGGTGAGAAGGTGCAGAGGGTAGAGCATTGAGTAGAACATAGCCTTTAATACCCCAAGTGATCCATAAACCACCCCCAGCAAACAGTAGTATTAGCAATAAAGCAGCAACATTAGCTGTTTTAATGGCTCTTGCCTGTATTGCTGCTTCGGTTTTGGTGATAAGGTAATGCGCTCCTTGCATGGCGATCATTGCCACACTGACTAGTCCGCATAAAATAGCGAAAGGATTAAAAAGCTGCCATAACGTGCCGGTGTAAAAAGACCTTAAGTCATTGTCAAATTGAAAGGGAACACCTTGCAGCGTATTGCCAACAGCGACACCGAAAATCAGTGCGCTGATCAAGCCGCAAGCAGATAAAACCCCATCCCAACCTAGGCGCCATTTTTCTATTTTCAGCTTACTGCGGTATTTAAACCCAACCGGACGTAAAATAAAAGTGACTAACAATAAAAACATTGCCAAGTAAAAGCCAGAAAAAGAGACTGCATATAAATATGGCCAGGCAGCAAATAAAACACCGCCTCCTAGAATAAACCAGACTTGATTGCCTTCCCATACTGGCCCGATAGTATTTAGCATAATACGTCGTTCAGTATCGCTCTTGCCGATAACTGGCAGTAGCATTGCTACGCCTAAATCGAAGCCGTCCATTACCGCAAAGCCAGCGAGTAAGAAACCCATGAGCAACCACCAAATCACTCGTAATAGTTCGTAACTTATCATGCCTGTTGCTCCTATTATTCGCTGATCTTATGGTGTAAACGATCCGGCCCGAGGCGTACGAATTTTAGCATGAGAAATATCTCTATGGCTGCTAAGCTGGAATAAAAAACCGCAAAACCGATTAATGATGCCCATAGGTCGCGTGGTGCTAGTGATGAGACACCTAGAAAAGTTGGCAGAACGCCCTCAACAACCCAAGGTTGCCGGCCATGTTCGGCCACAAACCAACCTAATTCTGCAGCAATCCAGGGAAGTGGTATTGCTAGCAATGCTAGCCACAAAAACCAGCGTTTCTCAAGCTGACGTTTGGCCGCTAAGTAAAAACTTAACGAGAACAAAGCAATGAAAAATAATCCACAGGCAACCATAATGCGAAACGACCAAAATAAACTAGCAACACTGTCAGGAACTAGACTCCAAGCAGCTTTATCAATTTCTTGTGCTGTGGCTTTGCTGGGGTCCTTGGTGAATTTTTTCAAAAGCAATCCATACCCTAGGTATTGCGCGTTTTCTTGCATCACCAATTTAGCTTGTTGATCATTAGGGTCTTTTTGTAAGATTTTTAGTGCGCTATAGGCTTGTACGCCTTTGGGGATAATCTGTTTAGCTTCATTCACCAAATCGACAATGCCAGGTATGGTTTGATCGATTGATCGTGTTGAAATTAATCCTAAAACATAGGGGATTTTAACGGCATGCTCGGTTTTGCGTTCTTTTTGGTTGATAACGCCAACAAGATTGAGACCAGCCGGTGCTGGCTCAGTGTGCCACATACCTTCAATGGAGGCGAGCTTCATGTGTTGATTAAGATTAGCTAGATATCCACTTTCATCACCTAAAACTACCACGGATAATGCGGAAGCCAACCCGAAGGAAGCAGCAACGGTAATAGAGCGTTTAGCAAACTCTCGATTGCGTCGACGCAATAAGTAAAAAGCGCTAACAGCTAAAACAAATACCGAGCCTGTGACATAACCGGCACTAATAGTGTGGACAAATTTTGCCTGAGCGACTTCGTTGAATAATATATCGCTGAAACTCGATACCTCCATTCGCATAGTTTGGAAGTCAAAACGGGCGCCGACGGGATGTTGCATCCACCCGTTGGCGATTAGTATCCACAAAGCGGATAAGCTGGAGCCGATAGCAAGCAACCAAGTGACCACTAGATGAGCAATGCTGGATAATCGTTTCCACCCAAAAAAGAATAGGCCGATAAAGGTTGCTTCTAGGAAGAAGGCCATAAGCCCCTCGATGGCGAGTGGCGCTCCAAACACATCGCCGACATACTGTGCATAATACGCCCAATTTGTACCGAATTGGAACTCCATGGTGATGCCAGTTGCCACTCCCATAGCAAAATTAATTCCAAACAATATTCCCCAAAATTTGGTCATTTGTCGCCAAATTTCCTTTTTTGTCATCACATAGACGGTTTCCATGATAGCGATAAGTACCGATAGACCCAAAGTGAGTGGTACAAAGATAAAGTGGTACATGGCAGTGATGCCAAATTGCCAACGTGATAGAGAAACGACTTCGTTTGCGATGTTCATTTGCCTCCCCCTGTTTTTTGCAGTGAGCAGCTAATCCAGTAACTGTTGTTGTATTTTTTGTGTTGTTAGATGGTCTGCTATCGGATCCGAGAAACTGATCTTCCAAATGCCAAACAGAAGGGCAGATTTGATCAAAAGTACAATGACAATGTCCTGCCACAATTGGGTTTTCATTCTCAGTCACCGACCCTAAATAAAGTGGCACTATTATAGCAAATTATTTTCGAGTATTATATCTGTAGATGTAGAGAAATTTTGAGCGTCATTCTACCTTGAGTGGATGAGTTTTTTTTAGTCAGGCTTTTCAGTGGTCGTCAGCACATCGCTGTAAGTTTAAGCGGGTTTATTAAAGATTTTTTAATACAACAAGCGTTTGATGTCTATTGTGCTATGAAAAAAAAGACTGTCCAATACTTCATCATCAACACTACCAATATGCAGCAACACTGGCATAATTGACATATTTTTCGGGGTTGATAAATTTTTCATCTTTTCTTCAACCTCTTGGAAAATATCTTTTCTAATCATATTTCTTGTAAATTTTATTTCACATAGGTATAAAACTCCCAATCTTGTCTGGATTAGATAATCTATTTGACATCCTTTTGTTTTGGCTGTTCCTCGTTGAAAATAAGGCCCATCCCAAATTATATCGGATGGCTGTATGGATAAAAGTTTTTGTATATTTTTCCTGTTGTTTAAAACAAGGTTTTCAATCTGAATTCCCATGATGCTTGTCCATGCAGGAAGAGAGCTTAAAGAGGTCATTTCGAAGCTATTTGTTTTTATTCTCGAAATTGATGGCAATATATATTTAACGTAAAATCGGATATAGTTATCCGAAATTCGATAGCGGCTGAGTTTTGATAAAGAGCCGCTTTTTAAATTCCAAGAGCTGTCCTTTGAAATAAACCCAGCAGTTTCTAATTCATCAAGGTAAGTGTTAATCGTTCCGCCGCTCTTTTTGTCTAAATTCTCCAGGAGTTCAATGCGTCTTTTATTCTTGTTGCATAGTGTCTCGATAATCCGGTGGTAAATATTACTATTTCTCTCAAGCATGGATGAGAAGATGTAGTCATAATCATTAAACAGCAAGCCTGATGGTGTAAAACATAATGTTTTGATCTGTTCATCTGCTGTCTGATTGACCTTGATTTCTTCCAAGTATTTTGGAATTCCACCAGTGACGGAAAGTATTTTTAGTTTTTCATAATCAGATATTGTCGCACCTCTGTGTGACCAGAAAGCATTACATTCAGGTAAGCTCAGCTCTAATAGCCGAAGTTTTAGTGAGATTCTACCAAAAAACCCTTTGTGCGCTAATAAATTTTTTTCTATCCAACTGGAAACTGAACCGCATAGCACTAATATTAGTTGATTATTTTTTTTGAATTCCATATCCCATGCGTTTTTTAGCTTTCCCAGAAAGTTTTTATCATGAGAGCCCATCCAGGATATTTCATCCAGTAAAATAACCGTTTTCCCCTTTTGAGTCTTTTTAGCTAACTGTGAGAATGCTTCACTCCAATCTTGAAAGGGTTTAATGTTAACGCGAAATTGATTTAAAAATCGGTAATAAAATATGGATAATTGATCTTGTAGCGTGGAGTCTTTTTCTGGATAGGTTCCTGAAAAAGCATAGAATTTTTTGTCTGCTCCAAATTCTTCAATAAGCCTGCTCTTTCCTATTCGTCGCCGACCGTAAACAACAACAAGGCTTGCAGAACGTTTTTTCTGCAAATCCGATAAAAGCCTTAGTTCTTGATGTCTTCCAATAAACTCAGTACTCATCGCTACCTCTATTTAAGAAATGGCCGCAAATCGTAAAAAGTCGATTTTTGGCCACTTTCTCTGACAAGTCTACCTTAAGCTAAAGAGAAACACAATCTTTATAACAATTTGTTTTTACATGTTTTTTTGTACCGTTTGCAGATAAACAGGGGTAAAAGTTAACAGCTTTTCTTTTTTTAAAGACGAGGTAAAAATGGCCGCAAATCGTAAAAAGTCGATTTTTGGCCACTACAATTGTTTTGTTGTTTACTTGTTAAATATCACCAAGTACTTGATAGTTGTCGAATCGATGGTGGTTTAATCAGCCATTTTTTTTCTGAGTAGGGTATTAACAAACTCGGTTAAGTTTTTGTAAACAGGAATACAGGTTAACTTTGGATGCATTGACAGCGTTTTTTTGCCATTTCCTGTTTTGACAAGAACTGCTTTGCAGCAAACCGCTTGTGCCGCTTGAATGTCACGCCATGAATCCCCCACGAAAATTGCCTCAGGAAAAAGCATGGGAAAATCTTGTTGAATTTGATAAAGCATGCCAGGCTTGGGCTTGCGACAAGAACAATTATCTTCGGGTGTGTGTGGGCAATAATAAATTTTATCGATATGTCCACCAAGCGAATACAGCTCATCTTGCATTTTTTGGTGAATAGCCCTTAATGTTTCTGCATCATAGTACCCTCTGCCAACTCCAGACTGATTAGTGGCGATAACAACAGTAAATCCAGCATTATTGAGCTTAGCGATGGCGGTTAAGCTTCCTTCTATGGCGTGCCATTCTTGCGGTGATTTAATATAATCGGGGGAATCCAGATTAATAACCCCATCACGGTCGAGTATAATCAACACAAGATTTTCTGCCGATAGAAGTTGGCAAATTCACGACCGCTTATTATCTGTTTTCCTGGAAGTTGCACGGTTTCTAGTAGTAATCCTCCTTCTTTACAAGCAACGGCAACAGAGTTTCCCATTAAAATAAATGTTCCAGGTTTTTCATTAAATGATTGTGTTAGAACTTTCGCTTGCCAAATTCTGAGTAAGCTGGAGTGAAAGTGAGTAAATGCTACCGGCCAATCATAGTAGGCACGAATTTTTCGATTAACTACAATGGCAGGATTATTCCAATCAATCAGTGCATCACTTTTATGAATTTTGCTAGCATAACTCGCTTTTTTATTATCTTGTGCTTTTGGCGTATTATTACTGGCCAGCGTTTTACAGAGTAAATCTGCCCCCATAAGAGCAAGTCGTTCGCCTAGGGTTTTGCTGTTGTCTTCTTCATAAATGGGAGTTGTAATGTTCGCTAAAATATCTCCGGCATCTAGTGCTTTGTCAATTTGCATGATACTAACGCCGGTTTCTTTATCACCGTTTAAGATGGCATGTTGGATAGGCGCTGCGCCGCGCCAGCGAGGGAGTAAAGAAAAATGCAGATTAAGACAACCTTTGCGGGGTATTTGTAAAATTGCTTTGGGAAGCAGTAGGCCGTAAGCAACAACTATCATGATGTCAGCCTGGTATTCGGCAAGCTTTTGTCGCACTTGTGCATCATTTAATGAATGTGGCTGTTCGATGGGGATATTGGTTTGCAATGCCCGTGTTTTAACAGGGCTTGCTTGCAGTCGTCGGCCACGGCCCGCTTTACGATCGGGTTGTGTGTATACGGCGACAACTTGGTGGTCAGAGTCGATTAGCCAATTTAAGGTTGGAATAGCAACGGCGGGTGTACCCGCAAAAATGACAGTTAGACTCATAGGGAATTCCTAAATTACGGTATTGTGTTACCGTGTTGTTGTCTTAACATGGGCAGATGAGCAGCATTATATCACATGAATTAGCGCCTTGGTTAATTCTACATTTAGCGCCAAAATTTGGTCCGGCAAATTGGCGCCATTGTTGGCAACATTTTCCATCGCCGCGGGCTTTTTGTGAACAAAAGCCGAACCAGCTATTAGCGCTTAGATGTGCTGAGGAAACCGTCAGTGCGATTCGCCACCCTAATTGGCATGTTATAGAGCAAGCAATTATTTGGTCTGAACAGGCTAATCAAGCGATATTAACTTGTCAGCATCCTAGTTATCCTAAGCTATTGCGCCAGATTGCCGCCATGCCGCCACTGCTTTATGTGCGCGGCAAGCTTGATTGTTTGCACAAGCCGCAAATCGCTATTGTGGGGGCGCGCAGACCCACCTTTAATGCAACTCGCTTGGCTGAGTATTTTAGTGAACAGCTTGGTACAGCAGGGTTTGTGATTAGCAGTGGCTTAGCTTTGGGTATTGATACTGCGGCGCATCGGGGTGTTTTGCCTAATGGGGCTACAATTGCTGTATTAGGTAGTGGTTTGGAGGTCATTTACCCAGAAAAAAATCGCGAAATGGCAAGTAAAATCACTGAAAATGGTGCTATCGTCAGCGAATTTCCTTTATTTAGTCCTCCTAAGGCCAAAAATTTTCCGCGTCGTAATCGTATTATCAGTGGTTTGTCCTTAGGGGTTTTGGTGGTTGAGGCTGCATTAAAGAGCGGTTCTCTGATAACCGCACGATACGCGTTGGAGCAGAATCGTGAAGTTTTTGCAGTTCCTAGTAGCGTGTTTAATCCTATGTCAGCCGGTTGCCATCATCTGATCCAGCAGGGTGCTCACTTAGTGACCTCTGTAGATGATGTGTTAGCGCAAATGCCCTTGTCGTGTATGGCAAAAATAGCTGAAAAATCAAACATTTCAGCGCAAATTGTGCGTCAGGGTTTACCGCCGCTTGATAAGGATCATAGAAAACTGCTAGAGTGTATTGGCTTTGATGTGACTTCGTTTGAACAACTAGTTAATGTGACAGGCTTTTCAACACAAAAAGTGATGGCCTTGTTGTGTGAGTTAAAGTTAAACGGTTATATCAAAGAAGAATTAGGTAGTTTTATGCGAGTGGTCAATAATTAAGATCACGTCTTGCTTTGTGTTATCACCCCAGTAGAAGATTTAAGAACTTATGGCAAAAAATCTTGTGGTTGTTGAATCACCGGCGAAAGCGAAAACCATTGAGAAGTATTTAGGAAAAGACTTTACTGTTTTAGCCTCCTATGGCCATGTCCGTGATCTTATTCCCAAAGATGGTGCGGTTGATGTTGATCATGATTTTGCTATGCATTATCAAATGGTGGATAAGAATGCACGCCATGTCGATACGTTGGTTAAGGCCATGCGACGCTCAGAGGCACTGTATTTAGCCACTGACCCTGATCGTGAAGGTGAGGCCATTGCTTGGCACGTAGAAATTTTATTGCAAGAACGTGAGGTTTTAAAAGAAAAACCAATTTTTCGTGTGGTGTTTCATCAAATTACCAAAAAAGCAGTTACGGATGCCGTTGCTGCGCCACGTGATATTTCTATGGATTTAGTCAATGCACAACGTGCACGTCGTGCTTTGGATTATCTGGTTGGTTTTCAGCTCTCGCCGTTGTTATGGAAAAAAGTTCATCCAGGCTTATCAGCCGGTCGTGTTCAAAGCCCTGCATTACGCATGATTGTTGAACGTGAGATTGAAATTGAAAAATTTGTCAGTCAAGAATATTGGTCTATTCATGCAGAACTTGAGTCTCATAAGCAATCTTTTACTGCAAGATTAACCGAATACCAGGGTGAGAAGCTTGAGCAGTTTAGTATAACGACTGAGGCAGAAGCGAATAAAGCCGTTGATTTATTAACTCAAGCAGCAAAAGGTGAATTAACCGTTGTTGATGTGGCGAAAAAAGAACGCAAGCGTCATCCTGCACCGCCTTTTATTACCTCAACGTTGCAACAAGAAGCAGCGCGCAAACTAGGATTTTCTGCTTCAAAAACCATGCAGATTGCACAGCAGTTATATGAAGGAATTGATGTTGGTAACGAGGGCCACATGGGTTTAATTACTTATATGCGTACCGATTCAGTAAGTCTAGCCCCAGAAGCGTTAACGCAAATTCGTGATGCGATTTGTGATAAGTATGGCGCTGATAATTTGCCGGATAAACCGCGTTATTTCAAAACGAAATCCAAAAATGCGCAAGAAGCGCATGAGGCAATACGTCCCACTTCTGCGCTTCGTTATCCTGAAACATTAAAGGCCTATTTAAGCCGTGATCAAGCGCGTTTATACCAGTTGATTTGGCAGCGCAGTGTTGCTTGTCAGATGATAGCAGCTACCTTAAACACAGTAGCCGTTGATTTCTGTGTTGCAGACAGCAAGTTTCGTGCTAATGGTTCTGTTATTGTTAACCCAGGTTTTATTTCTGTTTATCAGGAAGGCCATGATGAGAAGAAAAAAGAAGAAGGTAACGAGAAGATGTTGCCACCTTTAAAGGTGGGAGAGAAAGTTCCGGTAAATTCCATTAAAGGAGAGCAGCATTTTACCGAGCCACCACCACGTTTTACAGAAGCAAGCCTGGTAAAAACTTTAGAAGAGCATGATATTGGACGGCCTTCTACTTATGCCTCGATTATTAGTACCCTTAAGAACCGCAAGTACGTTGAATTAGATAATAAACGCTTTAAAGCAACCGATGTTGGGCGTGTGGTTAATCGATTTTTAACACAATATTTTACGCAATATGTTGATTATGACTTTACTGCGCATCTTGAAGATGAATTAGATGCGGTATCTCGTGGCGACAAAGCTTGGGTTCCTTTGTTAAAAGCGTTTTGGTCTCCTTTTAAAGAGTTGGTCGATTCAACCGATAAAAATGTTAAACGTAGTGATGTAACGCAAGAGAAGCTTGATGAAAAATGCCCGAAATGTGAAGCACCTTTGTCGATTCGCTTAGGTAAGCGAGGGCGTTTTATTGGTTGTACCGCTTATCCTGATTGCGATTACACGCGTAATCTTGATGGTGATGGTGGTGGAGAACCTGAGACCATTGATGGTAGAGTTTGTCCCAAGTGTGAGCATGCACTTGTTATTCGTTTTGGTCGTTATGGAAAGTTTATTGGTTGCAGTCATTATCCAGAATGTCATTATATGGAACCACTAGAAAAGCCGAAAGATACCGAAGTACAATGTCCTAAATGTAAAAAAGCCACTATTCTACAGCGAAAATCTCGTCGTGGTAAAATCTTTTATTCTTGTGCAGCTTACCCTAAGTGTCAATATGCGATTTGGAATGAGCCAATTGCTGAGACTTGCCCTAGTTGTCAGTGGCCAATCTTATCGATCAAAGTCACTAAGCGTAGTGGTCGACAAAAAGTGTGTCCGCAGCAAGATTGTCATTATGCTGTTACCATGCCGGAAGAAGACTCAGAATCATCATGAATGCGAAAGATGAGGATATTCAGCATGCTATTGATGTTGTTGTTAGCGGTGGCGTTATTGCTTATCCTACCGAAGCTGTATATGGCATAGGCTGTGACCCTTTTAATGAATCGGCGGTGGCACGTATTGCTGATATTAAAAATCGTTCCTTGCAGAAAGGGTTAATTGTTATTGCAAGTCAATGGTCTCAAGTGGCTTATTTAGTTAAACCGTTAAATTCAGTTGTAAAAGCTAGAGTTTTTCCTACTTGGCCTGGTGCAATCACGTGGATATTTCCTGCCGCAGCAACTGTTCCCAGT
The DNA here is from genome assembly GCA_964606725.1 of uncultured Coxiella sp. GTDB lineage: Bacteria > Pseudomonadota > Gammaproteobacteria > Coxiellales > Coxiellaceae > 2-12-FULL-42-15. Next base: position 36,163 of record CAZSHR010000005.1, read on the forward strand.
TGGGTCAGCGGAAAACATGACAGTATTGCTATACGCATTAGTAAGCATCCTATTGTTAAGTCCTTATGTGATGGCTTAAATGCACCGATTATTTCAACCAGTGCTAATCGCTCGGGTCAAGCGCCTATGCGCCAACTTGATCAAGTTAAAGCGATTTTCTCGCAAGAAATTGATTATTATCTTGGTGGTGAGCTAGGGGGCTTAAATAACCCTTCTCAAATACGCGATGCCATGACGGGTGCACAAATACGCCCTTAATTAATGTGAGTTCGATAAGAAATACGTTCAAATTTATCTGCTTAGGCGTTGATCGGTGATGATGTTCTTCGCAACACGCGGTAAATACTTCCCTGTACGCTCGGGCGTTTCTCCTGAAACGCACGGTTGCTGCAAACATCATCACCAATCAACGCTTCTAGCAACAAGATCGGAACAGTTTGAATCACACTTTCATCGAACTGATGTTAATTAACGTGATTTCGATAGTCATATCTTTTAGTTTCAATTGGTTATCTGCCTATTGTCGCTTATTTTTAAAGCAACCGTTAGCCGCAGGATGCGG
>CAZSHR010000006.1:0-16698 GCA_964606725.1 uncultured Coxiella sp.
AAATGATTCTTGGATGTTTTTCATCAGAAATAGACACGACTCAAACTCCATCACCATACGCATGCCACCGTGACTTAACGCCTCTAAGTGTATATTCAGTAAATGTAAAAAAATTTACCTCATATTGAAAATTAATGTTATTTTAATGATTTAATCTTTACTTGAAAAATTAAACAAACAAATGAGAGAAAAATAACAGAGTGTAACTTTTGAGTAAATCTGTTATAATAACTCGAACTTAAATTCAGATGTTTATTGTAGGCGGCTAAATATTATGAAATTAGATGCGTTGGCTATTCTTCTCGAAGGAACCGATATTTGTGCCGCAGTATGCTTGTTAGATAAGGAAATTCTTGTTAGTACAAATAACACTCAAAAAAGAAATAAAGAGAAAAAACATACTTCCTCAAACAGAAAACGCCAACGCAGTGACGATGTGTCTGAGGCAATTGCCCTTCCTGTGGAAGAAAATGAAGAAGCCACAAAGGAATATTCCATTACAGAAATAATAGCTTCTTTACAGAGTTCAGAAACAAAACTCGAACAAAAAAAAGTGCTTTTTAACAGTATATGTAAACAAGCAGCGAAAGGATTTAGGGCAGAAACAAGAGGAGTTTTTTGCTTGAACAGTGATCAAATAACCAAGGTTTCTGAAGATATTTATAAAAATAACTCTGCTTGGCGTAATGAGACTACAACTCAGAAAATGAAAAGACTTGGCATAATAAAAACAATGAAGCCCCAATTAATTGGTTCAATTGACATGGGATACACTATTTTTTCACGGTTAAAAACGCATTTTGATGAAGCAAATCGCGATTTAATGAGTGATGAACTAAAACGTATTAATTCGAATGTAGTGGAATATGATACCGAGGATGTTCATGCGGAAATGAGGCTTCTTGGTTTTGTAATGAAAAAAGCCTTAGTGAAAAGTGGTTTAGTCAATGACAGCCCTGAAATCGACATGAAAAAAGTAAAAATAGAAGTGACAGATGATCATTTAAAAAAAATACGTGATGCACTTGGAACTGTCTACATTGGGATATCAAAATTATGTTGTTCTGATTGTAGTAAAGCAGTAAAAGCTGTCAATCAAGTGTTAAGTAAAAACGAGTCAACTGAATTAGTGCTAGAAGTTATTGATAAAAATAAAGATATTGAAGCATTTCAAGTGCGTGGAGAGCATGGAACTCCATACAACCCGAAACTGCCCGAATTTTTAGATGTTCCTATTTCCGGTAGACATAAGTCCGAAAATGCTTTATACGTAGCATTCAGAGAAACCTTCAATAAACTACCTAATCCGGAGCGTAATGTAGGACATTTAGATGAAAGAAATAAAAATCTCAGATATTCTCAGACTCCAAGCCCCTCTCCTCAAGCTAGTCCAGGACGCTTCGATGAGCTTAGCAATGAAGTGAACATTAATACGCTTAGAGAAATCATAGAAAAAATAAAGAATGATGATACTTTAAAGACAAAAATAACAAAGGCAGAACTCGAATTATTAGAAAAAATAAAAAAAAACATGGAGAACGCATCATTACCATTTGACGCAACTTCGGAAGTAAATTTTGGCGAGATTGATATTAACCTTCAGGAAAGCTTTTTACCAAAAGCTAACACTGATGATGAGATAGACAATCCCATGCATCTCTCATCACCTAGGAGCCCTTGAATATGATTTATTATAATTCATGTCAGTTTTCTAAATCACTTGCAATCGAATACCAAAATCATAAAGAGAAAATTCCCATTGCCGCTTTGATACCTCTCACAACTTTTTTAAGCACTAATGTTGCAGTTTTATTAGAAAAAAATCTAAAATTTCCCGATGCGTTGAAAAAAATACTAGCAGTTCTGATTGCAGATAAGCTAAATATGGAAGACATAGAGATAAAAGTAATTTCCCCTATCGTCGAAACCACCCGAGCAAAAGGATATAATAAACAAGGAACTTGTATAGCAGAAGCAATGAATAATATAGGTCGTTTGTTTAGAGGAGATACAGCGTTTTTTCTGAAAAATTTTCCAAATGTATTGCAGGAAAACAATGTAGAATTTCTTAACCGTTACATGAAACTAGCGAAAATAATAACAACCCAGCATATAAAAAAAATAGGAGATAACTTAGAGAAGTACATCTGTGGAGTGAATAAAAGGAAAAGTGATCATCTAGAGAGTCATTCTCTTAATAAAAAGCAGGCAATACAAAGAGAAAATCCCTATAAGCTTTTTAACGATGGTAGCCCTCCTGAAATAACCCCCTTAAAGCCCCATAGCTCAGGGAATTTTTAATTCATGTGAAAACACGCATCTCACCTGCTCATGCTTCATCGTCCGAACGCACACAACTACATTACATTCACGCCAACAGCACCAGCAAAAAGGCAGACATTAGATAATACTGGTGATCGTTCCACATAAATAACGTGCTCTTTGATGAATAACCCTGCTGTTTGATCTGGATTCATCTTAACTCACTCCTCAATAATCACCCACTTTCTAAATCACAACGGCGACACAGCAATGCATCAAGATGTTTCACGCATCTTACGTAACCGCTATAAGAGACTTATTCAACAAACAACAAAAAGTCTGTCAAGTTTTTTGAATAAATGCGTAAATTAATGGTTTATTAATTTTTTAAGGCGAAAAAACTAGAAAAAATAACCCATTCGCAGCTATAAACTGTGACAAACACGGCGCAATCGACTACGATCATGAACAGCGTAACCTGCCGCTACGAGGAGCAACACATCAAGATGTCGGTAGAATGTGCCGTAGATAATTACGCGATTCGCATCCTGATCGTCTCACATTCGCAAAGACCAGGCATCATTTGACCAGCATAATGCTTGCAGTTCATGGCCGTTTTACTAAGGTGATTTCAAACCAAATAGAGCGATTTGTGATCAATTTGTCTCTTTACTTACATACAAAAATATGTCACCATCTCGCAGCTGGTAGTAAATTCAATCGAGGATTGCAAAAATCGTTCAGAATAGAGATGAGGCTTACCTAAAATGGGCATCCATTCACCGATCTTATAGGCTCGAAGTGCTACATTAGCTAGAAATATTGATCAGTACATTCAGGACGTAGCCGAATACGTGAGTTGTTATGGCAGAACAAGCAAGTACTCCTACGGCCTTTTCCCCCGTCCCTACGAAAGCAGAAAAAATTTTAAAAGAGTTGATTACTCGACGTATTCAGTTGATTCAGCAAATGACAGCAGAAAAATGTCGACTAAAAGATCATCTGGCAACCGAAATAAAACGTTCTATTAGTCGTCACGTGAAATCGTTAGCAAATGAAATTATTTTGATTGAGAAACAAATCGAAAAAAATATTCAAGCCGACCCTGAAAAGTGCGTTAAAAAAATCAGGCTAGAAACCTTTAAGGTAGTGGGATCAAAAGTCGCTGCGGGTTTAGTCGCCGGTATGCCGGAATTGGGAAACCTTTCCCGTTCTCAAATAGCCGGTTTAATCGGTGTTGCACCTAAGAATTACGACAGCGGTCGTAAAACAGGGCAGCGTCGAATTGTTGGGGGACGAGCTGAGCTGCGTAAATTGCTGTATATGGCGGCACTATCAGCGATTAGGCATAATCCCATCATGAAGGCGTTCTATTCGGTGCTCAAAGCAAAAGGCAAAGCCTCTAAGGTAGCGCTGGTAGCGGTGATGAGAAAAATCATTATTACTTTGAACGCAATGATTCGAGATCAAATGGACTGGCAAGCCTGTTGAGATAAGACATTGTGTTGAGAGATGGTTTTGCCCCTTTATCCACAAGTCCACAGGTCAGTAGTTATTTTATAAAACGAATAGGCCTGTGAACCCTGTGGATAAAGGGGCAATAAGAGTTTTCACTTTAGGTGAAAAAAAGCTGTTTTTGGTTGACAGCCAAGACGGTAGATTTGGCGATCGGGGGATAGATGGCTTTGGAAGACGGAATTTCAGATTGTTAAAATCCATTCGTCAAGGTGATCGGTGGTATAATGCACAATTCCATCATACTGACGTGGCTATTCTGGACCGCATGCGGGAAAAATTATTTTGCTCTATCTTTCTCTGTAATGGGGGTTGGTACCTGTTGGCGGGTGATGAATACGGGGTTTTACACAGGCCGCTTGTTTTTTCAAACTACAGAGAGAATAGAAGGTTAGAGACACGTTGGGGAGGGAGGGAAGATTTGACGGAATTAATCACCAATCTGAATACCATATTGCACAGATTGCCAGTCGCAGCCCGGGGGGACAGAACGGAGTTAAACGTTATCCTGGTAGATCAACAACCTGTCAGATACGCGTTGCGCCACAGTGCCAGCACCAATCAGCAATTTATCCTGACTCAAAACGGTGCTAGACTCCAGGAGTCAGATGTAACAAATACAGTTTTTAGAGCACGTCCATAATCCGAGCTTTATTAAACACAGAGAGGAGAAAATGCTATGCGAGATGATACCGATATTCATGGTCTGGTTGTTGAAGGCCAGTTAGCCGACATTCGAACACTGACGAAAACCAACCCCTCTCTGGTCAATGCCCGTAATGATTTTAATGAAACCCCCCTGATTCTTTCGTTGAAACATAAGCACAATGAAGTGACTCATCATTTTCTGGAATTACCGGTGGTTGATTTTCATCACCAAAGCTACAGCTATGGCACCGCGTTGGTAGCGGCTGTTTATTTCAATAATCGGGAAGCCGCTCAACAGCTGATTGAAAAAGAAAAACAGACCAATAACGGCTTGTTTGAGCCAAAAAAGCACCCGGGCTTACTGCTGTGTGCGATCAGGAGTAACAATGGCCCTCTGGTTGATTTATTCATTCGAGAGGGAGTGGATATCAATGATCCAGGACGCACCTTCTATCAAGAGCCTCCCTATGGATTTGACAATGAGGATGAGCCCACGCCTTTCGATCCTTATGGCCCGCCGGTGTTTGAATTACCCATTATTGTCGCACTGCAGGATGCCTGCATTGAGGTGATACCGGTTTTATTGGCTCATCATCCCGATATGGATAAAAAAGGCGTGTCAGGATTAAGTGCGAATGATTTGATTCAATCCGGCAGGTTGAGGCAAGCCGTCTGCGACATTCTTCCGCAAAAAAGGTACTCAACAACGCTTTTTGCTCCTGATGCTGCTGCTGACAGAAGTGTTTATTCAAAAGCTGCGCGGTCTGTTGTTCCTTTCTCTGGCGGATATTACGGTGGAAGTTGAAAACCTCATAAAAGCATTTAAAAGCGATAACAACGTACACTCACTTCAATTGATGATGCAAGTCTCTTCCATATTTCTATCGCATTTAGAAGTCCCTCCAAAGGATCGAGCTCTATTAGAGCAGGTGCTTTCAACAATGGCGGAAAAAATCGTTGAATTAAAGGATACAGAACCCCCGGAAGAAGTGCACGTTTCTCCCCCCGGATTCGTCAGTTAAAGTTCAGGCTCAATATGGGTTTTGCGTTCTTTTTGTTGCCAGCTAACAAAATGGACTTTTATTTGAACTAATCTGCCGAAAAACAGTCAATATTCAGCCTGGTATTCCCTAATAAAATGATTAATTACGCCACCCCTTTTTTAAGACCCCAAAACCCATATTGAGCCTTGTTTTGTAAGCAATGGAATGAACCCATCCCCTTTGGCAAAGGCCGGTGCCAGTTGGATAGTAATGACTTAATCCAAAACAACGAGGAGTTCACTATGAACATTAAAACGCTAGTGTAAACCCCCCATTTTTACCCCAACGTCGATGTAGAATTTTCCCGATTTAGTTGCTTGGCAAACTGCACAGGTGGCAGATTCCCAAGCGATTCATGCGGTCGGTTCTCGTTATAATGAACCAGCCATTTATCCGTCAGTTGCTGAACCTGTGTCAAGTTTTCAAACAAATACATGTTCAGCACTTCCTCTCGATAGCTGCGATTGAATCGTTCAATATAGCCATTTTGCGCCGGCTTTCCAGGTTGGATATAGTGAACCGCAACACTGTGTGACTTTGCCCAATTCTTAAAATGTTGAGCCATATTTTCTGGCCCATTATCCACACGTATTTTTAGAGGATATCCGCGCCACATCGCGATCTCATCGAGCCACTGTGTCACCGCCGTGGCCGGTAACGACAAGGCGGCGAAAATGCCTATTCCTTCCCGATTACAATCATCCAGGACATTAAATGTTAAGCGTTCATCACTAATGGTGTATTGTCGTTAGCGATAATATGCCTGGACTTTCGATCAGGGTTTAATGTAATCACTTTGGGTAATGTCCAGTTTCTTGTTTGACCAGACCACCTCAATGGATTTTTTTGTTTAGCGGCTTGATAGAGCTGGTCACGCTGTTCCAGAATCGCCTTATCCAAGCCAAGATGGCGCTGTTCAGGGGTAACAAATTTCAAGCCACTGTGGAGATGCTGCGTGTTGTACCAATTAACAAAGTTTTCCATCCATTGTCTTGCTTCTAAAATCGTATTGAACTTGTTAATGTAGGGAAACGTTGAATGGTATTTAACGGTTCGGAATAAGCTTTCTGAGAAAGGATTATCATCGCTCACCGAAGGTCTGCTAAAGGATGGCATAACCCCAAGCTTTTCCAGCATCACCCGCATGGTTGCCCCTTTCATTGGCTTGCCATTATCAGAATGCAGCACCAGCTGATCTTTCTCAACGCCTTCATCCAGGCAGGCTTGCTGAATTAATACCGATGCCCACTCAGCGGATTCATTTTCATGAATACTCCATGCCGTTATTTTACGACTGTAAACATCTATGACGCAATATAAATAAAAATACAAGCCCTGAACCGTTGAAGGGAGATAGCTGACCCCCTGTGTCAACGTAGTTGTCGCCTCTATTTCGCCCCCAAGGGTTTTCACTAGAGGCGACAACTACGTTGACACAGGGGGTTACTATCTAACTGGCATCGCCCTTTGTCAAAGGGGGATGGGTTCATTCCATTGCTCACGATCAAACTAAAAAAATTTATAAGGACGGAGGATTATCTTAATAAGAGTGGGTTTATATATATCAATTTCTAAATTATTAGATGCCAGTTATGATGTTTGGAACAGGAACAATAGAAAAACGACAAATTGCCTTAGTGATGATGCGAGTAGGGTTAAGAAATTGGTAGACCACCTTGGCTATGTGGCACTTGAATCTATCCGCATGGGATCACTGCAAGCGCTTATTAACAGCCGCCGGAAAGAACACGTCAAAACCCGTATCAGTTGCTTTTGCCAAACTGCACGTGTAGCGCCAATCAAGATAATCTTGCAGAATAGGCATGATCGGGCTGCGCACATCTCCAGCAAATCGAGGTAATCTTGTAGCATTGAGGTAATGGGGCTTTAGAGTGGCAGTGGTTTAACTGCTTACACAAAGGCATCCCAATCCCTCGCTGGTATAACCAGACTCCAGACTCTTGTGATAAATTCAGTTCTTCTTGATAAAAACTAGTTAACTAGATCAGGGATTTTTTTTCTTTTATAAAGAGGGAATCTTACCTGTTAAAAGGAGCGTCTATTCATGCGAGTTAAAACATTGCTTGAAATGGAACGAGATTGGAAGTGTGTGAGCCTAGCTGGGCAGCGATTAGCCTCATATGATCCTTGTGATTTAGATGAATTTAATCTATGTGTGCATGTTAAGACATTACCGTGTTGTTGTTTGACGAATCGACCTATTATGCAGTCTGTTGTAGTAAATGATGGTGTGGTTTATCAGAAATCAGCTTTGGATAGGCAGTATGCCCATCAAGATATTGGAAAAAGCCGTGTGACACGATTAGATTTTTTACCCCATCGCCAATATTGGCTGCGTTTTTCTTGTGGTGGACCACAGTATAGCAAGCTCGATAGTGATAAAACCTTTAGTCATGATTATCCGATTATTGGTATTTTTCGTGGTAAAATAGCAGATGATCGTGAGGATGAACGTAAAATTATTTTGATGGTAGAGAAAAAAGATGATCATGGTTGTGGTTGCTTGATGGTGTATTCTGTGGTGCAGGAAAAAATCGAAAAATTGACTCATCTTTTTATTAAAGAGCAATCATTCTTACATCTTGATTATGCTATGTTGGATAAAAAATTGTTGTTAGGGGCTTATTGTCGTGATGAGCAGCATCAGTCACTGGTAATTAATGTTACCACAGAGATTGTTTCTCAGTTAGAACAGGCGGTTTATCAGCAGAGTCGAGCATTAGTGGCTGGAAATATTTGTTACAATGAGAAGCCAGAAAACGTTGCCAGTGATTTATTCTCCTTTTTTTTCTATGCGGTTTGTCGTATTGAGCCGCATAATGTGAACAGTTTATTTATCTCGTTGTTGTCACATTCTGGAATGATTACGCAACGCTTATCTTTATCTTTGAATCACCGAGTTTTCAGCTTGTTTGAACTGCGTGAAAAATCACAAGGGAGGGGATTAATGGCTCCTGATGAAGAGGACGAAAACACAGAGACTCCGACTCATGATTTTTCGTTTTCTTGATTCATTCAAGTAAGCTACCAATGGCATTAGCAGAAAACACTGATAGCTTTCCGGTTTTTTACCATTGGCGTGATATTCGCATAATGCAAGAATTGCGCAGTGCTTATCTGCGTGCATTTTCCAATGATACTGGCATCGACAAGCAGCATAAGCAAGTGCCAGATTCACTTGATTTACGTATTAATAAAGAGGAATCATTACTATTTTTTATCTCAGGTCGCACAGTAGGTTCGCTGCCAAAAAGATTATTGCCGTCACAGTTAAAGCCTGACTATTTTTCTGATATTATTCAATCGTATAGTAGATCAATTAACTATAGTTTAACTATGGATGTGATATCAATTGGCACGGGCTATATTGATGCTATTGAGCAGGATATTTTTCAACGTATGAGTTGGCATGCTTTTGATGATATTAATCGACCCGATTATTATCTAATTTTTGCTATTTCCACGCGTGTGACGGATTTATGTAAAATTGCGACTACTTGTGAACTTGTGACAGAGTATGATTGTTTGGGAAATTTTGTTAAAGCAGTTATCACCTTGGCTCAGGACTATTTTAAATCTGATAAATCTGTTGAGCCATTTCATTGCTACCTGAATAGTACTACTCAACTTCTTAAGAAGATGAGTGATAATGTCATATTTTATTTGGAACGTAGCTCTATTGCTAATGCTCTGGAAGATATTGCCTGCTCTTTAGAATCCTATCAAAGTGATCTGGCGATTTATCTAGCGTATTGTCTGAGTAATGCTAGTTTAAACAAGATGGTAAGCATTTACCAGCTCAAAGAAGATGCACGCTTACTCCCGTCAGAATTTAAAAACTCTGTCTTCTACCAGCAGTTACACGATATTCTGCAAGGTCATGAAATTGTAGCTAAATTACGTATTGATTACTATGGGGTTTCTAATCTAGTTATTAATCTACATCGTCAAAATCCTAATGTGGTACTAAAGGCATTGGCCTCTTACCGCGACTTGTTAACCAGTTTGTCTGCGTTAATGGCTCTAGTGAGTACGGTACGCCTGTTATCTGATAGTGCTAAGTTACGAGGAGAGTATAAAATTGTTCATGACAAAGTATTACATTTTATGTTGAATACTATTATGACATTAACACGTAATTTAATTTATCAGTGTCAAGAGAGGATGAAAGTAATCAACGATCAAAATGAACTAGCACTTAAATATCATGAAAATATCAAAAGAGGCGCTTCAGCAAATATTAAGCAAGCGCAGCAGAAGACGGATCACTTGATAATGACAGCTAAAAATATTGCAGAGCAACAATCTTATATTAACGAGCGTATTTTAAAAATTGAAGCATTAACGATTAAATCACTGGATATACAGCATCATGAGTTGGTTGAAAAGACCGCGCAGCTATTAACCTCTTGTGAAAAAAGTGCTACTATTCCTAGCGATCAGGCCAAAAGCTTGTTATACGGTTTAAGGCAGCAGTGCTCACCGACTCTTTGCAAAGTTGATTTATCCTCAGCGAAGCGAGAGTGTTTACCTGTTGGTTTAGTAACGCAAGGAGAAGTAGCAATGTTTCCCTCTTCGAGAAATGATTTACCTAAGGCTAATGAAGAACGTCTAGTGCCCGTTACTCGGTTTCCGTTTTCTGATGTGTATAACTTGCTCGACAGCGGCACGGATACGCAAGGTTTGATCGCGGAATTTCATACTTTGATGAATGCGCTGTACTCGGAAATTGATGTCACGCTTAGTCAGTTTGTGGCACGACTTGAAGCGACTAATCAGCAGCGATTAATCATCGATGATCAATGCACTATTTTGGCTCAAAAGCAATCAGCACAAAGCAATGATTTTGATGCCTTGGATCAAGCTTTGGGAGATTTACAGTCGTCAGTGCAATCATTGCAGTATGGAGAGACGCATTTTGTGAGCTTTAGTCTGTTGAATCACTTTATCACTCACGTTTACAATCCCAGGGAGGATTTACTCATTGCAAATATTAGAACCTTCTTGCTATCTGTAATCCAGCAGGTTTATCCCAATGAAAATGGTGAACAACATACCAATCATATGGATGATTTAGTGGCGCCTATTTTAACTGCCGCAATAGATAAAGCTGCGCCGCTGATGGAAAGACTAAATCAGTTAAAGCAGTCAGTGGCAGCAAATAAGGAGCTATACAAGGCTGATCTGGTGCACCATTATCAGTCTGAGGCTGCTAGCCTGAGAAGTCGTCTCTTATCACAGGAAACAGATCGCTTACTATCAACCATTGATCCTGAGCGGGAGCAGATGGTGCCAGAGTTGCCGCAATCGCTACCACCATCTGCTCCGGTTGCTGCTTCTGTAGGTTCTTTATCATCACTCATGACATTAGCTGCTAACGAGCTATGGCAGCGTGAGCAAAAGCAAGAAGATGTTGAAGATCAACAGACGTCTCTGCAACGGTTAAGAGCAATTTGTCATAGCTTGTTCGATGAAGCGGTGAATAAGGATGTTTCTAGTTTAGGCCAGGGCTTAAAAGATTTCTATGAGTATTTCTGTCATGCTAGTTATGAGCTACGTTACTGGGGAGGTGATTGGGTTAATTTAACTAGTGGTCGGAAAAAGGTGTCGTATCACGCTAAGCTGGTAATCGATGATTATCAAAACAGTATTGCGGGTGCAACCACTATACAACAATTGCAAGCACTGCGAGATAGACTATTGCGCACACTTAGTCAGGCGGCTGATAATGTTCCTCAATATTTTTGTCTATTTTATCCAAGAACTTCCTCTACTCAAGAGCGCTATGATGTGGTAAAGGAGTGTACACGGGCTTATATTGACTCAAATAACTCTTTTGAGTATAAAAATGGGTAACTTTCTTATCATCTTAATTTTTATATCAGTAAAGATGCGTTGTTTTTAGGTTAGCTAGGGGTGATATCTCACAAATTTTTGGAATGATGACTGCTATTTATTCTTTCTAGAATTGCTATAATAGTAATTATGGGTGTACTTTCACAAGGATAGTGATATCGCGGGTCACTAAAAAGTGGCCAGCCTTGAAAGGGAACTCCTTATAAAGTGAATGGAAGAAGGAAGGGATTCCTTCAATTTATTCGCACAATAAACTACATACGACTTCCAGCAATCTTGCGGTACTCTTTTTGTTCAAGAAGTGATTCTCATGGAGTACTTTTTCAATGGATTCCTTGGTTTCACAGGTCAAGGAGGCGATTGTTTGATGAGTCAATTTATTGAGCAAAAGAAATTCAATAAGATGTCTCTGTTTGTTCTTTTTGACCCTAATAGTAAGCGTGATGGTGTCAGTCGCTTGTTTTGCTGCCATGAGAATCCTCCTTATTGTCGATTAACCCGTTATTTTCTAGGATTTAACAAAGAATCATGATCCTTTACTGCCGATAAGCGACTTCCTTTCTTTTTTGCTTGGTAAACTTGCCTCATTGTTAGCTTTTTGCGACTGTAAAATGCTTTTATGGCAAAAATGACAAGTCCTTGCCGCTTGAGAGCTTGTCTCTTCATGCTGAATCGTGACGAAAGCGATTAAACAACAGTTTCTCGTTATTTCAATAGCTTTTGAACCCTGATGCGTCACTATTTTTTTCTGTGCGACAAGCCGGTCATTGCTCGCGTTTGCTAGTGGCTCCATTTTTTTGAGACGGTACTTTTTTTGGCGTTTTGCGTGACTAAATTTGCATTTTAGTGTTTTCTGATAGCGGATAGCAGACTGTTGTTGGCTTCTTTTTCTAGCAATTTGTGCACATTCTTGGCCACAGTAACTATTACCATGATCACAGTAACGACAGATAGTAACCTTTGTTTTACATTCTAGACAGGTGATTACTCGCCACGGCGGTTTCACGTCGCTATCTTCCTCAAGATTAAAGGGTGATTTGATAACGCTAGGAGGGTTACCAATTTGAAAAGATAACCTCGTAATTCTAAACAATTTGCTTAACTCTGACAATCGATTAAGTGATGCTACAGTGCCAGTACGGTTAACTTTCCAGTAAACGTTTGGGTATTTATAAACAACTACAGGTATTTTTTTATTATTTATAAAGAAAAATTTGTTTCTGGTGTTGTGATAGGATTTTTTAGAGCCTGTTTAAACCCTTCGATTTTGAGCCAGAAAGGTTTGATTTTTGAGCAACTGAGCACAGAAAATCGCAAGCTTATGGGAAAAATCGGAGATTTCAAACAGTTTCTTAGTCATCGGCTAATCCAGTAAAAAAAGGGGGAGCATTGTTGAAAATGGATATATTGCCGCGATTCATACGCTTGAGGGATGCGCCATCTTATTTGGGGATGGACAGACATCGTTTTAACAGCGAGGTCAGGCCAAGCCTAGTAGAAATTCCAGTAGGTTCCCAGGGAATTGCGTTTGATCGACTTGACTTAGAGGCTTGGGCCGATGATTATAAGCAATGTAGTGGTCGTCCCGCAGCATACAAGTACGAGGGTATGATATGGGACGAAAAAGAACGCCTGGCCTTTACAAACGTAAAGGCCACTGGCACATTGATAAAAAAATATTCGGACGCAGACTTTGCGAAAGCACTGGCACTGGTAAACTCGAAGAAGCGGAAAGGTATCTTGCAAGGCGTCTCGAAGAAGTAAGGCAGGCTAATGTGTATGGTGTGCGGCCTAAAAGGATGTTCAAGGAGGCAGCCACTAAATTTCTGATGGAAAATCAGCATAAGCACAGTATCAGAAGTGATGCAAGTTGTTTGAAAATGCTGGTTGAGTATATCGGGGATTTACCGCTTGAGTCTGTTCATATGGGAACATTGCAGGATTTTATTAAGGAGCGCAGGCAACGAGATCAGGTTAAGGCTCGAACGATTAATTATGGATTGCAGGTGGTGAGGCGTATTCTCAATCTGGCTGCAAGCGAATGGATAGATGAGCATGGGTTAACCTGGTTGTTGAATGCACCTAAAATCAAGCTGTTACCACTGGATGATGCGCGCAAACCTTACCCTATAAGCTGGGAAGAGCAGGACAAACTTTTTAGGGAATTGCCGCAACATCTTAAAGATATGGCATTATTTGCTGTCAATACTGGATGTCGTGATCAGGAGGTTTGTCAATTAAGGTGGGAATGGGAGGTAAAATTGTCGGGATTAGCTGTTCCGGTATTTATTATCCCTGCTGAGTGGGTAAAAAATAAAGAAGATCGTTTGGTGGTTTGCAATGATGCTGCTGCTTCAGTGATTGAAAGTGTCCGTGGAAAACGATTAACTTATGTTTTTGGCTATCAGCAAGACAGCCCGATGTTTCAGATGAATACGGGTGCGTGGCAACGGGCGAGGAGGCGCGTGGGTCTTGAGCATGTATGTGTTCATGATCTTAAGCACACGTTTGGCAGGCGATTACGTGCAGCAGGTGTCAGTTTTGAAGACCGGCAGGACTTACTTGGGCATCGCTCCGCTCGTATAACAACACATTACTCGCATGCTGAATTAGAAAATCTCTATTTGGCAGCAAATAAAGTGTGTTATTCAAGGCAGGACGGCATCGTCATGACGCTGTTGCGTCCAGCGAGAAGCAGAAGAGGGAAGGCAAATAATCTGGAACTGGCAAGCTTTTGCGGTGTTCATTAAACAGACTCTTTGCCAGCTCCCGCAAATCTCCCGCAAGGGAGGTTTTTGGGCAGCAATGGATTTTATACAGGGTTAGAGTAAGTTATTGATTTTAAAGGAATTTTAATGGCTCCTCGGGAGGGATTTGAACCCCCGACCAAGTGATTAACAGTCACCTGCTCTACCACTGAGCTACCGAGGAGCGTGGCTAGTGGCGTATACTAATCGCCTTGTCTAGCTGGGTCAACAATAAATTAACTGATTCTGACTTTTTTGTAATCAAGATTAATCGCTAATTTTCCATTTCAGTAGCAGAGTTGGTATCAACGTGAATAATAATATGCCCCCAATTAAAATTGCCTCATAGTTTAGCAAACTTGTCATTTTAACTAGCTCTGGTGGGATAAAACCCAGCAGGAAGATGATAAAACACGTTGAAAAGCCTGTGATGCAGCAAAGCTTCATTGCCCAATTGCTTAGCCTAAAGCAGTCAGCCTTTTTTACAATACGTTTGTGAAGTTTTATGCCAATAGCAAAAAAGAATAGGTAAAATAGTGCGCCTAATTGTGCTGATAAGTCGCTCAATATCCAGTACGATGTATTAAAAGATTTAATGGCTACAAAAAACCCACACAAAAGGAAAATAATAATGGCTTGTAATCCTAAAATAACAAATGGACTGTTAAAGCGGTTTGTCTTTTTAAAAAAATTCGGTAATAAACCATCCTCAGCAGCAACCATTAATTCTTTTGTTGGACCTATTGCCCAAGCTGCCATATTGCCGAAACTGCCGATAACAATTGATGCAATAATCAATGGAAATAAAAAACTAAGATGCATTGTGCTAAGGAAAATTTTAAATGCTTGATCTAGGCCGCCAATTAAACTTAATGTATCACTAGGAACGACAATGGCAATAGCTAAGGATGAAAAAACTAGTGATAAAACAATAAATAAAGCAGAAGCTAATAAAGCTCTGGGGTAATTTTTCCTGGGGTTTTTAACAGATCCTGCGTGAACGGCTGATACTTCCAAACCGAATACGCTAAATAACACAATGACAAGAAAAGCCAGGTTGTTTCTGTCAAAATTTTTTGGAAACCAGTGAGCTAAACTCGTGTCAACAGCGATAGGTTTGTTGTCAGCCAGCCAAAAAACACCAAGCCCGATCAACAGCAGTGTAGGGATAATGGTTCCTACAATAGCACTGACTGTACTGATTAATGCCGAAATTTTCATTCCGAAGATATTAAGTGCAGTAGCAATGGTAAAAAAGCCAATAACCATGCTAACCATATAAATTTTACTGTCTGCTAGCCCAGGGTCAATTAAATAAGCCGTATTGACGGCAATAAACGCTAGGATAGTGGGATACCATAAAACGCTATAAATCCAGTGCAGCCACACCGCAGTTAATGCAATACGTTTGCTAAACGCTTCACGCATCCATACATAAACTCCACCTGTTTTAGGGTAGTGGCTTGCAAGCTCAGCTATGATCAAAGCGCAAGGAATTAAGAAAAAAACATAGGCCAATACGTAATAAAAAATTAACGAAAAACCATTGCTGGCATTAATCGATAGATTACGTAAGCTATCAATCATGATAATGTTGATCATAATCAGGCTGAATATGCCAAGTCGGTTTTTGTTTGTGTTAACCAAAAGTTTGCCCTAATAGTAGTTGTCTTATAATTGGTCTTTGTTGTACGCGAGTCTATCATAAACTTTATGGCAATAATAATTGAATCATAGCCGTTGATCGATTAGACTTGCGCGAATTTGTCAACCGTTTGGGCCAAGAGTTGCTGTAATGAATTGGGATGAGCTGATCAATCGCTATCCACCAGCCAAGTTAGGATTGGCTGACGGCAGTGTTTTCAGTGGTTATGCTATCGGCGCTCAAGGAACAGCCAGCGCAGAGGTGGTTTTTAATACATCGATGACAGGTTATCAGGAAATCCTCACCGACCCTTCTTATTGTCAGCAGATTGTGACCTTAACCTATCCCCATATTGGTAATGTGGGCGTTAACCCAGATGATTCAGAGTCTTCCCGTATCCAGGCAGCAGCACTGGTGATTCGCGATCTCTCGCTGGTAGATAGCAATTGGCGTTCCGTTCAATCACTACATGCTTATTTGAAGAGACAGGGAGTAGTTGCTATTTCGGGTGTTGATACACGCCGGCTAACTCGATTGCTACGCGATAAGGGTGCACAAAACGGTTGTATCATGACAGGCAACGTGACGGATGCACAAGTGATCAGCCAAGCTCAGGAATTCCCAGGCTTGTTGGGGGTTGATTTAGCAAAAACGGTGTCTACCAACCAAGTACAGCAATGGGATCAGGCCAGTTATCGCTTTACAAAGCAGGCCACTAATCTCAATCAATCGACTTATCATGTGGTAGTTTATGACTTTGGGGTGAAATCACAAATTTTGCGTTTGCTAGTTGATAGATGCTGCCGCGTTTCATTAGTGCCTATTCATACCAGTGTTGCAGACGTGTTAGCGTTAAAGCCTGATGGTATTTTACTCTCTAACGGCCCAGGTGACCCTGATGCATGCCATCAGGTGATTGATAATATTCGTTTATTAATTGCAGAGGATATTCCACTTTTTG
>CAZSHR010000006.1:16708-32205 GCA_964606725.1 uncultured Coxiella sp.
TTGCCTAGGATTTCAATTGCTGGCTTTAGCATTGGGTGCCAAGACTCAGAAAATGAAGTTTGGCCACCATGGTGCTAACCATCCCGTGCAAGACTTAGCGACAGGCATGGTGGCAATTACCAGTCAAAATCACGGTTTTGTTGTTGATGATGCTAGTTTGCCGGATGAATTATCGGTGACACACCGTTCTTTGTTTGATGGAAGTTTGCAAGGATTTCGTCATCAGTCAAAATCCATTATTGCCTTACAAGGCCATCCTGAAGCTAGTCCAGGGCCTCAAGATATTGCTTATTTATTCGATAACTTTGTTGAATTAATGCGAATGCGAGCGACTTAAGATGCCAAAGCGTACAGACATTAACAGTATTTTGATTATCGGTGCAGGTCCAATTGTAATCGGTCAGGCTTGTGAGTTTGATTACTCAGGGACCCAAGCCTGTCGTGCCTTGCGTGAAGAAGGATACCGCGTTATTTTAATTAACTCGAATCCTGCTACCATTATGACAGACCCTGATATGGCAGATGTTACCTATATTGAGCCGGTGACCTGTGCGGTATTAACGAGAATTATTGAAAAAGAACGTCCTGATGCTATTTTACCGACAATGGGAGGGCAAACTGCTCTTAATTGCGCATTGGATTTAGTGCGTGAAGGAGTTTTAGAGAAATATCAGGTACAAATGATCGGTGCCTCGCGTGAAGCCATCGACAAAGCAGAAGATCGTCAATTATTTCAAAAAGCAATGAAGAAAATTGGTTTGCAAACACCGCGTTCTGGCTTAGCGCATTCCATGGAAGAAGCTTGGGAAATATTAGAAATCGTTGGGTTTCCTGCCATTATTCGCCCTTCATTTACCATGGGAGGCTCTGGAGGGGGTATTGCTTATAACCGCGAAGAGTTTTTAGAAATTTGTAACCGTGGTCTTGACTTATCGCCTACCAACGAATTACTCATTGATGAGTCTATTATTGGTTGGAAAGAGTATGAACTGGAAGTGGTGCGTGATTGCAATGATAACTGCATTATTATTTGTAGCATTGAAAACTTTGATCCTATGGGCGTGCATACCGGTGATTCCATTACCGTTGCTCCAGCACAGACATTAACTGACAAGGAGTATCAGCAATTACGTAATGCAGCCATTGCTATTTTGCGTGAGATTGGGGTTGAAACCGGTGGCTCGAATGTGCAGTTTGCGGTTGACCCTCAAACTGGTCGCATCATGGTGGTTGAGATGAATCCGCGTGTATCACGTTCTTCTGCTTTAGCATCCAAGGCAACTGGTTTTCCCATAGCAAAAATCGCGGCTAAATTGGCTGTGGGTTATACCTTGGATGAATTAGCCAATGAAATTACCGGCTCACAAACTCCTGCTTCTTTTGAGCCAACCATTGATTATGTGGTGACAAAAATACCTCGTTTTAATTTTGAAAAATTTCCACAAGCTGAGCCGCGTTTAACCACGCAGATGAAGTCAGTCGGAGAAGTCATGGCCATTGGCCGTTGCTTTCAAGAATCACTGCAAAAAGCTATTCGTAGCCTTGAGATTGGTCGTTTTGGTCTGGAATCCATGATTGATTTGATTGAGGCGGAATCGGATAAGGCAAAATTCATTAAACTTGTGAAACGTGAGCTTAACATTCCTGGCCCTGATCGTTTGTGGTATGTGGCTGATGCTTTGCGTCTTGGCTTGACGCTTGAAGAAGTGCACCATTGCTGTCAAATTGACCCGTGGTTCTTAGCACAAATTGCCGAGTTACTAACGATAGAAAAGCTTTTGCTGGGCAGTAGTCTTGCTGAATTGGATAAAGAACATTTATATTTTGTAAAACGCAAAGGATTTGCAGATCAGCGTTTGGCAACATTGCTGGGTGTAGAAGAGCAACGAGTGCGTGAACGTCGGCATGAGTTAGCGATTCATCCGGTTTATAAACGAGTAGACACCTGTGCGGCAGAATTTGACACCGATACGGATTACTTGTATTCGACTTATGATGAAGAAACCGAACTGCAAGTTAACGATAAAGACAAAGTAATTGTGTTAGGCGGTGGCCCCAATCGTATTGGCCAGGGGATTGAATTTGATTATTGCTGTGTTCATGCTGCTATGGCCATGCGTGAGAGCGGCTATGAAACCATTATGGTTAACTGCAATCCTGAAACCGTTTCTACCGATTATGATATTTCTGACCGGTTGTACTTTGAGCCATTAACACTAGAAGATGTGTTGGAAATTGTTGCCATTGAAAAGCCTAAAGGGGTGATTGTGCAATATGGTGGGCAAACCCCGTTAAAGCTAGCAAAATTATTAGATAAAGAAGGCGTGCCGATTATTGGAACATCACCAGATGCCATTGATCGTGCTGAGGATCGTGAGCGTTTCCAAGCGCTGATTAATGAATTAGGCTTAAAACAGCCCCCCAATGGCACAGTGCGCAGTGTTGAAGAAGGTTTGCGCTTAGCCAAAGTGTTTGCCTATCCGCTTATTGTCAGACCTTCTTATGTATTAGGTGGTCGCGCCATGCAAGTCATTTATAATGAAAATGAGTTGGCGCGTTATATGACCACCAATGTGATTGTTTCCAAAGAGCAGCCATTACTACTCGATCATTTTCTTGATGATGCCATTGAAGTGGATATTGATGCCGTGTGTGATGGTGAGCATGTGGTTATTGGCGGTTTGTTAGAACACATTGAGCAAGCGGGTGTACACTCGGGCGATTCCTGCTGCGCGATACCACCGCACAGCTTAAGCGAAGAAATACAATCAGCTTTACGGCAACAGCTTGAAAAAATTGCTAAAGCTTTGGGCGTGGTTGGCTTAGTCAATGCGCAGTTTGCGATACAAGGACAGGATATTTATATTCTCGAAGTCAATCCGCGTGCATCGCGAACTGTACCGTTTATTGCTAAGGCTTGTGGTCTTTCCCTTGCGAAAATTGCAGCACGTTGCATGATCGGGCAGTCATTGGCGTCGCAAGGAGTGTTGCAAGAGAAAATTCCGCCTTATTCTGCGGTGAAAAAGCCGGTATTTCCGTTTAATAAGTTTATTGGCGTTGACCCGATTTTGGGGCCAGAGATGCGCTCTACCGGTGAAGTCATGGGCATTGCCGATACCTTTGGCTTAGCGTTTGCCAAAGCGCAGTTGGGAGCCGGTGATAGGATGCCTATGAGCAAAGGCAGAGCCTTTTTGAGTGTGAGGGATACCGATAAACAACGCTTAATCCCCGTTGCTAAATTATTAGTGGAAAATGGTTTAGAAATTATTGCCACCAGGCGTACGGCAAAAGCGCTGGAAAGTTCAGGTATTTCAGCCAAAATCGTTAATAAAGTCAATGAAGGTAGGCCGCATATTGTTGATATGATTAAAAATGAGGAAGTGCATTTTATTATTAATACCACCGAAGGAGAGCAGGCAATTAAAGATTCTACTGCCATTCGCGCAACAGCCGTACAGCATAAAGTCTGTTACGCCACCACTTTAGCCGGTGGTGAGGCCGCTTGTTTGGCCATGAAGTGCTTAGGTGAAGAGACCGTAACCAGCTTGCAAACTTTACATAAAGCGATAGCCGACCCTAATTAGCAGGATAAAAAATAAACAATAAGTTAACTTAATTGACGCCAGTCAAGCACTCGCGTTATTCTTGTACGTGTTCAGAGTACAGACCTGGGAGTTTCGATTATGAGCAATGCTGTTCCAATAACCATCAAAGGTGCTGAAAAGCTAAAAGAAGAGTTATCGCATCTAAAACGCGTTGAAAGACCGCGAGTTATCCATGCGATTTCAGAGGCCCGTGCTCACGGTGATTTAAAAGAGAACGCAGAGTACCATGCTGC
Organism: uncultured Coxiella sp.; assembly: GCA_964606725.1. Lineage (GTDB taxonomy): Bacteria > Pseudomonadota > Gammaproteobacteria > Coxiellales > Coxiellaceae > 2-12-FULL-42-15. Next base: position 20,547 of record CAZSHR010000006.1, read on the forward strand.
ACGTGAAGAACAAGGCTTTATTGAAGGGCGTATTCAAGAAATAGAAGCTAAATTATCCCACTGTCGTATTATCGATGTCACTCAAATCCCTAATGAAGGCAAAGTTATTTTTGGTGTAACGGTAACGTTGGTGAATCTTGATACGGACGAAGAGGTGAGCTACCAAATTGTTGGGGTTGATGAAGCTGATATAAAGACCAACAAAATTTCCCTGTCTTCACCTTTAGCACGTGCATTAATTGGCAAGTCTGTTGAGGATGTGGTAGACGTTGAGACACCCAGTGGTACCAGTACTTACGAAATTGTCTGTGTTGACCATAAGTAGTTAAGGGTTAGCATGGCAAAAAATATTATTGTATTGGGAACGCAGTGGGGCGATGAAGGTAAAGGCAAGATTGTTGATTGGATGACAGGCCAGGTAGCTGCTGTTGTGCGTTTTCAAGGAGGGCATAATGCCGGTCATACCTTGATTATTGAGGGTAAGAAAACCATTTTACGTTTAATTCCTTCTGGGATTATGCATGCTGGGGTATTGTCACTGATTGGTAATGGTGTTGTTCTCTCATTAGAAGCACTACAGGCCGAAATAGAAGAATTACAGGCTAGCGGTGTTCCAGTGCGTGAGCGCTTAAAAATTAGTTCTGCCTGTAATTTGTTGCTGCCTTATCATGTTGCGATTGATAAAGCACGCGAAATAGCTTTAGGAAAACAAGCCTTGGGAACTACCGGCCGTGGTATTGGGCCAGCTTATGAGGATAAGGTAGCGCGACGTGGTTTGCGCTTAGTTGATTTATTTGATATGGCAGCGTTGCCTGAGAAGCTTGCTGCTCTAGATGCGTATCATAACTTTCAGCTTACCCAATTATATCATAGCGCAGCGATTGATAAGCAGCAGGTACTGGATCAGTTATTATCCTTGGCGGCAGAGATTAAACCTATGGTGACCGATGTCACCAGTGTGTTAGCTCAATTGCAGGCACAGCAGAAAAACATTATTTTTGAAGGGGCGCAGGGAACGCTGCTCGATATTGATTTAGGCACCTATCCCTATGTTACCTCTTCGAATACTACCGCAGGTGCAGCAGCGACCGGCAGTGGTTTTGGACCATTGTATTTTGATGCTGTAGTTGGAATAACCAAAGCGTATACCACACGAGTTGGTTCGGGGCCTTTTCCTACAGAGCAAGACAATGCTGTGGGTGATTTGATGGCTAAACGGGGTAATGAGTTTGGTTCCGTCACTGGTCGTGCACGCCGTTGTGGTTGGTTTGATGTTGTTGCGATGCGGCGTGCTATTCAGGCCAATAGCTTATCAGCGTTGGTGTTAACTAAACTAGATGTCTTGGATGAATGCGAAACCATTAAGATTTGTTGTGCTTATCGCTTGAATGATACCGTTATTTCGCATTTTCCTTTTGACCCTAACGCATTATTAGCTTGTCAGCCTGTGTACGAAGAAATGTCAGGTTGGCAACAGTCTACTTACGGAATTCAACGTTATGAAGATTTACCCGCAGCGGCAAAAGCCTATGTCGAGCGTTTATCAGCGTTGTTACAGGTGTCTGTGAAAATGATTTCTACCGGCCCTGATAGGGAGCAGACTATTCTGTTACAGGATTTATTTGCATAGGATGAAACAATGATTTATCGAGATACTGCCACAAGTTATGGCGTGATAACCCGATTTTTGCATAATAGATTGATTGCTGTTTTAGTGCTGTTTGAGCTATTGTTTGGTGCAGCAATAACCACATTTAATTTTGGTAATTGGAAATCACAATTATTTACACTGCATAAATCGCTGGGTATTGTGATTGTAGTAGTGGGAGTGGTTTTTTTGCTATGGCGTTTGTTCAATCCCAAGCCCAATTATTCAGCCTCCATGCCGTTCTGGGAGCGTTTTTTAGCGCATTTGGTACGTTGTTTGCTGTATTTGTTGATTATTTTAATGCCTCTAAGTGGTTGGGCTATGTCAACGGCTAAAGGATATATTCCCAACTTTTTTTGGTTGTTACGATTGCCTTTACCTGGGGTGCCATTAAGTGAGCCGCTGGCAAAGTTTTTTGCTCAAATGCACTATATTTCAGCCTGGGTATTAACAGGATTGCTGTGCTTACATATTGCAGCAGCACTAAAGCACCATTTTATCGATAAAGATACTGTTTTAAAACGCATGTGGCGACCGTAAGTTGCCTGGGAGTTTGGATTGAAAGCAAAAACAACGAGAAAAAAGAAAAAAGTCACTCGTGCATCATCTAAGAAAACACAACAAGCTGTTGTGCCTTCTTTTGTTCGAGTGTATTTGCAGCCGTTATTGTATGAAGGCCTATTGATTTTCACCTTGGCCGCCGGTGTTTTTTTACTGATCGCTTTGATGAGTTATCATCACAGTGATCCAGGTTGGTCTCATGTTAGTTCCCATTTTGTTGCTAATGCGACCGGAAAAGTAGGGGCATGGTTTGCAGACCTTTTCCTATATATTTTTGGTTATCTTGCCTATATTTTTCCGCTGTTATTGGGCTATGCAGCAGTGCAATCCTATCAGTTACATCGCAGGCAAGAGCGTGCTGAATCCGAGCATCGTTTTTACTTGTTATTGTTGCGGGCGTTAGGATTTATCGTGGTGTTATCGTCTGGCTGTGCTTTGGCAGCTATCCATATTCAGACTGTATTCTCGCCACTACCTTACCAGGCAGGAGGGATTATTGGCGCGGTGCTTACCGAAAAATTAGTGCATAACTTTAATAACTTGGGAGCTAATTTGTTAATGGTAGCTTTGTTACTGTTAGGAGTCACCCTGTTTACCGGTCTATCTTGGATGCGCTTTTTAGATCGGTTAGGGGGGCTTTGTCTGCGCGGCTTAAAAAAACTCATGGCGTTTATTCCACAGCTATACTCAAAAAAATCCTTGCTGACGTTTAAACGATTAAAAACTAGCAGAGCGCGTGTTGATCAAGACAGTAGTGCGAAAAAAACCTTTGACACTAAAGCAAAAGTATCTGTTGTTCGTGCTACTGATACCAGTAAACCACTAATTAACGATCCGCCTTCCTTTGAGCTAAATGCAAAAATGACGGAAAACATGAAACGGCAAAGCCTATCGAACAGCAGTATGCCGTCAATTGACTTATTGGATTCGCCACCACAGGGCAAGAAAACAACCTTTGACCGTCAAAAACTAGAGGAAAAATCGCGTGAAGTTGAGCTGCGTCTAGTCGATTTTGGTGTGCAAGCTAAAGTGGTATCAGTGCATCCAGGGCCGGTGGTAACGCGCTATGAATTACAGTTAGCAGCCGGAACAAAAGTTAGCAAAATTTCTGGCTTAGCCAAGGATTTAGCGCGTTCTTTGTCCGTTATCAGTGTGCGAGTTGTAGAGGTGATTCCAGGTAAGTCGGTAATTGGTTTAGAGCTACCTAATGAGTCTCGTGAAAAAGTAGTATTGCAGGAAGTTGTTGCCAGTAAGCCCTACCAGCATTCGCATTCAGCGCTAACACTGGCATTGGGTAAAGATATCTCAGGGCACCCAGTTGTGGTTGATTTAGCGAAAATGCCGCATTTATTGGTGGCAGGAACAACCGGTTCTGGTAAATCCGTGTGTCTTAATGTCATGTTGCTGAGTCTGCTTTATAAATCATCGCCTGAACATTTGCGCTTGATTTTAATTGATCCCAAAATGCTAGAATTATCGGTTTACGATGGCATACCCCACTTGTTAGCGCCTGTGGTAACCGATATGAAAGATGCGGCAACCGCTTTGCGTTGGTGTGTAGTGGAGATGGAGCGTCGTTATCGCTTAATGGCATCATTAGGAGTGCGCAATATTGCCGGCTATAATCAAAAAATCAAAGAAGCAGAAAAGCGTGGTCAGCCTTTATATGACCTGTTAATTGCTGATCAAGACGCAGAAAATAAAGTCGCTCTAAGCTGTTTACCGCAAATTGTCGTCTTGGCAGATGAGTTTGCCGATATGATGGTCGTAGTGGGCAAGAAAGTAGAAACCTTAATTGCACGTTTGGCACAGAAAGCCCGTGCTTCAGGGATTCATCTAGTATTAGCTACGCAGCGTCCTTCGGTTGATGTGATTACAGGATTGATTAAGGCAAATATCCCGACCCGCATTGCTTTTCAAGTGTCTTCCAAAGTAGATTCGCGCACTATTATCGATCAACAAGGTGCAGAGCAGTTATTAGGTCATGGAGACATGTTGTATTTGCCGTCAGGAATGGGTGTGCCTATTCGTGTGCATGGTGCTTATGTCAATGATGATGAGGTGCATCGTGTGGTTCAAGCGATTAAACAAGAAGGAGAGCCGTGTTATATTGAGGGCGTATTAGATCAATCCTCTGGTGTTGATAGTAGTGGTTACACGCAAGCTGCTATGGGTGAGTTGGAGCAAGATGCAGAAAAAGACCCCTTGTATGACCAAGCTGTTGATGCGGTGGTTCGTTCACGGCGTGTGTCTGTCTCCAGTATTCAGCGACGCTTTAAAATTGGCTATAATCGTGCTGCCCGTATTGTGGAAGCAATGGAGGCTGCCGGTGTTGTGAGCGCCATGGAGAATAATGGTAATCGTGAGGTGTTAGCGCCTGCACCGCATGATGGAGGTGATTAAGTGCTGGCTTTATTGAAAAAATTAACGGTTTTCTCGTTATTTTTTGTTGTGACAAGCATTTTTGCGGCGCAAAATACTGCTTTGCTAGAACTCAGTAAGTTGCTCTCCTCATTTACCAGTTATCGTGCTGATTTCTCACAAAAAACCTTGGATGAAAAAAATCGTGTTTTGCAACAATCATCGGGTGTGGTGATGATTAAGCGTCCAGGTAAGTTTCGCTGGGCGGTTGCAAAGCCATCAGAGCAATTGCTGGTTACCAATGGGCATTGGTTTTGGTTATACGATGTCGATTTAGCACAAGCCACACAGCAGCTTTTATCAACTAAAACAAGTATTGATCCGGCAAGCTTGTTAAGTGGTTCAACCAAGGATTTATCGGCACAATTTACTGTGAGAGAATTATTTGTTAGTAAAGATAGTAAAGCTTTTTTGTTAGTGCCTAAATCCTCTGATGCCAGTTTTAAGAAAATTATATTAACTTTTCAGGAACAGTTGTTAACGAAAATGACAGTTGAAAATAATTTATCACAGATGAGTGTATTTGAATTTACCCATGTGGTGTTAAATAGTCATTTATCTGATGATTTATTTGATTTTTCAAATCCTGATGGCGTTGATTTAGTGAAGCAGTCAGGTTAAGGATTAAACCATGCAAGAAATATTCGCCGTCTTAGGTGGAGGAGCAATTGGTGCGGCATTGCGCTTTGTATTATTGCGTTGTATCAATGAATTATTACCTAAACACTATCCCTGGGGAATTTGGGTGATTAATATTTTAGGCTGTTTTTTAATTGGCGTATTGGCAGCTATTTACTTACAAAAATCTATGATGCAAGTTTACTTTTGGCGTGCTTTTTTTATGGTAGGTGTCTTGGGCAGTTTTACCACCTTTTCTAGCTTTAGCTTAGATACCGTATTATTATTGCAACAAGGTGAGTGGATAACGGCGATGATTTATGTCTGCTCCAGTGTATTATTGTGTGTGGCTGCGACTTTTCTGGGATTTTTTGTCAAGGGGGTGTTATGTTAGAGCCAAAATTATTACGGCAACAAGTAGATGAAATCGCTGCGGTGCTAGCAAAGCGGAATTTTGTCCTGGATAAAGCCTATTTTCAGCAACTAGAATCTGAGCGTAAACAGCTGCAATCCAAAACCGAAAGTCTGCAAGCAATGCGCAATCAGCAGTCTAAGAAAATTGGTATTATGAAAGCCAAAGGGCAAGATATTAAACCGATTTTGGCTGAGGTAGATACCCTAGGTATTCAATTAAAGGAAAATGAGCAACAGCTTGCCGTGTTGCAGAAGAAATTACTAGATTTTCAGCTCACTATTCCCAATGTGTTACACGAGTCTGTGCCTGTGGGCAAGTCAGAGCATGATAATGTGTTGGTTCGCACCTGGGGTGAGCCTACCTCTTTTGACTTTACTCCAAAGGATCATGTTAGTCTGGGAGAGGATAATGGTTTAGTGGACTTTGAGGCCGCTGTTAAGTTATCCGGTTCTCGATTTGTGATATTACACCATAAACTTGCCCGTTTGCAGCGTGCACTAGGTAATTTTATGCTAGATGTTCACACGCAGCAGCATGCTTATCATGAGGCTTATGTTCCTTATTTGGTGCGTGAAGACTGTCTTTTCGGAACTGGACAGCTGCCTAAAATGCGTGATGATCAGTTTACCTTGGCGGGTGATTCAGGCTTAACTTTGATTCCTACCGCAGAAGTGTCATTGGCGAATATATATCGTGAACAGATTATTGATGCAGCACAGTTACCGATTCGTCGCGTTAGTCAAACGCCGTGTTTTCGTTCTGAGGCCGGTTCTTATGGCAAAGATACGCGTGGCATGATTCGCCAGCATCAATTTCAGAAAGTTGAGTTGGTGCAAATCGTCTCACCAGAGCAGTCGTTTGAGGCATTAGAGCAGTTAACCCAACATGCTGAGAAGATATTACAATTATTGCAGCTACCTTATCGTGTCATGTTATTATGTAGTGGTGATACCGGATTTTGTGCTACAAAAACCTATGACTTGGAAGTTTGGCTGCCTGGTCAACAATGTTATCGTGAAATATCCTCATGTAGTAATTGCCTTGATTTTCAGGCGCGTCGTATGCAAACTCGTTATCGCCATCCAGTGACTGGAAAACCTGAGTTTGTGCACACACTCAATGGCTCTGGTCTAGCCGTTGGTAGAACCTTGGTGGCGATTATGGAAAATTACCAGGATAAAGCTGGTAATATCATCGTGCCAGATGTTTTGCGCCCTTATATGCAGGAAGAGCTAATACCTACAGGGCAATAGCTCACCTCTGTGAAACTCCTGTAATGGTCAGCAGTGTCATATAAAAAAGCCTTAGGTTGTCATTTTAATAGTCGAATAGGCGTAAATAACGCTGCCACCTTTGATAGTGTCAATAATCTCAGGAGCAATTTCAGGATCAATGGCAAAACAGCCCCAGCTACGTCCCAATCTCTGATAACTGTCAATAAAATCTTGAGTGGCATAGTCGGCAGCGTGAACCACAATCGCGCGTGAACGTATGCTGGCATTTTGTGGCTCAATACCGTTGAGTCGTAACGATTCACCGTGCTTGCCCTGGTAAACATTGGCTGTCAAAATGGTGCCAAGCTCGCTGGCATGACTGCCGCTTTTGCTGGAAAACACACTAGGCTTTTTACCGCCACTGCCCTTGCCATGAGCGACATATTCATTATAGATTACCTTGTTTTGACTAAAATCGATAACGTACAGTCGTTTTTCGGTGGATGGCTGGTTGAAGTCGACAACGGTTAAGTAGCGTTTATTCTTCACCTTTCCCTGCTTAATCGCTTTTTCATAGCCTTGCAGTGCCATGCTTAAGGCATTGGCAGGTACACCTTGGGCGATCAAATCGTTGAACTCTGATTGACTGATGGATGAGTCATCGTTTGCTTTCTTTTTTGGAGCAGCAACTGATTTAATCGGCATTGCCAGTGCGCCAATCATGAACAGTGTTGATATAGCAGAGAAAAGCTTTTTCATTGATAGATGCCTTTTTTATAGTGCTGATATTAGAAATTTTATTATTTTCAGTATTTTTCTCTTGAGTTAATCTTTAATTGCGTTTTTATACCAGTTTGTGCGATTAAGCAAAGCTTATACCTTAATGATAGTATATAAAGTAATCAAAAAATTAAAAACTCTATGCTGCTGCTCTTATCTTAACGTCAGTTCGACAGTTATTTCTTTTAATTTCAAGTAGCTATCTGCCTATTGTCGCTTATTTTTACGCAACACGCCGTTAATACGTCCCTGTAGGCTCGAGCGCCGCATCCTGCGGCTAACGGTTGCTTTAAAAATAAGCGACAATAGGCAGATTTGTGCGTGAAAATAACTCGTTCCTCCTATTAACGTTAATTTTTCATCGAACTGACGTTATCTTATTGAAAATAATAGAATTTTAATGATTCTTTAAAAAAATAATATAAAACAATTGGATAACCTAAGAAATATAAAGTCAGTGGTTTACTTGACTGTTAAGCATTAGACTTTGTCATATTGCCATTTTTTGCAAGGGGTGCTAGCTTAATACTCGTAGTGTTTGCTATGATTGGAAAAACTTCTGGCGTAAATGATTGGCGCATTAATAAGTTGTTTATCTGGAGAGATGGCTGAGTGGTTGAAAGCGGCGGTCTTGAAAACCGTTAAGGGTAACTCCCTTCCAGGGTTCGAATCCCTGTCTCTCCGCCATATTATTATAGGGTGGTCTGGTGATAGATGTATTGATAGTAGACGACCATGCCGTGGTTCGTCATGGAATTCGTAAGTTGTTGGAGGAAGATAAAGAACTCAGAGTCATTGCAGAAGCGGATTCGGGTGAAACAGCAGTGCAGCTAGTTAAGGAATTAGTGCCTGAGGTGGTGTTGATGGATATTAAAATGCCAGGCATCGGAGGGTTTGAGGCAAGCTGTCGGATATTACGGTATAATCCTGATATAAAAGTGCTAGTATTAACCAGTGTGACCAATGATTTATATCCCACCCGTTTTATCAAAGCTGGTGCGGCAGGCTATCTGACCAAAAACTCAGAAGGCAAAGAACTGATTAAAGCGATTAAGGCTGTCTCTTCAGGTCAGCGTTATATCAGTTGGGAAATTTCCAACCAAATGGCTTGTAATAGCGTGACCAAGAATGGTAAGTCATCTTTTGATACTCTATCACGACGTGAAATGCAGGTTGTTTTTAGAATTATCAAAGGCCGAAAAGCCAAAGAAATTGCCAGTGAGCATTATCTCAGTTCCAAAACAGTCAATAGCTACCGTTATCGTATTTTTGAGAAGCTTGGGATTCGCAATGATGTAGAATTGACTTTGATGGCCATACGTCATGGCTTGATTGATGTCGATGAAGCGGATATTGCAGGGGATGCTGACTAATTGACTGTTATGCCAATGGATTTCGTGGCTTTTTTAAAAAAACTCACCAATAGCCCAGGCGTGTATCAATTTTTTGATGCCACAGGCCAGGTGATTTATGTTGGTAAGGCGAAAAATCTTCGCAAAAGAGTGTCTAGCTATTTTTCGCGTCAGTTGGATAAAAAAACCCAGACAATGTTGGCTAAGGTAGTTAACATTGAGGTGCTACTTGCTGCCAGTGAAAATGACGCCTTACTGCTAGAGTCTGATTTAATTAAGTCACTCAAACCTCGTTATAATATTGTCTTACGTGACGATAAATCTTACCCTTTTTTGTATCTGTCAACACAGCAGCGTTTTGCGCGTTTGGATTTTTATCGTGGCAAAAAGCAGGAGCAGGGCGAATTTTTTGGTCCTTACCCTAGTGCTAGTGCTGTTCGTGAAAATTTAGCATTGATTCAAAAATTATTTCGACTCAGGCAATGTAGTGATAGCTTTTTCAAGCATCGTACGCGCCCTTGTTTGCAATATCAGATAAAGCGCTGTACCGCCCCATGTGTTGGTTTGGTCAGTGAGGCAGAATATTCACAGCAAGTTGCACATACCATTGGATTTTTACGAGGTAAAAGTCATGAGGTGATGGATAATATTACTGGATTAATGGAGGCGGCTGCAAAACGCTTGCACTATGAAGAAGCGGCCCATTATCGTGACCAAATTGATCAGTTGCGTCGCTTGCAAAATCAACAAACCCATTTATCAGGTAAAAGAAATATTGATGTCATTGGTGTTGCGCAATATGCAGGGCGCATCGGGTTTACCGTATTATCCATACGAGATGGGCGTATGTTGGGTAAACGCAGTTATTTTCCCAAGCTGCCATTGGTCAGTGAGTTAGGTGAAGCTTTATCAGCGTTTATTGCTCAGTACTATCTTAATACCGTGCGTCAGAATGATTTGCCACAGAAAGTTATTGCTAGTGAACGCATTACCGATAGACTATGGTTGCAAAATGCCCTGCAAAGCAAATTATCCAGTAAGTTGGTATTATCGGATCAAAAAACAGCAGCCAGTCTTGCTTGGCAGAAAATGGCCGTAACGAATACGCTGGAAGCGTTACGGCATTTTGTAGCAGAGAAAAGTCAGGTGGCAGAGCAGTTATTGGCGCTGCAAGAGTCGTTATCGTTATCTTATCCGATTCAACGAATTGAGTGTTTTGATGTATCACACACTCAAGGGGAAGCCACGGTTGCTTCCTGTGTTGTGTTTAACGAGGCAGGTAGTGCACATCAAGATTACCGGCGTTACAGCATTAGCGGTATTACTTCGGGGGATGATTATGCTGCTATGCGTCAAGCACTTGAGCGTCGTTACGCACGACTCAAGCGTGAAGCAGCAAAGCTACCGGATTTATTAATCATTGATGGTGGTAAAGGGCAGTTACATGCTGCAGCAGAAGTGATGGAAACCTTGCAAATAAGTGGGCTGGCCTTGTTGGGAGTTGCCAAAGGGGTAGAGCGAAAGCCAGGTGCGGAAACCTTGTGGCTGTATGGACAGGAGAAACCCTTATCATTGCGGCCTGATAGCATCGCTTTTCACCTGATTCAGCATATTCGTGATGAGGCGCATCGTTTTGCCATTTCATCACACCGTGCTAAGCGAGCAAAAGCCAGAAGTCAGTCATTGTTGCAAAGTATTCAAGGCGTTGGTGTTGCCAGAAGGCAACGCTTACTCACCCATTTTGGAGGCTTGCAAGGTCTAATGAAAGCTAGTGTCCAGGATATTGCGGCGGTGTCGGGAATTAATGCAGCGCTTGCGGAAAAGATTTTTAAATTTCTGCATTCTCAATAACAAGGCTTGCTATTATAACATAATCACTTATAGTGCTAGCTTAGGACGTTTGCAAAGCCGCGTTTATTTCATGTGCGTTGTTTAACAGTGAGAAGTAAAACCGTGTTATTCAATAATATACCCATGCTGTTAACCTTGCTGCGCGTGTTGATGATTCCTATTTTTATGGTGGTATATTTTTTACCTTTTCGTTGGGCGCATCCTGTTGCCAGTGTATTATTTGCGATGGCGGCATTAACCGATTGGTTGGATGGTTATTTGGCACGTAGTTTACAGCAAACCACCCAGCTTGGTGCTTTTTTAGATCCTGTGGCTGATAAGTTACTGGTAGCTTGTGCTTTGGTGGTAGTCGTGGGGCAGCAGCATCTTCCTGGTCTGTCAGTGGCGGCAGCGGTTATTGTCATGCGTGAGATTGCGATTTCAGCCTTGCGGGAATGGATGGCAGAAATGGGTAAGCGCACCAGTGTAGCGGTTAATTTTGTTGCCAAAATCAAGACCGTTATCCAGATGATGGCGCTGGTGTTATTGATTTGGTATACCGCTGCTTTTTCTGGTCTATGGTTGCTTTGGTTTGGCACATTGTTGTTATTTTTTGCGGCAGCACTCACTTTGTGGACAATGATTGTGTACTTGAAAGTTGCTTGGCCAGACTTGACTTTGTGTCAAGAAAAGCAATAATAGCCGCTCGCGTTTGATGGCTTTGGATTAGCTTTTTTTGCAAGCGGGAATAGCTCAGTTGGTAGAGCACGACCTTGCCAAGGTCGGGGTCGCGAGTTCGAGTCTCGTTTCCCGCTCCAAA
>CAZSHR010000007.1:0-31523 GCA_964606725.1 uncultured Coxiella sp.
GAATCGATGCTACTGCGGTTCACCGAACAACTAACCTTATTAATACAAGCAAAAATTCCACTAGAAAAAGCACTGCTTGTACTAGCAGACTCGGAAAAAATATTAAACTTAAAATATTCCTAGTACAATTACGACAAAAAATTCAAGCTGGTAAAAGTTTTGCTGATACCTTAGCTGATTTTCCACAGCATTGCCCAAAGTATTATCGGGCTTTTATTCATGCAGGTGAGTCAACTGGACAACTCAGCGAAACTTTAGCCTATTTACTAACACTGCTTACTAATAAGAAAAACACACAATCCCAATTTAAAAAAGCCTTGAGCTACCCAATTTTTTTATTGCTTTGCACCCTGATCATTAGCACAGGAATTTTATTATTTGTTATACCAGAATACCAAGATTTTTTTACCAGCATGAATAGCACACTGCCCACTTTAACGCAATCAGTACTGGTATTTAGTCAGTGGCTACAACATCACAGCGCACTATTGTCTAGTTTAGCGATTATAATAGTCACTAGTCTTTACCTCGGTACAAAAAATCCAAGCATTCGCAAAAAGATCGATGCGACAATTATTAAGCTTCCTTGGATTGGCAAATTAGTTCTTATCGCTACCCTCGCACGCTGGAGTTATTTATTAGCCATTGCACTCAAAACTCATCTTTCCATACTGCAAGCACTAGAAATTGCTTATGACTCAATTAGCAATCAACGCTTAAAATCGCAATTGCAGCCATTAGCCAAACAATTATCTGAAGGCAAATCCCTGTACCATAGCCTAAGCAAACTCACGCTGCTATCACCAACCTTATTACAACTGGTGCTTATTGGTGAGAATTCTGGTAATATGGGCAGGGCTTTTGATCAAATAGCAAAAATTTATCAGCAAGCCTTGCAAAATCGCCTAGCAACAATGGCCAAATGCGCTGAACCTGCTGCGATATTGTTATTGGCACTGATCACTGGCGTAATGATCGCTGTATTGTATTTACCAATGGTAAACCTGGGTCTGTCTGTAGGGTAGTTTATCATTTTTCGTAACAAGCCAGCTTATTGACTTAAACTCAGCGGGTTGCACTGTTACCATTTTTTTAAGGAAAACTATATAATGGCACTACAACCACTCTCCCTAGACATCATCATGGTAATCCTAGGGCTTATCGTGGGCAACTTTTTAACCGCGATCATCACGCGCTATCCATTAATGCTCAAACAACAATGGCACAATGATTGCCGTGACTTTTTAGGTATGACACCAGAAAAAAAATCAGACAAGCTAACTCTCATCACACCAAAATCACATTGCCTGCACTGTAAAAACTTGCTGAAATGGCGACATACTATTCCATTAATCGGCTATATTTTACTGTCTGGCAAATGCGCTCACTGCAAACGCCCTATTCAACTTTTTTATCCACTGGTTGAATTACTCAGTGCTATAGCATCAGTCATTGTGGCAAGAAAATTTGGCCTAAGTTGGCCAATGGTTGCTGCATTAATATTTAGTTATTTAATTATACTACTCGCTTTTATTGATTTACATCATCAACTACTACCTGACCCACTCACCATCGGCACTTTGTGGCTAGGCCTAATGCTTAACAGTTTTGGATTTTTTACCCATTTATCCGATGCACTATGGTCAAGCGTGGTTGGTTATAGCTTCCTTTGGTTATTGGCTTGGGTTTTTCTCACTCTACGCAAAAAACAAGGCATGGGACATGGTGATTTTAAAATGCTAGCAATGGTGGGCGCTTGGTTAGGGTTTTACAGCATGGTCAATACCCTAGTCTTGGCAATTATTGTCAGCACATTATTCAGCATAGTACTGGTTTTTTGCAAACAAGCTAACTGGAACAAAGCCATGCCATTTGGCCCCTCATTAGCAATCGGTGCATGGATTAGCTTATTGTGGGGAGATTTTGTCATTCAGTTACTGCAAGTATCATAAATGCTAGCAATCGGACTAACAGGAGGTATAGGCAGTGGTAAATCCACAGTGGCTGATTTATTTGCTCAGCACGGCGTCGCCATTATTGATGCAGATATCATTGCCCACCAACTGACTGCTAAAAACACAAGCTGTTATCAAACCATCGTGGCGCACTTTGGCGCATCCATCTTAAACCAAGATGAGACACTTAATCGTATTGCACTGGCCAGTATTATTTTTAATAACGATGAGCAACGGCGCTGGCTAGAGCAGCAATTACACCCAAAAATCCAAGAGCAAGTACAAACACAAATGCAGGCTGCCAAAGGCAACTATTGTATTGCCGTCATCCCCTTGTTGATTGAAAATCATCTCTGCGACCAATTTGATCGCATATTACTAGTAGATACTAGCCTAGCACAACAAAAACAGCGTGCTATTGCTCGTAATGCTAATATCGCAGCAGTACTGGACAAGATCATAGAAAGACAGTGCTCTCGTGAGCAACGACTCGCTGTGGCAGATGATGTGATTACCAATGAGGGTAGTTTGGATGAACTCAAAGCACAAGTGACAAAGCTGCATTTAGAATACAGTCAATGGTAGCGCAGGTGATCTGTTTAATTATGCAGCGGGTGATGCTACTACTTTTTCAATCGCTTCTAAATGTTTTGCATATTGGGAGCTACCAAAAAAACGAGAACTTCTTAAAGAAGATTTGCTAGTAATTACATTTTCATGAATTTCTTTAACTTTTAATAATTTCTTCCCATAATCAATGTTATCACTTTCATCGCTAATGGCTCTTATTTTTCCTAAAAGCGTATTAGCATCTTTTAGGTTACCGGTATTAATAAAAAAAGAAAAGAAATTAAATCGCCACTGTTGCTGCCAGGTCATCGTCTCATCCTTCTCTACTGCTCCCAACCACCATTTTCTACTATTAATATATTCTTCTAATGTAGCTGCGCGGGTTTTTAAATCTCTATATAGTGAAACATATCCAACAGCTGTCTCAGAATCAATTAGTTGCCTATAACCTTGATAACTCTCTCTTATCGTTTGAATTACTAGAATATTACTAACCTCTTGAGAATCAATTTTCTCCAACTCTTGTATTTTTCCGCTAATATCTTTGAGCTGTTGGTTCAGAGTTGCTTTAACAGTATCGTCAATTGCTTGAGAACCTGATATGATAGAGGATAAAGTTTGACTCATTTCGTTAATACTAGAAAAAAGATCGCTTGCAGCCACAAAAAAATCATACTTCCGAATTAATGTATTTAACTCAACCAACTCTTGCCCTATCTGATCAAGTTCTTTATCAAGCAAATTCAACTGCTCTTGATTAATTCTCTCTTTAAGTTGACTTAGCGGTGTTAAAGCAGCGCTGTCGACCTTTGTCCGAACAGCCGCCAGGCTTTGTTCGATTTGGCTTTTATTCTGTTGCAACTCTGTTTGCTTAGCATTAACAGTTCGTTGACGTTCATATAGGACTTCTATATCAGGTATATTTTCAAGTTGTGCATCATCTTGTTTCGGTAAAACAGACAACTCTTGCTTTGCTAAAAGTATTTTTTCACTTAACGCTTTTATTTCACTCCATTGCTGAGTTTCCTCCTGTCCCTGCTGTTTTTCTAGTGCTTTAACCTTCTGACTGATGTTAAAAATCAAAAGCTGAATAGTGCTTAACCACTTCCCGTTATGATGCTCATTTTCTTTCTCGATTTCTGCTAAAAGAGCTCCCAAGTTGTCTTGCAATAGTTTATACCGCTGTATCTGAGAACGTGCCTTTTTACTATCACTACCATATTGATTCGCTCTATCTGAAGCATTTTGTACTGTAACAAAAAAGTGATCAAAGCACTCTTTTGGCTTAAATAAGCTATTTTCTTCGGTAAAAAAAGCATCTCTATTTTCAGCAGTAAGATTTTCAGAAAAACCTTGTAAAAATCCTTGCAAATCACTCAACTCAGAAAAGCCGTCTGGAAGATTTGACTGATCTTTCAAATCGCTTGACTCCTGCTCTAACAATAGCTCATACAATTTTATAATGCTATTTATCTTAAGAGCTTGGCACTCAATTATCTGAGCTTTAGTATCGATAACACCCAACGCTTTAGAATATTCTCTGTAAGAAACATTGAAACCTTCTAATTGAGATTTAATTGCTCCTTGCAAATTAAATTCTTCTGCCAAATGCTGTGCTTCAATGGAGCTATTAAAACTCTGCATTGCTTTACAAGCGGTTTGATATTTCTCTCTAATGCTGTCTTTTTGCGCTTTAAGATGATCCTGCTTCTGAGAAACTATATTGCCTAACGCAGCAAGCTCTGGAGATGATGATTGAGGGATACACAATAAATCCTGTTTTTGCCCAAGATTTTCCTCTTTATTAATTTCGTCAAAAAGTACCAAGGCAGAACCCACCACTGCCTTAAGAACCAAAAAAATATCTTGTAAATCATCATATTTAGAGTCAAGGCTGGTAACTTTTGCTGAAATATTGTTTATTCCTACCAGCATATGTTCTTCTTCATCTTTCCTTTTAATGTTCAGCCTCTGGTATTTCTCATCAATTAACACTGCTTGTTTTTCCTGAGTATCTAGAAGTTGTTCAAGCTTACTGGAAAAACTATCACTGCTTTCCTGCAAATCTTCTTGCTGTTGGATGCTGTCAAGATGGTTAGCCATTTGTCGGCTCACCTGCGTAACTGTTTTAATAGCCTGGTCAATCGACGCCTTATCCGTCAACAACTGCTTATTAGTCTGATCTAAATTTGCCTGCACCTGGACAATGCTTTGATTAGCATCAAACGACTGACTATTTTGATCATTTTCGCCAAGCGCTTTGTTAACCGCCAACAAGCAAGTAGTCAATTGCTGCTGATTAGCTTCTGTTGCCTGCTTATACTGTTCAACTTCAGCCTCTTTATCGGCAAGCACTACATTGAAAGACACATATTCTGCATGCAACCGAGTTAACTGCTTCGTTAATTGCTCTGCCTGTTGCTGCATGCGCAATACACGCAGCTTTTGCCCTATTATTATCTGACATTCTGAGCTTATCA
Organism: uncultured Coxiella sp.; assembly: GCA_964606725.1. Classification (GTDB taxonomy): domain Bacteria; phylum Pseudomonadota; class Gammaproteobacteria; order Coxiellales; family Coxiellaceae; genus 2-12-FULL-42-15. Next base: position 5,006 of record CAZSHR010000007.1, read on the forward strand.
GCGATTCACATGACTGCTGCAAAGTATTTACCTGAGCTAAGCATTGCTGTATCGATGGCAGATTAATTTGTAACGATGGCGCAGAAGTGATACTAAGCGTTGATAACCGCTCAAAGGTAGGCATTACAGTAAACAATGGATTTATTAGACTACTCTGCTGCTGCAAATTTTGTTGCCTAACGAATATAGCTTCTGATTTAGTTGCTAGTTCTGCTGCAAGAGAATCTAAAATTTCCTCATACTTATCTGGAAGGTTTGGAATATTACGAATTGACGCCACTTGTTCTAGCGCTTTAATTATCTGAGCCATTTCTGTTGCAACAGTTTGATTTGCTACATCAAGAGACTTTGTAACTTCTGTTAAGGAATTTTTCAAACCAGAGAAATTTTCTGTTAATTGTTTTTTTTGATCTTCACTGCTTAAGCCATTACCCAGCACATCTTCTAGATTTTTCTTAAAAGTCACTAAAGCAGAATTAGCTGTACAATCTTTATTATCAAGCGCTATTTCCTCAGTATTAGCGCCTAACTCAGCAGGTTGATGCTGCAATTTTTCAATTAAAACAGACAAACCAGCCAAATAAATATCACTAGCAACCGATTGAGGACAGTTTGAGTCATCTAAGCGTACTGTTATCTGCCCTTTACTCAATTTGAGCAGTGTTAAGCTAGCGCTCTTCAACATAGCACTAGCATCATCAACAAACAAGAGCTCAACCAGCTCAGTTAATAAAATATAAAGATCGTTAGCAACAACTTTTTTGTCATTTTTCAATTTAACATGAATTGCACGCATAATATGTAAAATAAGTGATGCAACCTGCTCAATACTTTCAGGTGTCAATAAATTATCATCAGATAAGTTAGTGAAATGTCCACATTCGCGGAAAATATTAAGCTTTTTTAAAACAATTTGGATAAATGAGTTTTCTCTGTTAAAGTGAAAAAAATTTGTAACTTTTTCATCTGTTAACTCGTTGACGATGCTATCAAAGCTTCCACTCAAGTCATTTAGTATTGTTTTTGCCGCAGTTTTTGCAGGATTCATCGAGAACCCCGAAGCATTCAGGGACGCACTTTGCTCATCGATGATCGCCTTGGCTATGGTAAGTAATATGGGCTTTATGGAGCACAAAAAAAAGTTTACGTCATTAGCATTGTCTGTTGACCATAAATGAGCAACAGTGTCATCGCCACCGGTTGGTGCAACTACTGAATCTCTGTCTTGATTTACCATAACCTTTCTAGCCTCAAACAAATCCTAATAATACAAATTCCCTAAGACCGTGATTCTAACATAACAAACTGCTCTTTGTGAACCATACGGGCTGTTTAATCAAGAAACAATTACTTGTATTTTCTTGTTAAATCAAACAGTTACAAAATCAATACGTAAATACAGAGTATTTTATGTCGCTTGATAAAAAAAAATTCAGTATTTCTCGCAATAGACACCGAAATTTCATTGTTTTTTCTTGCTAAACACCGGATTTTCATAAATAACGTCTGTTCGGTGAAAAATTAACGTTGACAGGAGAGGAATGAGTTATTTTTACACACAAATCTGCCTATTGTCGCTTATTTTCAAAGCAACCGTTAGCCGCAGGATGCGGCGCTCGAGCGAACCTACAGCGACGTATTAACGGCGTGTTGCGTAAAAATAAGCGACAATAGGCAGATAGCTGGTTGGAAATTAAGCATAACAACAATGTAACTCAAAAGGAAATTCATCTTCAAGTTTTTGCCCAGGCTCCAAAGCACGCTCAGTCTGCAACGCTTCAAAGCGTATCGAAAGACGATTTCTACTGATACTAACTCTGGGATAAATGCCATAGGACACTGGTACAGTGATTCTCACCATGTGACAAGTAAGGTTGCTATCCAAAGACTGCTGATAAAAGGTATTATTCGCATTCACCAAATGACTCACGGCACGATGACGCAATAACTGTAGAATATGGGAAACTGCTTCTTCTAATATCCGCAATTCCTCCAACCACTTCTGCATATCCTGACGCCGTAACTCAGGCGACTGATGTAACCATAAAAGATAAGCCGGTGAGCTGAGTTGCGCACTACCAGGATGTTGTACCTGGGTTGGATGCTGCCTAATACTTTTCAGAAAAGGGTCTTGTCGTAAACTATCCGCAATTTTACTGCGTCCACCATGATTTAATACATCTACCATACAATCCAAACGATGCAATAAGTTTTGTAACTTATCTTGGTCAACTGCTGGCAATGCCTCTAATTGCACCAAACTATTCATCTGCTGCGACAAGCTTTGCGACAACTTGTTTTTTAAATCGGGCCGCTCGGTTAAATCTAAGAGACTAATCAATGTCTCCAAAGCCAACTGATCGCTTTGCTGCTCATCTCTTTGCAAATGGTGATTAAGCTGCTTAAAAAGCTGCTCTATACGCAAATTTAAGCGCATCTGATCACTGAAGGGCTGCTCGTAGGTGATAACGTTGGTATCCATAGTGATTACTAACTAGACAATAACTAATCTTAGGCTATTCTATCACGATACCTCAGTACAGAGAAAGGCCCATGTTCTCGGTAGCAACAAGTTCAGGTTGCGCCAGTCTAATTGCTTCATCAAAGACAATTGGCAGCGCTTAATTCAATGACAGCGGTTGCAACTTACTCTGCAGTACTTTCCTGCACCACAGCTTTTATCACCACCACCGGCTCCAAGGGAACATCGGCATGTCCATTGCGCTGACCTGTAGCAACTCGAGCAATGTTATCCACCACATCCATGCCCTCTACAACGTGAGCAAAAACACAATAGCCCCAACCTTGACTGTCTTTACGGCGAAAATCCAAGCAATCATTATCACGCAGATTAATAAAAAACTGCGACGTTGCTGAATCAGGATCATTAGTTCTAGCCATAGCCACACTGCCTCTCACATTTGTACCGGCTTGATCAGCCTGATTAGCGATCGGGTCTTTGTTGGCTTTTTGCTGCATGGCTTTATCAAAACCACCTCCTTGTATCACAAAACCATTAATCACACGATGAAAAATGGTGTTGTCATAAAAGCCTTCTTTAACATAACTTAAAAAATTCTCTGCCGTCTCGGGAACCTTATCAGTATCCAACGCCATTTTAATCGTTCCCAATGTGGTTTGAAAAATAATACTTGTCATAATAGTTCTCCTCAGTTAACAAATTCGTAGGCATTATAAAATAACTTCATCCAAGGGCTATTTTCCTGCCATTCTTGCGGATGCCAAGACATCTGCACACTTCTAAACACTCGCTCAGGATGCGGCATCATGATAGTGATGCGTCCATCCTGATTCGTCAATGCAGCAATGCCATCCACACTACCATTAGGATTAGCCGGATAATCCAAAGTTACTTGATGCTGATTATCAACATAATGCATGCCAATTAATTGCTGCGCCAGTATTTCTTGTAAATTATTCTCTTGTGCAAAAGCCACACGCCCTTGGGCATGTGACACAACCACAGGAATAACTGCCTCTGCCATATCACGCAAGACAACCGAAGGCGAATGGGCGATTTTCACTAACGATAAGCGTGCCTCAAATTGCTCCGACTGATTGGCTAAAAAAGCAGGCCAATGTGAGGCGCCAGGAATAATCTCACGCAAGCCGCTTAGCATCTGACAACCATTACACATGCCGACAGTCACCGTATCTTGGCGTTGAAAAAAAGCGGCAAATTCATCCCGCGCCTGTGCATGCATTAAAATCGACTGCGCCCAGCCTCGCCCTGCACCCAAGACATCACCATAGGAAAATCCCCCACAGGCAGCCAAGGCTTTAAAATCACTTAAGCGCTGTCTTCCCGCGAGAATATCACTCATATGCACATCAACACTGGTAAATCCAGCACGATCAAACGCAGCTGCCATTTCTACATGACCATTAACGCCCTGCTCTCGTAAAATGGCAACCTTGGGCTTGATACCACGCTGAATCACTGGCGCCAAATCAAAGTCAAAATTAACGCGGGCATTCAAGCCAACATCATCCGTATTTAACAACGCATCAAACTCTTGCTGTGCACAAGGTGGATAATCTCTTAAGCGTTGCAATTCATAACTGTTTTGTGACCACCAGCGTTGCAAATTAACTCGTGATTCTTGATAGAAACATTCACGATTACTTGTTAGCCGTAATTGATCCTGATGATTTAACACCCCAATGTCATGACAATAGGCTTGCAACTGATAATACGATAGAATAGTCATGACTTTATCCATATCATCCGCTTTTACTTGAATAACCGCGCCTAGCTCTTCCGCAAACAGACTGGCAATGGCATCCGCTCCTAACGCGTCTAGATTAATATCCACGCCTACATGAGCAGCAAACATCATTTCACACAAAGTCGCTAACAAACCACCATCGGAGCGATCATGATAAGCGAATATTAGCTGTTGGCGGTTTAATTCTTGGATGGCATTAAAAAACTGCCCCAATAACTGGGGATCATCTAAATCCGGCGGTCTATCACCTAAGGTATTATAAACTTGTGCTAACACCGAAGCGCCTAACAGGTTAGCTCCTTTGCCTAAGTCAAGCAGCAATAAGCGCGTTTCACCCACATCTTGACGCAACTGTGGCGTTAAGGTTGAACGTACATCGACCACATTGGCAGCCGCACTGATGATTAAAGATAAAGGCGCTGTTACCGCATGGGTGCTAGCATTTTGCTGCCAACTTGTACGCATAGACAAGGAATCTTTGCCCACTGGAATAACCACATTCAGCGCTGGACAGATTTCCATCGCTACGGTTTGTACCGCATCATACAGCCCTGCTGCCTCACCTGGATAATCTGCCGCTGCCATCCAATTAGCGGATAAAACTATATCACTAATGTCATCAATAGCGGCTGAGGCAATGTTGGTAATTGCTTCTGCCAAGGCCATACGCGCTGAAGCAGCATGATGTAATAACGCAATCGGAGGACGCTCTCCCATTGCGATGGCTTGTCCCGTCACGGCATCAAAACTATCGGTGGTTACGCCACAATCGGCAACAGGTACCTGCCAAGGCCCCACTAACTGATCACGAGATACCATACCGCCCACACTTCTATCACCAATGGTAATCAGGAAATTTTTACTGGCAACACAAGGGTATTGCAATACCCGCTTGATCGCCTCTGCCAAGTCAATGGTATCTGTTGCAAATTTTTGATAAGCCGGTGCCGCATGTTCATCAGAACAAGATAAAGCGGGCATTTCATCAAACAGAACAGACAGCGGTAAATCAATGGGTTGATTATTAAAATGCGGGTCTTGCAAACGCAAATCAGGATTTTCGCTTGCCTGACCAATCACCGCAAAAGGACAACGCTCACGTTTTGCAATTACAGTAAAAAATTCCAAGGCATGCGGCTTAATAGCCAAGACATAACGCTCTTGCGCCTCATTACACCAAATCGCTAAAGGAGACATTTGCGGCTCAACATTAGGAATCGCTCGTAGATTAAATGCTGCACCCAAATCGCAAGCATGAACCAACTCTGGCAGAGCATTGGATAAACCACCGGCTCCAACATCGTGAATCGATAAAATTGGGTTATCTTGCCCTAAAGCACAACAGGCATTAATCACCTCTTGAGCACGACGTTGCATCTCGGGATTAGCGCGTTGCACCGAAGCAAAATCCAAGCTCTCTTGCCCCTCACAGTGTTGCCGCGAAGAAGCCGACCCTCCTCCTAAACCAATCGACATCGCCTCACCCCCCAACACAATCAGAGGAACACCGGAAAATAACGTTTTTTTCTCAACATGAGCAGGACGAATATGACCGATACCACCGGCTATCATAATCGGTTTATGATAGCCGCGATGCACCTCACCATATTGACTGCTCAAGCGCATTTCAAAGCTGCGAAAGTATCCCAAAATATTAGGACGTCCAAACTCATTATTAAAAGATGCTGCACCAATCGGTGCCTGCAACATAATATCCAGCGCACAAGCCACATGCGGTGGCTTAGGGTTGGCCATCTCCCAAGGTTGCGGTAAATCAGGAATCCGTAAATGTGATACGCTAAAACCACATAAGCCTGCCTTGGCTTGCGCACCGCATCCGGTAGCCGCTTCATCACGAATTTCACCCCCAGAGCCAGTTGCAGCACCGGCAAAAGGCGAAATGGCTGTGGGATGATTATGCGTTTCTACTTTTAATACATAAGGCGTTTGTTCATATTGCTTTTGATAGACATGGGTTTGCGGATCAATCACGAAACGATGCACAGGCGTTGTGGTAGCGACCACAGCCGCATTATCACTATAAGCAACCAAGACTTTATCGGGATAGTGTTGATAGGTATGACGAATCATTTGAAACAAAGAGACTTCTTTTGCCTGCTGATCAATCGTCCAGTTGGCATTAAAAATTTTATGACGACAATGCTCAGAATTCACTTGCGCAAACATCATTAATTCTACATCAGTGGGATTACGCCCTAGGCGCTGATAAGCGGCTAACAAATAATTCAGCTCCGACTCTGACAGTGACAAACCCATGTGCTCATTAGCACTAAGCAGTGCTGACAAGCCTTGCTCAAGCAGCGGAATATCCGCCAAGGGTTGAGGTTCTCCATGCCTAAACAAGGTTTTTAATTCATCAAAATCATAAATAATACTTTGCGTGAGCGGATCATAAACGGTCTGATGCAATAAGGACTTAACCGCTTGCAATTGCGCATAAGAGACACCGGATAATACAAAACGCATTCCCTGTTCTAAACGCAGGATCGCATCCAAGCCACAAATATGGGCAATATCGGTGGCTTTACTGGACCAAGGAGAAATAACACCAATACGCGGCGTCACCCAAAAAACCACTGCAGACTCATCCTGCGGCGCCTCGGATAATACTGCTTGATTCAGCAACTGACGCAGACGTGGTTTCTCATCCGATTGCAACGGTCGCTTTACCTGCACCCAGTAATCATGATAAACCGCAAGCTTACACAAAGCAGGCAGAAAACGCTTAATGGCTTGATACAGTTGTTCGCATCGATAATCCGTTAATGCGCTATGGCCTTGTAAATAATGCATCACGATAACGAGTGTTACTCCACAGAAATCAGTTCAACTTTAAAAATCAACACCTGGTTAGGGCCAATATTCGGTACATTGTGATTTCCATAAGCTAAATCAGCCGGAATATACAATTCCCAAACCGCTCCTGGCTGCATCAGTTGTAATGCTTGCTGCCACCCTTTAATGACCTGATCTACTACAAATGTTGTGGGTTTACCACGGCTATAAGAGCTATCAAAAACATTGCCATTAATCGTCTTACCTTCATAATTCACCGTAACGCTTTGATCAGCTTTAGGTGACTGCCCCTTGCCTTTAACCAGTACCTTGTATTGCAGGCCGCTTTTTAAAGTAACCACATTCGGCTGTTGCTTATTTTTAGCTAAAAATTCTTGCCCCATGCGCAAATTATCTTGTGCCAGTTGATCCAGTGCTGCACCATTACTTTGCTGTTGTTCACCTTCCAAGCGTTGCAATAGCTCACGCGCTTGGGTTTCTGTTAACTGCAAAGGGCTGTCATTCATTACATCACTAAAACCCTCAATAAATTGCGGCAAATCAACAGTAATCTGCTGCTCACGAAACGTTTTAGCTGCCATCATGCCAATGGCATAACTTAATTTTTCTTGGTCTGTGGCTAAAGAAACCGGCTGAGCTTGCGCAAAGCTTGCAGAAAATACCGCACACAATAGCGGCATCATAAAACGTTTATTTTTCATAATGGGTTCTCCTATTATTCTTCCATCGCCATTAAACTCGCATTACCGCCAACAGCGGTAGTATCAACAGTTAAGGTACTCTCTTGGCACAGTCGCGGCAAATAATGTGGCCCACCTGCTTTAGGCCCTGTGCCCGATAAACCACTACCACCAAAAGGCTGCACACCAACCACAGCACCAATGGTATTGCGATTAACATAGGTGTTACCGACTTCGATACGGTCTTGCAAATAGTCAATTGTGGTATTGATGCGACTTTGAATACCAAAGGTCAAGCCATAGCCCAAGCTGTTAATTTCATCCACTACCTTGGCTAAGTCACTAGCTCGATAGCGTAGTACATGTAACATCGGGCCAAATACTTCGCGTTTTAATAAGTTAAGCGCTGGTAATTCAAAAGCTTGTGGTGCAACAAAATGGCCACAACGAGTGGCTTGTTCCGATAACGATACTTGATAAATAAGACGCGCTTCACGACGCATGCGCTCAGCATGGGTGAGCAAAATCGTTTTGGCATTTTCATCGATGACTGGCCCCACATCAGTGCATAACAGTAGCGGATTACCCACCGATAATTCTGCCATGGCACCAGAGAGCATCTGCATAACATGATCGGCAATATCTTCTTGTAAATACAACACACGTAGAGCAGAACAGCGCTGACCGGCACTGCCAAACGCTGAACTGAGCACATCCCGTATCAGTTGCTCAGGCAAAGCAGTTGAGTCAGCAATCATCGCATTCATACCGCCGGTTTCTGCAATCAAAGGCAAAATAGCACCAGAGCGATTTGCCAAAGATACGGCGATACCACGCGCTGTCTCGGTAGAGCCGGTAAACATCACGCCCGCTAAGCGAGGATGCTGCACCAAAGCAGCACCAATGGTCTCACCACGACCCAACACTAACTGTAATACATTTTCAGGTAAACCGGCTTGGTAGAATAACTTCACAGCCAAAGCAGCAATCAATGGCGTTTGCTCTGCTGGTTTAGCCACCACCGTATTACCGGCAACTAAAGCCGCAACCACTTGTCCGGTAAAAATCGCTAAAGGAAAGTTCCAAGGACTAATGCAAAGAATCACACCGCGCCCACGCATTCTCAAGGCATTATATTCACCCGTTGGTCCAGGCAAGACGGTTTCTGTTAAAACTCGTTCGGCTTGGCTCGCATAATAACGGCAAAAATCAATGGCCTCTCTCACCTCAGCATTAGCATCATGCAAGGTTTTTCCAGCCTCATTGACCGCCAAATACATTAGTTCACTTTTGTGAGATTCCAACAAATCGGCCATGTGACGCAATATCTCGGCACGCTTTTCCACCGCAGTACGTGTCCAACTAGGATAAGCATCCGCTGCAACCTGCATCGCCTTATCCACATCATCGATGTGTGCCTCTTCAACGTGACCCACCACCTGCTGCGTATCGGCAGGGTTATAGACGGCTGTTGTATCGCTTGCTTGACGTAGAAAAGAAGCGGCAGTCCATTTTTGCTGTGCGGCTCTGGCAAAACCTTCAGCTAAACTCTGTTGCGCCAAGATATTACTCAAATCCAGCCCTTCTGAATTCAGGCGTGACTCACCATACAAATGAGCAGGCAAAGGAATACGTGGATTAAAAATTGTTTCATGAGCGCGGGTAATGGCAATGGGGCTAGCAACCAATTGCTCTATCGGTGTTTTTGCATCAGCAATGCGATTAACAAAAGAGCTATTTGCACCATTTTCTAGTAAACGCCGCACCAAATAGGGTAATAAATCTTTATGTGAGCCTACAGGCGCATAAATACGGCAAGGAAAATTAAAGGCTTTACTCACAATCTCATCATGCAAAGCCCGCCCCATGCCTTGTAAGCTTTGAAACTCAAGATGATGCTGTTTTTTATTTTCTGCCAATAAAGTTAAAATCGCCGCAACTGAGTAGGCATTGTGGGTAGCGAATTGCGGATAAATTGCCTCTTGTGCTAATAACATTTTTTTAGCACAGGCTAAATAACTCAAATCGGTATTAGACTTACGAGTGAATACCGGATAATTCACAAACCCTTCGACTTGACTGAGCTTGATTTCTGTATCCCAATAAGCCCCTTTAACTAAACGCACTTGAATACGCTTCTTATATCTTCTGGATAAATCAATGAGCCAATCAATAAATGCAAAAGCGCGTTTTTGATAAGCCTGCATCGCTAACCCTAAGCCTTCCCAATTGGCAAAATCAGAGTCTGCAAAAATCGCCTCGATAATATCTAAGGACATTTCCAAACGATCCGCTTCCTCAGCATCAATGGTGAAGCTAATGCCATGCTCTTTGGCATGAAGCACCAGTTTTTTCACACGCTGAATTAGATAAGGAACCACTACCTCACGCTGACTATACTCATAACGCGGATGCAGCGCTGATAATTTCACCGAAATACTGGGGTTTTTTGTCACATCCTCAGAATCAGCGTACCCCCCAATCGCTGTAATTGCATCAAAATAGGCTTTAAAATACCGATCTGCATCGGCTTGTGTGCGTGCCGCTTCACCTAACATATCGTAAGAAAAACAATACCCTCGTTTTCTCATATCCACAGAGGCTTTGAGTGCCGCATGAATATCCTGACCAATTACAAATTGTTTGCTCAGAATTTTCATCGCCTCACGTACCGCTTTACGAATCACCGGCTCACCGCTATGACGCAGCAATTTCTGCCAAATTGATTTAAAATAGGTACCTGGACTGACCTGACTTTGCAGAATCTTGCCCGATAAGGCTAAGCCCCAAGTTGCCATATTCACAAATGCCGACTCACTGTCGCCAATGTGTTTATTCCATTGGGCGCTGGTGAGCTTATCCTTCAATAACAACCGTTCAGTTTCTTTATCTGGCACCCGCAGCAAGGCCTCAGCTAAACACATCATCAATACGCCCTCTTCCATAGAAAGGTCGTACTGCAACATAAATGCTTCAATCACATTACGTTCGGTATTGTGCTCACGGACAGACTGGACCAGCTCAACCGCAAGCTGATGAACGGTGTTTTCCGTAGTGGAAGAAAAATCCAGATATTCTAGCAGATGTCTTACCGCCTCTTTCTCATCCATGCGATAAGCCTGATTCAACACCTGTCGTAATTTGCTTGGCTCTGGCAATCCTTGTCGATAAAAAGGTAATGTCATAGGTTTACTCTCAATTTTCAAGATGAATAACGAGCAACACTTTGTTGCAGCGCATCGATAGCGGCTTGCTTACCCTGCCAACCCTCGACTTTAACCCACTTACCTGGCTCAAGCGCCTTATATTGTTCAAAAAAGTGCGAAATCTTATTGAGCATTACCTCAGGGATATCTTCCATACTCTCAACATCAGCCAATTGCGCGCAGGCTTTTTCAGTAGGTAAGGCAAGAATCTTGCTGTCTTTGCCTGCCTCATCGCTCATCACCAGCAATCCCAATGGCCTCACTTTAAGCAAAGAACCAGGCTGAACCGGAAAAGGTGTCATCACTAAAACATCCATAGGGTCACCATCTTCGGCTAACGTGCTGGGAACATAACCGTAATTGCAGGGATAATGCATAGCCACTGGCATAAAGCGGTCTACCATTAGCAAACCAGAGTCCTTATCTATTTCATACTTGATAGAGCCTCCATCGGCTGGAATTTCAACAATAACATTAAAAAAATGGGGCAAATCATCACCCGCAGAAAGCGATGAAACAGACATACTGAACTCCTCGATTAAGATCACAGACGGCAGAGGATTCTCGCGTGTTTGCGCTAAAAATGCAAGGCTGGAAATGGATAGACAAAACAGGCAGTTCGCCTTTGCGAGCCAGGGCGCGGGTTCGCAAAGGCGAAACGCCTGCAATCCTGTAAACTGCGAAACTCCTGAAATTTTTTAAGGGACTGGCTATTTTAGGGCTGATGTCTTATACTACAAATGTCGCTAACTGAAACATTATGTAACAGGTGAGATGATGCGTGTTCCAATACGGGTTGATGAAGCAATCTATCAAGAAGCAAAGAAAATTGCCAAAGCTGAGTGTCGCTCTATTGCTAATCAGATTGAATTCTGGGCAAAAATAGGAAAGTGTGCACTGGAAAACCCTGATTTGCCCGTTGAGTTTGTCAGGAAACTGTTAGTTTCAAAAAACACGGATAGATCTCTAGCAGAGCCTTTCAACTTTGAAGAAGACGATGCCTGACATCACTATTAAACAGATGCCAGCATTCAAACGTTCTTACAAGAAGCTGCACTCACAGACAAAGCGTAAGGTGGATGCTACCATTCGCATGATTCTTGAGAATCCGCATATTGGTCAGGAAAAAAAGGGGGATTTGGCTAAACTGTTTGTTTATAAGTTCAAAGTACATCAGCAGCAAATGCTGTTAGCCTATGAATGGGATCCCCAGCAAAGAATTCTATTAGCACTCGGAGTGCACGAAAATTTCTATCGCGACTTAAAAAAGAGCTAAAAACGCTTGCCCAAACTGCCCCTCAGACTCTATGAAAGGGAAAGAGTCTTTCCCGATGGTGTTGTTTCTTTATGAGGCTGGCCTGGTGGATCCCAAAAGTCAGACCCTCTCAATTGAGGAGTTGGCTCCAAACGACTCACCTTGACCTCAAAAAATTTCCCACTTAAATTAAACTCCCAATTCAACTGTATTTTAGAATCTTTGCTAAATTCTTTTAGAAATTGATGAAACTCCGGCTTAGTTAAGCTAAAAAGAGGAATCGATCGGTTCTCTCCTAACAAATCCTTAACGTTAACGTCATTCTCACTCAACCATTTGAATAAACTGCATTGCAAATCAAGGTAAACTAACAGAGATTTACCCGTCAACCCATTAATTTCCTCAAACGCCCAAAAAACAGCGGGCAGAAAGGTGACCGCACGCAAATTAAGTTTTTTATAGGCATCTCTTTCATATTGAGCAACTTTTTCAAACAAATCTAAAGGAATTTCCTTTAAAATCCCTGCTAACTTTTCTTCATCATGACAGCGATCCGCCAATAGCAAGGATAACCTTCCAACAAACACCTTCACACTATCGCGAGCTTCTGAAAAGGAATCACGAAGCGCTAACGGAATTTGCGCTATGTAATAAGCACTAATCTGCTTAACATTTTCTTCCCTAGAATTAGTAGACCAATTCTCTTTTGCTTTCTTCAAAAAATTCACTAGTTTTTCAAATTGACTCAATCTTTGAGAAGCAAGGGTTAGCTCACAAACTTCTTTATTAAGCTCTTGGCTAGGTGGCACATCAAAACCGACAAGATTCACCGCCCAAAACCAATACATCAACTCAAATCCATCTTGGTTCCCAGAAGAAAATTTCAAAAAATCTTCGATAGCTTGCAAAGAAGCTTCGCCAAACTGCATATGCCGCAGGTGGCAATATTCAGGTAAATTCTTTGTGATATAATGTTTTGCCTGATCATCCAAAATTTTAAAAGCTGGATATATATCGGGCATTTTTTTTAATGTGTCAAAGAAAAATTCGACGCTGTCTTTTTTTGGCTGCATTGGAGAGAATAAATGCTTTGCTTGATTGGCAGATTTACATGAATCAATGGCGATCAATGCCATAAGAGCCTCAATCTTATAACGCTCTTGCATGTTGAATAAAGACTTATACGGCTTTACGTTTAGCAAACAATGCAAACGATAAACCCCTCGCTCTAATTCTCTATCATTAATTGACCAAGTTAATTGTTCTTTGATCTCAGATTTTTTTTCCAGTAAACCAGTTAAACTAGGATACTTTGCAATTTCATTATCTACTTTGGCTAATTCTAGCAATTTCATTTTGATCACCTCAACTCAAAAAAACTAATAACCATTGACCAAACAATACAGTTAGTCTCCAACAAACACACTGATTAGCAAAACCACAGCGCTTTTACAGCGCTTTATCCAAACGCCGCTTTGCAAAAAAGGCTTGCAACAGTGAAGAACATTCGCCCTGCATCACCCCGACGTCCCAATCCACACGGTGGTTTAAGCGTGGCTCAGACAACAGACGAAACACGCTCATTACTGCACCAGCACGCTTATCCACGGCCGCAAAGACCAAACGCCTAATTCTTGCTTGTACTAAAGCCCCTACACACATTGCACAAGGCTCCAGGGTCACATAAAGCGTGGTTTGCAACAAGCGATAATTTTTTAACGCCTTAGCGCCACAGCGTAATGCGACTATTTCGGCATGAGCGCTGGGATCGCAACAGCTAATCGTCTGGTTATGACCTTGTCCGATAAGATTGTCGTTATGCACCAGTACCGCACCAATCGGCACTTCATTATGAGACTGAGCACGCTTTGCTAACGCCAACGCCTGTGACATCCAGTATTCATCTCTGGCTTGAAACATGTTACTCGACTGTTACTGATTTGGCTAAATTACGCGGCTGATCCACATCTGTCCCTTTTAATACCGCGATATGGTAAGCCAATAACTGCAATGGCAGGTTATAAATAATCGGCGCCACTAAATCAGGCACAGCTGGCACACGAATAATCGTCATATTATCATCCGCTGGCCACGCCAAATTTTCATCGGCAAAGACATAGACCTCTCCTTGACGCGCCCGCACTTCTTGAATATTAGACGCTAATTTCTCAATAAGCGTATTGTTGGGGGCCACTACAATCACCGGCATGGTTTGATCCACCAAGGCTAAAGCACCATGTTTTAATTCACCAGCAGGATAAGCTTCGGCATGAAGATAAGAAATTTCTTTTAACTTTAAAGCCCCCTCCAAAGCAATTGGATAATAAATACCACGGCCTAAAAATAACGCATGTTGCCGATGCACAAACTCATGAGCTAAGGTTTCAACCGATTGATTGAGCGCCAATGTTTGTTGCACCCAAGCCGGCAAATGATTCAAATGAACTAATGATTCGGTCACATCTGTCGATTGTTTAATTTGCTTTAAGCACAAAGTTAATAACAATAATGCCACTAGCTGAGCCGTAAAGGTTTTGGTTGCGGCCACACCAATTTCATTACCCGCATGGGTTAAAAAGCTTAAATCAGCTTCGCGCATTAACGCACTTTTGACGACATTACTAATCCCTAAACTGGCATAAAATCCTCTTTGTTTAGCCACTTGCAAAGCGGCTAAGGTGTCTGCGGTTTCACCCGATTGCGATAAGGCAACAAATAAAGTATTCGGCAACACAACTGCTTCGCGATAACGAAACTCACTGGCAATTTCAACCTGACAAGGAATTTTTGCCAGACTCTCCAACCAATACTTAGCTACTAAGCCAGCGTGATAACTACTACCACACGCACAGATATGAATCGCGTTAATGTTCTTAAAAACCTTTGCTGCAAAATGACCGAAACTATCGGGTAAAACTCCCTGATCACCAACATAACCGTTAATGGTGTCAATAACCGCCTGCTGCTGCTCGAAAATTTCTTTTTGCATGTAGTGGCGGTATTTTCCTTTGGTAGTCAGCTCCGCATCTGCCTCAAAAGCATGCACACTACGGTCTACCACTTGACCCTGCTTATCAAAAATCACTCGCTGATCAGGGGTAAGCTGCGCCACATCCCCTTCCTCAAGATAAATAAATTGTTGTGTCACTGGCAACAGTGCCAAAGGATCGGAAGCAATAAAGTGCTCTTCAATCCCAAGACCCAACACCAGCGGACTACCACAACGCACTGCATACAAATGATCGGGAAAATCCACGGTGATAATACCTAAAGCGTAAGCACCTACTAAATCCTGACAACTGCGATGAATAGCCTCGATAAAGGTATCGCTTTGCCGTTTATAATAATCCAAAAGATGAACAACAATTTCCGTATCTGTCTCAGTAATAAAGTGATAGCCATGTTCACTGAGTTTTGCACGCAATGCCTGGTGGTTTTCAATAATGCCGTTATGAACCACAGCAATTTTGCCTTGATGACAGCAGTGGGGATGCGCATTTTGTTCACTGGGTTTGCCGTGAGTGGCCCAGCGGGTATGAGCAATACTCGTTGACCCGAGGATAGGACGTTGCTTTAAAGCGGTCTCTAAGTGCTTAACCTTACCGATAGTCCGTAAGCGCGTAATATCACTGGCATTAGGTTCAATAATCGCCAACCCTGCGGAATCATAGCCACGATACTCCAGACGCTTTAAGCCTTCTAGCATAATTTGACTAACAGAACGACTGGCAACGGCCCCAACGATTCCACACACAGCACAATACCTCTCGCTTAATCTAACCGCGGAATCCTAACATGACAAGAAACCTCGCTCAACCAGGCATTTATTAGGCGCAATTATTCGTTTGATTCATCTTGGCGTTCATGCTAAAAGATAGACCACTTGCTATGATGATTAAAAGCCCACCCATGCCCGATCACCCGCACTTCGATGTACTAATTATTGGCAGTGGTGCCGCCGGTTTGGGCTTGGCATTAGCCCTTGCCGATCAATATCGCATTGCCATTGTTTGCAAAGATGAACTACTGAGCAGTTCTTCGCAATATGCTCAAGGCGGTATTGCAGCAGTCATGCATAAAGCAGATAGCTATAACTCCCACATCCAAGACACCCTACGAGCCGGCGATGGTCTATGTCATACTGACGTGGTTGACTACACTGTCAAACAGGCCAAAGCAGCGATCCAATGGTTAACCAAGCACGGTGTAACTTTTAATCTCAGCGGTAATGATTATCACCTTACCCAAGAAGGAGGACACTCACACCGACGCGTTCTACATCATTTTGACAACACCGGTGCAGCCATTGTAAAAACCTTATCGCAACAAGCGCTGGATCACCCCAATATCCATTCCTTCACACAACACACGGCCATTGAACTTATCATCCATAAACAGCGCTGCTGTGGCGCCTATTTTCTCGATAATGATTCACACACCATCAAACCCATCAAAGCAACATTTACCTGTCTAGCCACCGGTTGCACCAGTCGAGTCTATCAGCATACCACACACCCTAACCACACTACCGGCGATGGCATTATGATAGCTGCTAACGCCGGCGCTAGCATTGCCAACCTAGAATTTCAGCAATTCCATCCCACCTGCTTTTATAATCCCAATGGCGATGCCTTTTTGATTACCGAGGTCATGCGTGGTGAAGGGGCAACACTGGTTCTCGATAATGGAGAACGCTTTATGCCGAATTATGACCCGCGTGCAGAATTGGCTCCCAGAGATATTGTCACACGCGCTATTCATCATGAAATGAAAAATAAGCCGTGTTCGCATGTTTACCTAGATATTCGCCACCAACCTAGTGAAAAAATTAAAACCCTGTTTCCCACCATTGATAAACTGTGCCGCGCACAAGGCATTGACATCACACAAGCGCGTATTCCCGTGGTTCCTGCAGCACACTATACCTGTGGCGGTATTGTTACCAATATTAATGCAGAGACTGATATTCCTGGTCTACTGGCCATTGGTGAAGTTGCCCACACCGGCTTACACGGCGCCAACCGCATGGCCAGTAATTCTTTGCTAGAATGCTTGGTCTTTGCTAAATGCGCTGGAGAAACTCTAAAAAAGCAAAACGCCCATATCGCTATGCCGACACAATTAACGATTGCGAATAACACGACTAAAGCTATAGCAGATAATCAGGCTATTGCAGAGCTGACCCAATCATTGCGCCGCTGCCTGTCAGAAAAGGTGGGTATTATCCGAAATCAGCAAAGTCTGACCGAGGCGAAACATCATATCACCGCATTAGAACAAGAGACTCATGCCATGCTAAAGAAAAGCCAGCTTAATAAAGCCTTGCTTGAATTAAAGCATTTAATTGGCACGGCAAAACTTATTATTCAATCCGCCGAATATCGTCAAGAAAGTCGTGGGGTTCATTATCGCAGCGATTTTCCTCAAAAAAGCCAAGTCGCTAAAGACACCATAATTAAAATGACAGATAAAACAATTAACATCACTGGCATAAAAATACCACCCGCAACCTGATATTCACCCTGAAATTGACGACGATAACGCCCCATATACACCATCCATGCAGGCAGCAATATGAGTAAAAACACACAAAAAACGCCAGCAAAACTCAAACTATAGACAAAAACTCGTTGTGCGAACAAGGCTAGCAACAGTGGTGGCAAAAAGCTTATTAACAAAATAAAAAGCCCCGAAACACCGACTTTTCTCAATTTTAAGCCATCGGCTAAAAAATCTACCAAACACAAAGACACTCCCATAAATGCTGTTAATACACACACTGAAGCAAACACATTAGCCACCAAAACCACCCAAGCATGACGAGCAATATGACCCAGCACCTCCATCAGTGCTTGTATCGGTTGGGCAGAAGTCACTAAACTTTGCAAACTGTACTCACCTGTCTGTGGCAAGATACTAAAAATAATGCCCTCCCAAAGCAAATATAAGGTTAATGGTACCAAGCTGCCTAGCACAACAGCACGACGCAGCGCTGCAATATTATTATGAAAATATACCCGCAAACTGGGCACAATAATGGCAAAACCAAAAGAAGTAATCATAATCATCAAGGTAGACATACTAATACCAAAATGATAATCCATACTAAACAAGTGTGTTATGCGAATAAATGGCGCCGCAAATAATAAGATGGCAAAATAACTCAGCAGCTTAACCAACATCACCAAACGATTCACCCAATCGACTTTTTGAATACCACAAAATACAATACCCCCAAAAAGCATGGTAAAAATAATGGCTGCCCATCGATAACCGATGGGTAAGCCGAACCAAGAAAATAATGTTGCCACTACTTCTTGCCCCGCAGCCACATAAGCTGACATCAAGCTGTATAACAACAATAAATAAGTCAGCCAAGCCAAGCCCTGACCCCATCTCCCAATAGTGGCACCTGCCATAGAAATTAAATGACTGCCCATAGGCAACCAGGCATTAACTTCCAAGATTAACAAGGCACCCAATGTCATCACCAACCAAACAGCGAACAAATAAATAATCGCAGGGAAAAATCCTAAATAAGCGGTGGCAATCGGCAAGGCTAACATACCACCACCTACCGAAGTGCCTACAATTAGCAAAATTGCTCCCAATAGCTTTAATGGACTTACTACAGCCGTCATAATAGTTTTCCTTTATCAGCCAAGCGCGTCGCACCATGACCTAAATGAATGAATAAGCTGCGCATCTGCCAGGGGGCGAGACTATCGGGTAATAACAACAAATGAAAACGCTGCCCGTTTAAAGCCTGAAAATATAACAGCATCACACAAGGTGTTAACACCGAATGGCCACAAACACGCACCCGTACAATACCGCGTTGCGGTGTACTAATAAACCATAGCTGCGGTGCAAATTGCCCCAAATAGGTGACGCTATCAGGCAATAATAACCGCACATAACGGTAATAATACAGCAAGCAGTAGCACAAAATAGGAAATAAAAGGTAGAGCCAAAAATGATTAACTGCCATTAGCAGCAGAACAACCCCTGCCAAACCATGCAATAGCAGCAACACTAGCCATAATAGTCTCGAAGCATGGACACGAAAAATTCCAGCACTCATGGCAAACAGTGATAACCACTATGCGCAAAAGTCATCAGGAACCAAGTCCGGCCGCAAAATCCAATCAATAATCCAGCGATGACCTTCTTGACGCTCCAAACACACCAAGGTACCTGGAGAAAAACGCACTAGCTCCACTGTCTCCTTGCCCATCACCAAAGCGCTGACAAAAAAGGAAACAAAGGGCATGTGTCCTACCAGTAAGGTATTATCGTTCCATTGCTGCACCTCATGCACCAAGGGCGCAACTTCTGCTTCAGCAGATAACAGTAAAGACTCCTCAGGAGTAGTTTCGCTGGCTATTTTTTGAGCCAAAATACCAGCAGTTTGTCGGGTGCGGCACTTTTCACTGTGCATCACATGAGTAGCATGAACACCGCGAGAAGCCAAATAGCCGGCTACTTTAGTCACCTCCCGTCTGCCCTGTTCGCTTAATTCCCTATCACCCTGTTGGTTGGGTGCCAATTCAGCATGACCATGCCTTGCACAATAAATTTTCATTGTTGTTGCCAACCCCCTGTTTTTTTAGGCGTGGAATTATAGGCTGTGCCTTATGATGTTTGCAACCACTAGTAAGATTAAGGCAGGGGTTTCGCCGTGCTCAGGCTCTCTCGTCTTTACCGCGCCCCAGCCTGAGTACGGTGAAACTCTTGTAAGGTTCATAAATTAGCTAATATTTCCTTAATAACTTAATGATACACTAAAGTGTTACGAAATACCTCAGCTTGGAAGTATACTGAGGAAATACTGGTATTTTAATTAGGCATACGGAGGTGTTGTTTCCTTGATTTAAGAGGCAAACAACGGTGAGCACAGAAGAACGACAAAATGTTGAAGTAATAGAAGTTGAAACGGACCGAACTCCCGTTCAGGTCGGCACGGACACGCTATTATACAGCCGCAATGTCATTAAAGATTGGTCTCGACGTTTCGCTCAATTTATCGAAATTGCTACCGATAAAATCGACAAAACCATTAGCGTTCCCAGGGATTTTTCCGTGCTTATTCCCTCCTGGAAAAATGAAATTACCCTAAATAGTGTCACTGCCGATGCTGCGCTATTTTCTTCAGCGCTGGTATTTGCATTATCTATCGCGGTGATGGTTAGCCTGGAGCGAGCCAGAGACAAACGTTTATACGGGGAAAGTGACGACTATTTCTTCGTGCAATTGATTGCGCTGCAAGATCATTTTAATACGCAAAAAAGCACAGCTGATAAAATTAATCTCTTGGCAGAGTTATTTGATGATGATGCAGCAACTGTAGCCAATGGCAAAACAAAAGCTGAAAAAGCAGCGGCTTTTAAAGCAGCCTTAGAGCATCATGGCGATCATCACCGTTTTCATTGGAAGCTGAGTACAGAATACCAGCAAACGCTGGCAGATTTCGAAAAATACCGAGAAGAAGCGATACAAAAACTAAAACACCAGGAAAAATCGTTTATCAACGGTATATTTACAAATAATAGCTTTGCTATCTCAAACACAGCACCTGATAAGAACGAAAAAACCCCTGGTTTTTATTTGTATTGGGATAATAATAGTTTACATCTGAAAGTCATTGATGGCCAATTAAATCCCGCTTTCAATTTAACTGAAATTCTTGGCAAAACGGATAAAAGTGATTTAATACCTGAGCAACCAGTAGAAGCATTAAATCAAGAAAACCATCAAGCACTAATTGATATTATCCAATCAACTTACCTTAATCATTATGTCACCGTCTCAATGGCGCTACCCACGTTTCAAGGCAAGTTGCTAAGCACCTCAATTAGTTTCTTAATGGTGTTTTGGGCCACCTGGTATGGGCTGTGGGAGATCACAGGAGCTATGGGTTTAGCCAGCACACTAAGTATCGGCTTAGCCTTTGGGCTGCCATTGCTATTTCTGATTCCGCTGTTAATTGATCTGTTTACCAAAGAAAAGGTAGACCTTAACATAGAGAATCGTAAAGACTACATTAATAGACGTCTAATTTATACTGATGACTATTTTCAACAGCTCTCTTCTCTAAGAGCTGAAAAGTCAGAAAATATTACAGAATTTATCGATGCAATTAAACAAGCGTTAAACGATAAAAATAATTGGGATAAACAAGAATCACAAGTAGAACAAGCTATCGAACGTTTGAAAAAATCCGGTGCGGCGATGGCTGGTATTGATGGCATATCTGCTGCTATGTATGCGATCTTAATCCCACTTTATGTATATTGGCCTATTTCTTTGCTTTTAATCAAATTAGGGGTATCTGCCAGCGTACTAGCCTTTGGTCTGGCGCAATACCTTACCATTAGCATTGCCTTAGTCTCCTGTCTTTTCTTTGGCATTCGCAGTGCCTGGGATGCTTATTTTCAAACGCACCAGGAATTGTTAGCGCTGATTAATGAAAAAGACACACAAATCAAACAACTGAGCGCACTAGAGAGAAAAAATTCTTACCTAGAAGCACAGATTAAATCAGAATTTGCTGACAAATATATCGCGGCAATTGAGCATTTAGGTGCACAAGATGATTTTTTCAGAAAAATGAGTCTTAAAGAACCGGATTGGGGCACTTATGCTAAAAAATTCTTAAATCGGTTTTATCAATTTGAGTGCGGTGCTATTTTGGGTATACTATTAATCCGCTTTTTCTGCGTGCCAGGAGCGTTGTTGGTGTTACACTCACCCTTGATATTAGCTGCTGTTGCGCTGACCTCTGGATTTTTATATGGCGCTTACAACTGCTGGCGCTATGATAGAGCGCATAAAATAGAACGTGATAAGCGTGTGTTAAACGAGGCTGGCTTGCGCATTTACGCCGAAGAGAAAAAACAGGCTTTTTTAATTAACCAATTAGCCACTTATCGTCATCAATCGCAAGATTCAAGCAGCAGCTCATCAGGACTTCACAATCTACCTAACAGCCCACTTGACAGCCGTGATTTGTCACCAGGTGTTGGTAGGAGAAATAGTCAAGAATTTTTTGGGCAACAAAAAAAGAGTCAAATAACAAAAAGCCCATCTTGCCCTGATCTTCATAAAATAAATCACAGCTTAGATACACACACACCGCATTAGTCAAATTAAACTATTCTTGATAAAATTAAGATTCCGTATAGACAAACAGTGAATTTAAAAAATCACCCTCTTAGAAAACTACCGTGTGCACACATTGTATTACATTAAGAATTAAAAAAACTGATAAAATACTCGGGAGCTTAATAAATCCTAGAGCTTGTTTAGAATATATTTGCCCCCTTTTTTAAAAGGGGGCCGACAACTTCAGTTGTCGGGGGGATTAAAAAAATTTTCAAGATAAAATTTACTGTCTTAAACCCCCCGACAACTCACGCTAAATTTGACGCACTCTTACCCATAAATGACCAACAAACTGAGGCTTGCCCTGCAAATCGATGTAAACTAATAATTCTCTTTCCATCATGCACCTAGTCTTAAATCGTTACTCTCTGCGCTTATGACGAATACGCTTTGGTAGCTCATCTTCCATTAAATCCAAACCCAAAGCATCATTGCTCACGTCTAATAACTCACTAAGATAATGAATGTTACCCAAGACAAATAGCACACTAGCATAATTTCCTAGGGAAACTCCTGACCCGCCTCGCTCAATCTTAGCTAAGGTCGTACGGCTAATGCCAGCACGCTCGGCCATCATCTTGGTACTAATTCGTCTGCGCCTACGTGCATGCTGCATGTCTCTACCCAGCTTGCGCAAGGCCCTAGTCACTGGAAAAGGTAAAGGAAATCCCATGTTAATGACCAATATAATGAACTAAAACGGTATTAGTGATCATTATAGCAATCTTTAAACAAAATTGCCAGCATAAAATTAAAGTGCGCTATCATTGCTGTTAAGTGATGATTTTCTGCAAGACTTTGCGTGAGTTTTGGCACAAAATGACTTACCATAACTGGCTTGTAAACTGAAAACAAAAATCGAGACCAACAGATGAGCCAACTCACATTTCTGACCTCTGAATCCGTTTCAGAAGGTCATCCTGACAAAATTGCCGATCAAATATCAGACGCTATTCTAGATGCCCTGCTTAAAAAAGACCCACATTGCCGTGTTGCCTGTGAAACCTTACTCAAAAACGGGCTGGTCTTTATCGCCGGTGAAATTCGCACCTCTGCTTGGGTAGATATGGAAAAAATCGCCCGCGAGACGATTAAAAAAATCGGCTATGATGATCAAAAATTAGGCTTTGACTATGAAAGCTGCGCTG
Organism: uncultured Coxiella sp.; assembly: GCA_964606725.1. Taxonomy (GTDB): domain Bacteria; phylum Pseudomonadota; class Gammaproteobacteria; order Coxiellales; family Coxiellaceae; genus 2-12-FULL-42-15. Next base: position 28,526 of record CAZSHR010000007.1, read on the forward strand.
TACTTAGCACCATAGGCAAACAATCTGCCGACATTGCTATGGGCGTTGACAACAACGGACAACGCATAGGAGCTGGTGATCAGGGCATGATGTTTGGTTATGCTTGTCGAGAAACGGATGTGTTGATGCCAGCGGCCATCACACTGTCACACCGCTTAATGCAGCAACAAGCTAAAAAGCGCAAATCCGGTGACTTAGCTTGGCTGCGACCGGATGCTAAATCACAAGTGACTTTGAAATATCACTCGCCCAAGCGTTTCACTATCGATTGCGTGGTACTATCAACACAACATGATCCTGACATCAGCGCCAAAACATTAAAGGAAGCCGTTATTGAGGAAATTATTAAACCGGTATTGCCACAGCAGTGGCTAAATAGCGAAACCCGATTTTTAATCAATCCCACTGGTCGCTTTGTCATTGGTGGACCTGTCGGCGATTGTGGATTAACCGGTAGAAAAATCATTGTCGATACTTACGGCGGGGTATCACATCATGGTGGTGGCTGCTTCTCTGGCAAAGACCCTTCCAAAGTAGACCGCTCAGCCGCTTACATGGCGCGCTATATCGCCAAAAACGTCGTGGCCTCGCATTTAGCAGAACGCTGTGAAGTGCAACTCTCCTACGCCATTGGCATGGAACAACCCACTTCTTTTAACCTGGAAACCTTTGGTACCGAGCAATGCCCACCGAATAAATTAAAAGCCGCAGTACAAGCACTGTTTGATTTAACACCACAAGGCATTATTGACAACTTGGATTTGTTACGACCGATTTACCAGGCCACCGCTGCTTATGGGCACTTTGGTCGCAGCGATATAGAATTTCCTTGGGAGCGTACTGACAAAGCACAAGCACTATCAGACGAAATAAGTAAACAAAAAAACTGTGTTGAGGAATAAAAATATGCAAGACTTTCAAATAGCTGATTTATCACTGGCCGATTGGGGACATAAAGAAATTGCCATCGCTGAAACAGAAATGCCTGGCTTAATCGCTTTGCGCGAGAAATACCGCGATAAAAAGCCCTTAACAGACGCACGCATCGCGGGTTGTCTACACATGACTATACAAACTGCGGTGTTAATCGACACCCTAGTCGCACTAGGCGCAAGCGTGCGTTGGTCTTCCTGCAACATTTATTCAACCCAAGATCATGCTGCCGCTGCAATGGCAGACAAAGGCATCGCCGTGTTTGCTTGGAAAGGTGAAACCGAAGCAGAATATTGGCAGTGCATCGAAAAAACCTTGCAAGGTCCTGATGGCTGGACACCTAATTTATTACTCGATGATGGTGGTGACCTAACACAGATTATTCATGAAAAATATCCTGAACTATTAGCCAACATCCAAGGATTATCAGAAGAAACAACTACCGGCGTACATCGTTTATATGAAATGGCTAAAACCGGCAAACTCAAAGTGCCTGCCATTAACGTGAATGATTCGGTGACAAAATCAAAGTTTGATAATCTCTACGGTTGTCGTGAATCCTTAGTCGACTCCATCAAGCGTGCTACCGATACTATGATTGCAGGGAAAAAAGCCGTAGTCTGTGGTTATGGCGATGTAGGTAAAGGGTGTGCGCAGGCACTACGAGGTTTGGGAGCAAGCATTTTTATTACTGAAATTGATCCCATCTGTGCCTTGCAAGCCAGCATGGAAGGATACGCTGTGGTAACCTTAGAAGAAGTAGCAAGCGAAGCAGATATTTTTGTTACTGCCACCGGCTGTCAACATGTTATCCGCTATGAACACTTGGTAAAGATGAAAGACCAAGCCATTGTTTGCAATATTGGGCACTTTGATACCGAAATTGATGTGGAATCGTTAACCAAGCAATGCAAACAAGAAGCCATCAAACCTCAAGTGGATCACTTTATTTTTAAAGATGGCAAACGCATTATTTTATTGGCCCAAGGCAGGCTAGTTAATCTCGGCTGTGCCACCGGCCATCCCAGTTTTGTTATGTCAAATTCGTTTACTAATCAAGTACTGGCACAAATGGAATTGTGGCAAAACCCTGATAATTATCAATGCCAAGTGTATGTGCTACCCAAGCATTTAGACGAAGAGGTGGCACGATTGCATTTGGCCCGCGTAGGTGCTGCACTCACCACACTAACTGATGAGCAAGCTGCTTATTTAAATGTTGCCGTTACAGGCCCTTACAAACCGGATTATTATCGTTACTAGAGGGAAGACTGATGAAAAAACTATTGACTCATTCTATCGGCGCAAGCTTGTCACTAATTTTGTTAAATGGATGTGACACGCAGAGACCGCCGTTGCCACAATTACCTGCCTCACTTGAACAACAGCAATGCCTACAAACTTGTTTAGATTTACAAGATCATTGTGTTAAGCAATACGAGGCTCTTTATCAGCAGTGCGTAGTGCAAAAAAACCAACAGGCCAAATTAGACTATCAAGCTTATCTTAAGCGACAAACTGAGACTCAGCAAAAGACTGAGAAAAAGCAAAGTGATTTTCTTGATCTAGCAAGCTGCAAACAGCAGCTTGACTGTCCGCGTATTTACGAGAAGTGCTACGATAATTGCGATTTATAATTTTCAGGCGTTATTCAGTATTTATCTAGTAAATCCGCTATGTTGATGGTTTTTGCAAAATAATTACTAGTTAAGACGTCATCATAGATATTTCCGACGTGAAGCAGAACGGGTTTAACCGAGAAATTTTTAGGAATCGACAGATTATCAATTTTCTGTTGAACTTCAGTAATGACGTTTGTTTGAATACCTTTAAAGGTACTCATAAAACTTTCTCGTAACTTATTGATTTATAAGAGTTTATTTTATGAGCCATTGTACGCTGCAAATCTACATTTGTCAATTTGCCGAACCTTTGCGAACTCAAGACGAGGCGCAGGCTCAATAACGTCAGTTCGATGAAAACCTAACTTGAATACCCGAAAATAGTTACTTTCATGCGCAAATCTGCCTATTGTCGCTTATTTTTAAAGCAACCGTTAGCCGCA
>CAZSHR010000008.1:0-24740 GCA_964606725.1 uncultured Coxiella sp.
CATGAAAATAACTATTTTCCGGTATTAAAGTTAGGCTTTCATCGAACTGACGTTAAATAAGGTCATTCTGACAACAAATTCAGTCCCAGGGCGATCTTCGACCCAAAGCAGTTAACTCCAGTGCTGTATCACGATGCGAATGGTTAAGCCATGCCCCTGCAAGTCTACGGTCTGGGGTAAATCCAAATCCCCTAAATGGGTGTAGCGTGAAAGCGTGACTTGCCACCCTTGCTGGGCGACAAATACTAAATGCCCATAGGCATCTTGTTTTTGCTGCTCTGGATTGGGCGCCGGCAAACCACGAATCCAATAGGATAAATTACTCACTGGAAAGACCCACCCCAAGCGCTTTGCAAACAATGCCTCTGCTGAATCCGCAGTCATGGTTTTTTCACCTTCGTACAGCACGACTTGTGCGGCATGACCGTCAATACGTAACTGATACAAGCCTAGCGAAGAGTAAATACGGATACGATAATCTTTGCCGTTTTGCTGCCAATCATAGTGGGCGGTATGGCGTTGCTGTTGCTGCTTGACACTGAAAACCCCTTTGATACGCCAATTTTTAAACTGCTGTAATGCCTGTTGACGCTGCGACCACGGTTGTTTAACAAATTGTGATGCAGCGGGTGGCTGGCTGACACGAACACAAGCACTGCATGCCAATGTGACTATCACTACCGCTATCAGTTTTCTCACAAACATGCTATACCCCTACCATGACGGATATTTCACAACAACTGCCACCTCCTTGTGCTGCTGCCAAAGCACACAGTGCAAAACTGGCTGCTGTGATCGCCGATGAAATCAAACAGCAAGGAGGCATACCCTTCCAACGTTTTATGGAAATGGCATTATACCAGCCTGGTTTGGGTTACTACAGCGCGGGCGCTCACAAATTCGGCGCAGAAGGTGATTTTATTACGGCACCTATGCTCTCTGAGGCCTTCTCCTGGTGTCTGGCTAAACAATGCCAGCAGTTATTGCAACAAGATTGCTCGCTTATTTTAGAGCTTGGTGCTGGCACTGGAATTATGGCGTTAACTATTCTAACATTCTTGGAACAATGGCATCAGCTACCCGAAAAATATCAGATTCTGGAGGTGAGTGCAGATTTGCGCAATAGACAACAAAGCTTATTGCAAGAAAAGGCGCCTCACTTATTCAACCGTGTCGAATGGTTAAATCGATTACCTAACACAGCGTTTAATGGAATTATTCTTGCCAATGAAGTGATGGACGCGATGCCAGTACATAAGCTTTGTCTAGGTAATAACGTACAAGAATATTATGTCGGCCTAGACAATAATCATTTTACCTGGGAGTTACGCCCTTGCCAGAACGCGATTTTACGAGAACAAATTGCTAACATGAGACTGCATCAATACCTTGGCAAAGTTGATGGCTATGACACGGAAATTAATAGCCGATTACCAGCTTGGATTCATAGTCTTGGCGATTGCTTGCAGCACGGTTATCTTTTATTGATTGATTACGGTTATACACGTCGCGAGTATTTTCATCCACAACGTCACATGGGCACGTTAATGTGCCATTATCAGCATCGTGCTCATGATAATGCGCTGATTTTTCCTGGTATTCAAGATATCACCGCACACGTGGATTTTACTGCGGTGGCTGAAGCAGGGTTGGCAGCGGATTTATCAGTGGCCGGTTTTACCCATCAAGCGGCTTTTTTGCTAAATTGCGGTTTGAGTGATTACGCGCACGAGCATCACTGCTACGAAACGGCCCAGCAAATTAAGCGCTTAACCTTACCCTCTGAAATGGGAGAACGCTTTAAGGTGATCGCACTCGCTAAAGGCAACGACGAGGCATTATTGGGCTTTAATCAATTTGACCAAACTGAGCGTTTGTAATCGTATATAAGTTTCATAGCCTCTATCTCTTTATTACAATACGCGCAGCTCTTATGCCTTTATTGATTCAGCACTAAAAACAATGACTTATTTATTTTAAATAAATTTCTCATTAATGAAAAAAATTTTACTTTTCCTGCTATATTTATTTGTGAAACAAGATGGTTTCCATCAGAGACCATAGTTAAAACAAAAGTGAAGTAGTGGAGTAGAAAAATGTCAAATAAAGCAAAAAAATTAAAAGATGCCGCTATAGAAAATTGCACGGGCGGTCAAAATGCCTTTCAACACAATGTTAGTGGAAAAGTATTGGAAACTGACCAAGTTAAAAAGGCTGCTGAGGTTGTGGCTGGAAAACACTTACAAGACGGCACGATTGATCCAAATCGTTTTCCTTGGTCACCTATCGAATCTTCAGGCGAAGAATAATATAATATGCTTTTTAAGATGGCTAATAGAAAGCCCCGCTCTCGGGGCTTTCCTTGTCTCTCACATCAATAACAACAATGTTCAACGACAATACCAACCGCTTCCATATCCGGAAAAATATCGGGCTTACTAAGTGATAAACGTAAATCTTGTAACGAGAAAGCTGCTACCAATGCGGTGACGATAGCATGGGCTAAACTTTCTAAAAGCTGGTAATGGCGTTGCTTAACAACATCATGAATCAATGACTTCACTTGACTATAATCAATGGTGTCAGCGACATCATCACTTGCAGCGGCTTTACGACTATCAATGGAAAATTCTAAATCTATCACAATGGGCTGAGCTTGTTGCTGTTCATGTGCTAATACACCAATATTGGCCATTAAACGCCATTGCTTAAAAAAAATTTTATTCACCCAACCAACATCCGGTAAATACTTTGTGAGCAGCACCGGTCATTTTGACAGCACTACCCTCACCCTGCCATTCTATGGTTAAGCATCCTCCCTCCTGCTCTACCTGCACACGAGAATCTAACAAGCCTTGCCGATAACCGACTATCATCGCCGCACAAGCACCACTGCCGCAGGCTAAAGTTTTACCTGCACCACGCTCATAAACATCCAAAGTAATATGTTGCCTATCTTTGATTTGCATAAATCCGGCATTAACGCCTTGCGTAAACTGAGGGTGGCTGCTGATTTGTGGCCCCCAGTGCAACACCTCATTACGATCTAACTGATCAACCACCATCACGGCATGCGGGTTGCCTAAGTTAACTACTCCTACGGAAAAAACTTTATCAGCAACGGCTAAAGGATAATGGATTGCTGATTTATCAGCGATAAAAGGGATTTGTGCAGGAGCAAAACGAGGTACACCCATATCAACGGTTATTTGTCCATCCACCTGACGCGTAATCGTTAACACACGACCTAAAGTCATCAGGCGCAAACAAGGCTGATCACTTAATGATTTATCCCAAATAAAAGCAGCAGCACAACGCGCCCCATTACCACATTGCTCAACCTGATGGCCATCCGCATTAAAAATACGTAAACCAAAATCGGCTTGCTGATGATCACAGGTATCGATTACTAGCAGTTGATCAAAGCCAACGCCAAAATGACGGTCAGCCATTAATGCTACCTCAGCACTGCAAGGGTGAAAGGCAATACGAGTGGCATCGACCATCATAAAGTCATTTCCTAAGCCCTGCATTTTTACAAAATTAATCATGACTATAGCCTTTTTATATCGAAATCATACCCGTGTTTCACGCGTCATCCCTCTTAAAAAAGAGGGCAATTATACATCAGAAGCTATAAATTAAAGCAAGTTTTGTGATGGTATCAACGCTCTCAGTATTGGTGCTGCCAGGAGGTATTTTAGAATAATACTGCACTTTATATGATAAATCCATGGCCAAATGCCCAAGCAACTTATCTCTCAAACTGGTGGTAGACTCTAGATAATCATAAGCACCCTCAAAGCCTACATTGTATTGTACATCCTGTTTAAAGACGAGATTCTTGTTAATATGCCAAGCAAGATTTGCTTTGGTGTCAAAAACCAGGTCAGTATCACTCTCATCAGAACCATCCACTTGATAGTAGCGCACACCTGGGCCAGCTTGCATACTGAGATACCATTGCTTGGTCTTTACAATATCCCGCCCATAACCCACAGAAGCCATGTTCTGATATTCGTAGGCACTAAAGCGATCTTGGGTTAATTCAACGTTGCCATAGATGTAACTTTTGCGTTGCTGGCTAAAGGCGTATTGTAACTGATCTTTAACGTGGTAATTCTCCGCAGTGGTCTCACCAGAGTCACGACTAAAGTCGGCAGCAAAGACACTGGTATTGGTCCAATAACCATCTTTGTAATGCAGTTTAATTTCAGCAGAAATATCAGTGGTGTTGGTGTTGCCGGTGTTGATTAACAAACCTAATTTAATATGGCTACCCTTCCAGGAAGTTACTTTCTCCTCAGCTAAATCGACATCAGCCAATGCATTCATGCTGAATAACAACATAGCAACAGTAAATAGGACGACTCTTTTTAGCACAATCACTGACCTGGTTGCGACGTCGCTGTCTGCGGTAAATATAAGCTTCCGGTATGTCCGCAAGCAGACAAGAATAAAGCAAGCACAATAATCATTAATCTTTTCCTCACAGATTTTACCCATAGCATATTACAGCGAATCAGTTTATCATGCGTCCATTGTAATCAGAAGCCTCTTGCTGTGGAATATCGCGTATTTTTCATCGTCCGCTTGCTATTTTTGCTGCTTGCGCCCTATCCAGTATTAGCTGCAAGCGCAGTGCTGCCTGAACAACTCTCAGGCTCTGCCTATTTCCAATATTTAGCCGATTTACTGGGATGGCGAGACAATCAACATCCCGATAGGCTATGTCGCGGTGGCTATTCATTACCTTCTTATATCAAAAAAAATCCACAAATTGATAGAAATGCTAGCATACAAATCACTGCCGAAGGACCAGAAACACTCAAGCTGGACGGCGTCTCTGAGCTACAAGACAATATTGTAATTCAACAAGCAGGGCAGCTTATCCATGCAGACAAAGCACTGATATTTCGCAACGATGAGAGCAAAGCCATTGAAAAAGTGGTGCTCAGCGGCTTGGTGCGCATTTATCAGGGAAAATCCTTGCTGATTTGTGATCAAGCGACGATCACACTGAATCCTAGAAAAGCCACGATCAGCCAACTCGCCTACCACTACACCAGCATTGGTAGCTCAGTTAACGCGTGGGGAACGGCAAAAAAAGGCGTGCAAACAGCCGATCAAGTCACTACCCTACAACAGGCAAGCTACTCAACTTGCCCACTGAATAGCATACCAGCCTGGCAAATTTCTGCCGGCAAGATTGTGTTGGACAAAGCCCATAATATCGGCAAAGCCTATAATGCTCTCTTGCGAGTCAAAAATATTCCAGTCTTGTATTCGCCTTATTACTCGTTTCAACTGAATGGGCAACGTAAAACTGGACTATTAACCCCTGTTTACGGACACAATACCGATTCTGGTAACTACCTTGGTCTACCGATTTATTTTAATTTAGCCCCTAACTACGACTTAACCTTAACCCCCCAATATTATGGGGACCGCGGTTTTAAAGCGAACGCCAGCTTTCGTTACTTAAGTGAATCCAGTCAAGGGCATATCAGTGCTAGCATTTTACCTAATGATACGCTGTTTGGAGAGTTTCGCCAAAACGCTATTAATACCTACTCACAGCCGCCTTATAACCCGATTGTTTATCAACCCTATCTTGAAGAGCTAGAATCGGAAAATAATCTGCGCGGCATGTTGGTGATGGAAAATCACTCCACATTTAGCCCTACTTTGAATCTGCGTTATTATATCAATTTAGTGAGTGATCCTTATTATCTTAGCAATATCACTTCCGGTAGTATTATCAACGACCCACTGGCCAATGATTTATTAAATTTACTGCAACTGCAATACAGCAATAGCACTTGGGATAGTAGCGCCTACTTAGAAACTTATCAAACCTTGCATTTGATTACCCAAATTCAAGATCAAGCACAAGTCCTGGATCAGTACTCACGTTATCCTAGTCTCAATGCTTACCACTATAAAGCCTTAAACAATTATTTTGCTAGCCAGTTTAGTAGCGATTTTAATTATTTTACCTATGATAATTTTAATGAACCCGACAAACCCACTGGCGCCCGTTTGCATCTGCGCCCTGGGCTATTAATGACACTGCAAAATAGCACTGGTTATATTAAGCCACAAATTTGGTTGGATAATGTTATCTACTCTCTGAGTGACACTAACGAGACAAGCTCTGCTAATACTTCAAGGACTTTACCCATACTCGATATTGACAGTGGTCTACACTTTTTCCGCGAGTTTCAGTGGGGGGAGAAAACCTACCAACAAAGTTTAGAGCCACGTTTATTCTATCTTTATGTGCCTTACAAAAATCAAGACGATTTACCTAACTTCGATACTATTCAACTTCCCTTCTTTTTTGATCAACTGTTCTCACTGAACACCTTTGAAGGAGTTGATCGCATTGAAAACGCCAATCAAGTCAGCTTGGGCGTGACTTCTCGCATTATTAGTCATGAGCAAAATCGTCAATTACTGAGTTTTGATTTGGGCAGCATTTACTACTTGGATCAACCCAAAGTCTGCTTAACTAGTGATTGCTCGATTAAAACACGACACTTCTCGCCCATTATTACGGATTTCTCCTTTCATCCTTCCAAAGAATTTGCCTTATCCACCTCCTATGCCTGGGACCCAGAAACCCATGAAACAAACAATGCCTCTTTTGGTCTGGCCTACCATCGCGATACAAAACGTGTGCTCAACTTAAGCTATGTATTTGTCGGGGCAAATGACAACAGCCTTTCCACATTCAGCAGCGATAGTGAAGCTGATCAGTATACAAACAACTCTAGTCACCTGGTCGCAAGTGCCGCTTGGCCACTATCTGAACGATGGAGTATTCTAGGGCAATCAGACTATAACCTTGATTTAGAGCGATTAGACACCTTGTATGCGGGATTAGAGTACAATAGCTGTTGTTGGCAAGTGCGTTTTGTGGTACAAGAGCTGTTCGATAGCTCTACTGTTAGCGCTAGCGATGGAAGCTTAGAAAATAACTACAACACAGGTTATTTTATCCAAATCAATCTAAAAGGACTGGCCAGTTTTGGTACCGGCGGAAACGGCTCTATTCGTTCTGCCATCCCTGGCTATAACACAGAGGGGTAAACCATGAAGCAACTTAGAAATAACTTACTATTAATTCTTTCTTTAATCTGTGGCGGCATAACCTTTGCCGCAGACAAACTACCTGCTCCCAAAGCATCCTCAGAACCGATTGACAGTATTGTCGCTGTGGTAAACACCCGCGTTATTACTCAAAATGAGTTAGACCACGCGGTAAAAATCACCACATCCGAATTAAAACAACGAGGCATAGCACTACCTGACCAAAACACCCTAGAACAAAAAACACTGCAAAGCTTAATCGATAAAAATTTACAACTGATTATTGCTGAACAAAATCACATTAGCATCGATCAAAAAAAGGTAGACGAGGCTATTGCGCAAATTGCCAAACGTAACCAGATGACAGTGACTGAATTAAAACAAAAATTACAGCAAGATGGCATCAGCTTTGCAGAATTCACACAACAAACCCGAGATCAAATGACCTTAATGACTCTGCAACGTCAAGCACTTGCAGGGAAAGTAAGATTGACCACGCAAGAAGTTGCTGCTTTTAAAACAAAACTTGAAAAAGAAAATGAAACAACACGTTATCATGTGGTTGACTATTTGCTCGTTGATGCCGACCAAGAGAAAGCACAGCAGCTTATGAAAGACCTAGAAAATAAAAAAGACGTATCTCAAATGCCAGGAGTTGAGGTGCAACAATTAGGCTGGCGCGAACTCGACAGCATCCCTGACGCGTTTGCTACCCACGTTGTTAATATGCGTGATAATAGTGTCGCTGGCCCTATTGTTACAAGCAATGGCTATCATGTCATCAAGCTGTTAGGCACACGCCAAGAATCTCATCCTGTCAGCGATAACGAAGCAAAACAACGATTGTATGGTAGAAAATTTCAGCAGGCACTTAAAGATTGGTTGCAAGAACTTCGCACAAGCGCCTATATTAAAACTTACCTCAGTAGCTAATGAGTGGCCCGATTGCGATAACTGTTGGTGAACCCGCAGGGATTGGGCCAGATATTTTAATTAAACTGGTAACACAACACCACTTTACGCAGCCTTTGGTGCTAATTGCTAATCGTGATTTATTAGAAACGCGTAGCAAGCAAATGGGTATCGCATGCACGCTTGTCGAGTCTCATCGCGATAAAAAAGCTGCCATTTCATTAATCGATATGCCACTTAATAAACGCTGCACAGCCGGCAAAGCAGATGTGCATAACAGCAATTTTGTGCTCAATGCGCTAAACATGGCCGCATCAGGCTGCTTATCAGGAGAATTTTCAGCCATGGTCACAGCACCGGTTAATAAAGCCATTATCCAACAAAGTGGTGTTAATTTCTCAGGACATACTGGCTATTTACAGAAAATAACCCAAGCCAAACAAGCATTAATGTTATTTGCCTATGGGAAAACTTATCTTGCCCTATTAACCACACATATCCCATTAAGCGAAGTGGTAGAACATATCACGGCTAAGAATATCGAGAATGCCCTAAAGCTGCTAGATGACTCATTTAAACAAACTTTTAAAATCGCCAAGCCTAGGTTACTCATCACCGGTCTTAATCCTCATGCCGGAGAGCAAGGCTGCGTTGGCAATGAAGAAAGTGAGATTATCGAGCCAGTTATCAGAAAATTACAACAGCAAGGAATGTCAGTTATCGGACCAATAGCCGCGGATACCGCTTTTAAAGCCGCTGAAAAGCATCAAGTCGATGTCATCGTTAGCCTTTATCACGATCAATTACTTCCTGTCATAAAAACTCTGGGTTTTGGCGACATTGTTAACATCACTTTGGGCCTGCCAATTATCCGTACTTCTGTGGATCATGGCACAGCATTTGACATTGCTGGCAGTGGCACAGCCGAGGAAAAAAGCTTGGTCAATGCAACACGATTAGCCATACAATTAGCTGATACGAAATCATGAAACGCCTGGCTAAAAAACGGTTTGGTCAGCACTTTCTGCATTCCCTACCAGTGCTACAGCAAATTTTAAGCGCTATTCGACCACAAACCCAGGATCATCTTATTGAAATCGGCCCAGGTGAAGGCGTCTTAACGGCTTTACTTATTCCTCTTTGCCAGCGCTTAGATGCCATTGAAATCGATTCTGATCTAGTCGCTCATTTAACACAACGTTTTAACCAACACAAAAATAGCGTTATTCACCAACACGATATCCTAGATTTTGCTTTATCCTCACTAACGCAGCAAAACCATAGTCTGCGCATTGTCGGCAACCTTCCTTACAATATTTCCTCACCTTTATTATTTAAATTATTTTCTCAGTTACCGTTAATCAAAGACATGCATTTTATGCTACAAAAAGAAGTGGTTTTGCGCATGACAGCGACGGTGGGTAGTCACGATTACAATCGCTTAAGTGTTATGAGTCAATATTTCTGTGATAATACGCTGTTATTTGATGTGGATCGTCATGCTTTCTCACCAGCACCACAAGTGGACTCTGCTGTGGTTCGATTATTACCTAAACAACCAGAAGTAAGCGCCGATAATCTTGAGCGATTCGCGCATGTGGTAAAAACTGCATTCATGCAACGTCGCAAAAACTTAAAAAATTGTCTCAGCTCTTGCATTGGCAGCGAGACACTAGAAAAATTGGGTATCAAGCCAACATGCCGACCACAAGAGCTTAGTGTCAGCGAGTTTGTAAAAATTAGTAATTGCTGCAAAATCGAATAACTGTTACCATCTGGTGCCTTTTCAATTGAGGAAACAACAATGCGCCAAACAGCTACCCGTTTTTTAATGTTTAGCTTATTGATGTCAACAACAGCGCTGATATTTGCTAAGACCTGTTACACCACTGATGCAGATTTTTGCCAATGTTTTTGGAATGAATCCATGCGCCATTGCCAAGATAAAACGCACATACCCGCAGGTAAAGGCCCATGCGCTAAAGACACGATTGAGAGCTTTATGAAAAACAGCAATGCTAAGGCACTTTGTAGCGCCTATCCGGTGAGCGGCGTTAGCTTAAGCAAATGTACAACTGATGCGAATTACGCCAAAAAGCACTGTGTCGCTACTAGTCGATGAAAAACAAGCGATGGATAGCCATCACACCAAGCCTTTTATTGCTTTGCTGTCATCACTTAAGTGCTTTAGCTGATAAGGCATTAGCGCAACAATGGCAATCACAGCGCATCTATTTTGGGCCAGTCATCGGTTATGGCAGCAATGACTGGGGCATGATGGTCATGAAGTGCCACGCAAACGATCCTTTTTGCTCACAGGACACAGTGGGAGTCTCTGCTCCACTAAGTACCGAAAATGATAGTGGCTTGGTCTGGGGTTTTACAGCAGGTTATGAGTTCAAAGCTTCTTGGGCAATTGAAGCAAGTTATTTGCATTTTCCAACAACGCTCATCAAACTAAACCCTTCTTGGAATTACTATATGGAACAAGAAAACCAAATAACGGAATTTAACTCCAGCACTTGGGCAATGTTTGCGGTTGGCAAATTTATGACACAAATCGGTAACAGTGGCTTGCGTGGTTTTGCGAATGCAGGCATTGATTTTACCACACGTGATGATAAGCTCACTCACACCACGCGGGTTAATCCTACTTTTGGGTTGGGACTTAACTATGTTTTTCCTAACAACCTCATGTGCGAGCTGGTTTTCCAGTATATGGCAGGCTATGGTGATGCGAATGAAGTACCAGCTAACGATTACATTCCTTTTCTTTATTCATTATCTCTCAAACTGATGTATCGTTTGTAAGTAATGGTGATACACTTTAGATCATGAAAATATGCTTCTATAAATTTCATGCTATCACTATAAATTTGCTAATCAAGCAGCACGCAAGCTAATGTGTGTATCTTCCTTAACAGCATTAACGTATAAGCCATAACTAATATCACCTAATAGTCGCTGCATTTTTTCTTGAAATTCTTGTTGTTTTTCTTCACTGGCTTTATCAAAATGCAAGTGTGTTATTTTTCTCAAACGTAAAACAGCAGTATCACCATTGGCTAACGCCACTGTGGTAATAGAATTAGGTTTTTGCAGCAATAAATCAAAAGCCGCTGATAAAATCGCCTCGGGTATTTTCTTATCATCACGCTGCACATTATTTTTTGTCACCCACTGTAAATGGTTTTTTTGTGCTACTTTCTTGGGAGAAGTTCCTGATATTAACTGAGTTTCTAACTGGCTCGCTAGCAATGATGCTTTGGCTTCCTGAGTTTGCTTCATTAAATGCTCACGCACTTGTTTTTGCACACTAGAGAGTGCCGGTATCTCACTGGGTTGGTTGGATTTAACGCGTAAGACTATCACTTGACCATCTTTTAAAACAATAGGATCACTGTTGTTACCCTGGTGCAACACACTGTCACTAAAAGCAGCCATCACTACAGCAGCATGGCTAGCTATGCCGGTTTTTGTTCCAGTACGATCAAAGAACGTTGACTGGTGCAAATTGACACCTAATGCTTTTGCTGCAGGGCCCAAGCTATCGGGATTAGTAAAGCTTAAGTCGGTCAAATCATCACTCATAGCTGCCATTTTTTGCTGTACTTTTTGTTGACGCAAGTAGGCTATTATCTCTTTTTTAACTGTATTAAACGGTTTAAGTGATTTATTTTCGCGATAGGAGTCCTGATGTGTCTCATAGTATTGCTTGGCAGCAGACGTATCAATAGCTACTGTTTTAGCAAGTTGATCCGGTGATAAAGCAATATATTCAATACTCAGTTTTTCAGGAGTACGAAACTGTTCTTTATTGTTATCGTAATAGGTTTTAATTTCAGCCTGTGTTACTGTCACTTTTTTACTGAATTTCTTAACTGGCACAACAAGGTAGCTAAAGCTGCGTTGTTGATGTGTCAAATAGTAATAAGCACTTAACTCAAAGGGTAACACAAAATTTGTTGCCTCCACTCCCATTTGAGCTTGGCTAATCAATAACTCTTTTTGAAATTTTTCCAAAAACTGTGACTGGCTGAGCTGCGCATTGTAAAGGAATTGCTGAAATTTTTGCGCAGAAAAATCACCATCTTGCTGAAATGCGGGTGTGGATTCAACCACTTTTTGGACCTGTTGCTCTGTCACAGCAAAGCCAGAACGCTGCGCCGCAGACGACAAAGCCGCCTGAGCAATCAAATTTCTCAATGCTACTTGTCTGAGCTGTTGGCTGAACTGCTCATTGAGCACATCACCACGCTGCGTTACTTGACGCTGTAATTGTCGCGAAAATTTTGCCACTTGTGCTTCGGTAATGCGAATATTGCCTACCTTCGCCAATACCTTACCCTGTACACCATCATTGTTTACATAGTACTGAACACCCCATAACACAAACGTGAAGCATAACAGGCCAATAACGACGGACGCTATCCACCCTTTAATATTTTCGTGTAATTTTTGTAACATCTTGATTCCTTGGATTATGCCGCAGGAGGAGCATACTAACGATTTCTCAACATAAATTCTACGTTAATTTCGTATTTTTAATGATCAATATATGAGTAAAAACTCAATTAATCAACCGCTTTAGAATTACAAAAACAAAGCCCCCAGGACGGGGGCTTTGTGGCCTACTGGGAACAGCAGGTCATGGGCCTAACACTCAACAGGAGACCATGGGAAGCGCTCTGGATCAATCGTACCATTTTGCAGTAAAATTGTCCCTACAACCACACCACCTTGATTCACTTGATCTCCAGATAAAATCTTTTTACCATTCTTATGAGCAAAGCAACCGTCTACCGTTGGTTTTCCTGAATTTCCAGAATCACCACCAACACACATTTGTAGTTCTTTTTCAGTTAATGTTTTCATTACCTTATCCTCCGATCTACTAACAAAGACAAGCAGTGACTTTCAAAAGTTTAACCTTTAAAAGTCGTCTGTCTACAGTGGCAAATATAGCACAAAAAATAATAATCAAATTACACATTAAAGCATTTGCCTTTTTACAAGTTGAATAAAGAGGCCAGGCTGAGAAATCAAATCATTATAATTACCTTGTTGAACAATCTCACCTTTTTCAAAGACATAAATCATATCAGCATTGGCAATCGTACTTAAGCGATGCGCGGTAATAACCTTAGTCATTGAAAGTTTTGCTAGATTGTCATAAATTAATTGCTGCGTGGTATTATCGATAGCACTAGTAGCCTCATCAAGCAATAATAAACGGGGCTGATGCGCCAATGCTCGCGCCAAAGCAATGCGCTGACGCTGCCCCATTGATAAACTCTGGCCTGACTGCACCATCATGGTGTGCATTTTCATGGACATAGCGGCAATGTCTGCATCAATAGCAGTAATCCTTGCCAACTGCCACGCTTTTTCTTCGCTTAGTTCTGCTGTTCCAATTAAATTCTCTAAAATGGTTCCTGGAAGTAGCGGCTGACTTTGCAATACTATCCCCATTTTCTCTCGCAAGCTTGCGACATTTAAATCAGATAAATCATAACCATCATAGCAAATACAGCCACTAATTGGTTTTTCAAAACCCATTAGCAAGCGTAATAAAGTTGACTTTCCACTACCTGATAAGCCGACAATCGCAATAAATTGCTGAGGTTTAATTTTCATAGAAATATTCTTTAACACTAAAGGTGCATCATCAGCCTGAGAATAAGAAAAACAAAGATCAGAAACTTCTACCCCACCTTGTATAGATATTGCTATTTTCGAAGAATCGTTTGACTCATGTTCTGCCAATAAGATCGGCTTAACCCGTTCATACAAAGGAATAATTCCCAGTATTTGGGTCAAAATTCCTGTTAAAGCAAAAAATGAGGCAATGAATTGACCATAAGCGGCATTAAATGCGATGAATTGACCAAAGGATAGTTTTTCTCCCTCGGCAACAACCACGTGAAACAAAACAATTAGGTTAATAATAGTAAAAAATACCTGAAAAATATCCAAATAATAGTGCAACGTTCCTGATTTAAATAAAATACGTGTTTTCTTTGAAAACTGAATCGCCCATTGTTCATAGGCATTGGCTTCTTTGTTGGCAACACGTAGTTTACTGATTGCAGTTAATAATTGCAGCATAAATCCCTGCAATTTACCATTAACTGCGTAGTGCCTGCGCTGATAGCCCAACTGAATAATGTTGAAGATTACAATAACAAATGCTGTCACTGACAATAAGCCAATAGCAATTAAAGTCAACCAACGACTGTAATAGAGCATTAACGCTAGCGTAAGCAGGGAAAAAACTCCGGTCAACAATCCTTGTAATACGACGCCTGTCATTCGCTCCTGTATTGCATCAATTCCGCCGGCGCGATCAGCTAAGTCACCTGCATAAAATTTTCGAAAGAAATTAACTGGAAGATTCAACAAGCGATTCCATACGGCAGACTGAACCGATAACGTCATTTTAAATTTTATCCTGATCAAAGAAATCATTTGAATAATATTAAAAGCCATCATAGAGAAAACAGAAACCGTTAAGCCTATAATAAACTGACTTAATAAGTCTATATCCGAATTAGGAACTACAGTTTCAAATAAATATCCAGTCGCAATAGGGATGAAAAGTGCAAAAATGCCTAGCAATAATTGTGATGACAGCACTCTAACAATATCTCTTATTTGTGGCTTTAAGGCAAAGCCTATCAAATAGCGTAGCTTAATCGGCTCTTTTTTAAAAGGACGATAAAATAAAACAGCTTGTCTCGCTAACAGTGTGGCAACCTTTTTAGTCAATATAACTGTCTTAGCAGTAATGGGGTCAAATAGTTCGTAACCTCCAGATTTCCTGGGCAATAAGGCACAAGGCTGACCTGTCTGATGATGAAATCCCAAAAGAGCGCCATTATCCTGATTCCACCATTGACCAGACAAAGTGACTTTACGATATTGACAATTAGCAATTTTTGCAATACCAGAAAGCGACAGTTTTTCATCACTATTTAATATCACTGTCATTTTCATGGCAGAAAAAATCCGCTGACAAGCACGAACCAAACTCGATTTATTCACATCTATATAATCTGGTGATTCTTTTTTTTCACAGATGACGGCAGATAGATGTGATAATGCGGTATCTGGCAAAGGCAATGGAGGCTGTGACATTTGATAAAATCCCTTTAATCAAAGGAGTTTCGCATTTCTGAGCCAGAGTGGGCTAAGCCGAATTCGCCCGCTGCGCTCACCTTGCGCCTGCTTGCGTTGTAACGGTCGCCGACACTCGACATCTTGTTTCAAGTCGGCTCAGGCTGCGCGAGCGTAACGCTCTCTCGGCTTAGCCCACCCTGGCTCAGAAGTGCGAAACCCCTGAATTAATCTAAACGAACAAGCTTAGCATATGCTGAATTAGCCTTAATCAAGGTTTCATGGTTTCCTTGCTCAATTATTTTTCCGTCGTCAAAAACAATAATTTGATCACAATCACGAATCGCGCTTAATCGATGTGCAATAATAATCAAGGTAATACCAAGCTGCTTTAAGTTCTGGTAAATTTTCTCTTCAAGCACCGGATCTAAAGCAGAAGTTGCTTCATCCAATAACAACACCTTGGGATGCTTTACTAAAGCCCTGGCAATCTCTAAACGCTGACATTGACCGCCACTAAAATTCGACCCGCCTTCCTCTACTTGTGCATATAAACCACCCCGAGAAATGATCTCATCGTACAAACATGCTTGGCGCAATGACTGAAGTAATTCATCTTCACTAGCTTGCAAGCCCCATAAAGTCAAATTGTCCGCAATAGTGCCTGAAAATAAAAAAATATCCTGGTCTACCAAAGCCACATCACGAGAAAAAGACTGACGCGATAAATCACCAATCGACTGACCATCAAATAAGACACTGCCATGCCAAGGCTGATATAAGCCTGTCAACAGTTTAATAAGCGATGACTTACCGCTGCCAGTACGACCCACCAAGGCAATATGTTGCCCTGGAGAAACACGCAAATTCAAATGTTCAAGCAGCGGTTTTTCCAAAGGAGAGTAGCCAAAGCTGACATTACGTAACTCCAAGGCTCCCGTTAAGGCGATGTTGTTATAGGGCAAATCAAGCGCTTGTTCAATACACAAATCGCGTGGATTCTCTAACACATCATCCAAGCGTGCCATATCACCACGCGCTTGTTGAATTTGATTACCCAAACCCAACAAGGTGCTGGTTGGTGCGCTGAAATTGGTCATCAATGTTTGAAAGGCGACTAAAGTCCCTACTGTCAACTGTCCTTGAATGATTTTCCAGCTACCAAATCCTAGAATAGCAACGGTTAACAACCCAAACAACAATCCAGGCACAATCAACAAAGCCTGATTATAAACCATTATGGCTTGCTGAGCATTAAGTACTTTAGCATGATAACCGGCCCATTGCTGAAAAAATTGTGATTCAGAAGCAGTGGCTTTCAAAGTTTCAATATTCTGCAAGCTATTCATCTCTAATCCTTGCATATTACCGCGAGTCTGCAAAAAAGATCGACTAACGTTGGCTATTTTATGGGATATTACTAGTAATAAGTAAAAATTAATGACAACCACGATAATACCAACCAAGGTTAATTGCCAATCAATAAAAAACATCACGATGGCATAAAATAGCATGGAAATCATGCCAATCAGACTGGCCGTAAATTCACCGGACACAAGCTGACTAATGCGGCTATTAGCAGAAACACGCTCGTTAATATCGCCTGAAAACCTTTGCTGGAAAAAATTATAGGGCAATTGTAGCACGTGCCAAAAAAAGTTAGCACTGGTCTTCAGTGATAAATGTGTTTGCCATCGCAGCAAATATTTTTTCTGCAGCAATACAAAAGCAGCTTGAAAAAATAAAACTACTATCATAAAGGAAGAAAGCATTGGCAACCAATGATCACGCTGATGAATCAAAATATCATCAATAAATATTTTAATAAATCCTGGAATTAAAATTCCTGGCAAAATTAATGCTAAACTGACAATAGCAACAAAAGCCAGTGCACCCCAACAACCTTGCAAACGCCTCTTTAGACCCGATAGCACACTAGGTGGAAGCTGACCTTGTTGAAATTGGTCAGTTTTCTTTAAAATTAGAGCAATACCACTAAAAGCATAATCCAGTTCTTTTCTAGTAATTGTTCGACGCCCTTGTGCAGGATCATTGATAAATATTTTTTCACCGACTATTCGCTCCAAAACTACGAAATGATTTAACTGCCAATGCAGAATACATGGCCATTGAATACTTGTTAAGGAACCAATCTCCTCTATTTGAACACCATAGGCCTCCATACCATAGCGGCGAGCAGCTTTAATAATATTGACCGCCTTACTACCATCACGAGAAACCCCACATTCAACACGTAACTTTTCTAAGGGTTGATAACAATGATAATGAGCAAGAATAATTCCTAGTGCTGCTGCACCACATTCTGCAGCTTCCATTTGTAAAATAGCCGGCGTTCTCCATCGTTGCTGCCAGAAATTCATCATTTCTCAGTGCTCCAAAAACTCTTTAATAATGGAATGACTACACGCAATGGTGGTTTCTCATTCACCGTAATTCTCGCCACAACAGCGGTTCCTGGAGTAATTTTTTCATCAGGTCCCTGAGAAGAAGACCAAGAAAAACCACTGACTGTTTCTTTATCATCTTGTAACTGTACACGAACGGCAATAGGCGCCGAATTTTTTGACAATTCATCTACTAGCTTTTTATTATGAAGAATGGCCATCATCGCTTCTTGTGTCACCGGATAATCGGATACCGTGGAAACCATTGCTCGCATACTCCCGTACTCTTCTTTTTTAACATTAGCTGGAGAGACAAGTGCTGACATACCTGGTTTAACTTTCTTGCCATCTTTGGAAGATAAGAAAATAATGGCGTCTAAACCAATGCCAACATTCGCGATACGAGCAACTGCTTCGCCTTTTTTAACCAAATCACCAATGTTTTTTGAAATGGCTGTAATTACACCAGCAACAGGACTAATGACACGTTCCGATAGGGTTAATCGGTTTACAAGCTGATTAAGTTCATGACGTTTATCGCGAATTCTAAAATCTAAATCTCGTAATTGTTCTTGCTTTTGGTCAATAAAATGCGACAAGCTTATATTATTTTCAACAATGGTCTGACGCATAGATTCAACTTTGGCTTGTTGCGCATAGTAATTACTTGCCGTATCGGTTAAAAAACGCTTAGGCTCTAGTTGTCTTTTATATGCCTGCTCAACCATTTTAAATAGTTCTTTTAGCTCCTGCAAGCTTTTTACCTCAGCAGCAAGACCTTTTTCAAGCGATGCATTTTTTGCTTTTATATTTGCGGTACGTTGCGCAATTTGACTTTCAAATAGCTCGCTTAAATCCTGATGTCGCTTTTCAAGCTCCTGGAGATGAACTTGACTGGTGTGAACTTGATTTTCTAATTCACTTTCCTGCAACACAGCCAAAAGCTGTCCTTTTTTAACAAACATGGATGGTTTAACTAGGATTTCTTTAATGCGTCCAGGTTCGGCAACAGCAACAGCAGCATAGACTGAACCATTTTTTGCCAACAACAGTCCTTCACCTGAAACACGAAACGGAATACGACCTAGAAATCCCCATACTACCAAGGCTATCATCAAAGCCAATAGCACTAACAGGATAACCCAAGATCGTGCTGGAACAATACTCACCAACTGATCAAGCTGATTGGTTGTAGAGGCATGCTTTAACGCTTTTTCCCTAAAAATGATTTTGCGATCAGCCAAAATAGCCACCTAACTCCTTGTTATGCCTGACTCAAATTTAGCATAAAAACAATCTGTAGTCATGGCTGTATAAAATATTTTCAGTAAGTCTGAAAGCTCTTTCATTAATTTTTCTAAAGCACAATAGAAGGGCATTCCAAGCAAAGCAGGAACAGTGTGCAAGCCAGGTGTCAGTAGTACACTCACTTGACTCGCCGCTGTTTTAGGCAGTAGTAGCATAGTCACACCTGCCGTATAATATCTGGCATTAACAACCCCTAGGAAATGATACATGACCTACACTGACCGACTCAAATTTATTGATCCCAAAAACGATGTCGCCTTTAAAAAGATTTTTGGCGATGAGAACCATCGCGATGTGCTACTCGAATTTCTCAATGAAGTACTGGCGCCAGAAAATCCCATCCTAGAAGTGCAGATTATGAATCCGTACCAACTCCCCCGTACTCAGGAAAAAGCGGTGTTAGCCAATAACCTCGACCTTAAAGTTATTCATCAAGTGGCACAACTGTAAGAAACCGTGAACTATTACACCTGAATCATAGTTGCTTGGCTAGGAGAGGAAACCAACCGAAACGGCGAAAGAATACTTCCATTTCTGCGCTTGTTGATCTTTTAACGGATCGACCCCATCAAATCTTTGCAGAATCCACTTGATCGCTTGATAATTCCTGGCATTACGCGGCAAGTGAAGCGCATTACTGGCAAATGCCAACGCCAACCAACGTTGCCAGACCGGACGGCAAAACTGAAACACCATCACGTGGTGTTGTAGCATGGCGCAACACCGTCTAAACTCAATTAATCCAGCCTGAATCGAGGAATAATTCACCTCGGTCAGATCACCGCTTAACTGCTCGTAGGTAATGCCCATCCCTGCGGAAATGGTTCGCAGTTGCTGGTGCATAAAATCTAAGTAATTCCCCCCCCACATCAGACAGTTCCGAAAATTTGATGTCTTCAACACAGCAGCGTTTTCTTATTGGACTAATACTAGTCAAAATTTATAAGCTTATTTTTAACTGGCTAGGTAATAGTACATGAAGCCATCTGCCTATTGCTTTGCCCATTTATTGGCTGATAATGCTAGAAACTCATTCAAGTAGTAGTCCGTTTTTTGCCTTGCTTTTGCTGTTTATCTCTCTGTTTTTTAATCATTTTGTGTTGTACACAACTGACAATCAACGTGAAAATTCGATGTGGGTAAGCCAGGTAACGTTCTATAGCATTTAACTTGCTTCGTGCTCTTTCACTCCTAGATAAATTAATATAGCTTGCTTTCAAATAAATGAATTGAAAAAAATATCGAGCATTCAACATAAAATCTTGCTTGATATAATTCTTTTTTTACGTAAAAAATCTTTTATGCAGTATATTATAAGCATACATAAAAATTTTCTTTATTTATTAACTATGTTACACTGTCTCCATTGTTAATATCTAAAAAAGCCTATTTATGGGATACCATCTTAAAGACTTACGGCACTTAAAAAATCTTACTAAAAGTATGGATTTGGTATGCAGCTCATTTTCAGAAGATAAAAAAATCTTTTTCTTGTATCACTTACTCATAGCTGCGGAAATCGTTTCGAGAGGCGTAAGAACAAAACTTTCTGATTCTGCCTGTGCCTTAATTCCAAAAAATGCACGCGAATTATTGCAGCAAATACGAGATGATTTTATTGCTCATTCAGGCATCACAATTTGCAAATTCATGAATGATGAACAAGCTTTAAAAACTTTATTAGAAGATAAATCTTCTATCATTGCTTTTAGGATGTCGAGCTATTTTGCTTTAGCATATGTGGCGATAGAAATATTAACAAGCAAAATAACTCAATTAATTGAATTGGAAAACAATAGAAGTGGCAAAATATCAAATTTTTTAAGGGAAATCAAAAAAATATGTGATTCCATTAAAGAAATTAATACTGAATTTTTCTCTTCTTTTCTTAAGTTATGGAATGATAGTATAAAACTATCAAATGAGTTTTATGGCGAATTTAAAAAATCTTTTGATGAAAAATCCTTAGAAAATCTTAAAGAAAGTGAAGGATTTTCTCAAAAAATCAAAGATTTAAAAAAAGTTTTATCTGAATTGTCATCTTTATTTAAAAATAAAGTTACTGCTAATGATATAGAGGATTTTTGTAACGCGACTTATAGCAATTTAAGAAAAATCAACACAAATTCTAATAAAAATTTTTCTGCTGTTTCGACAAAAAGTGAAGTGGAAGGTTATTTACGGAAATATTCCGATCAAGTGAAATATTTTACGGAAAAACTTTTTTCTTATGATGAAAATCATCTAAATAACTGTCAATTTGGTCTGTCTGGCGAAGTAGCTATTAATTTTTCTAATGTAAGCTTTTACATCATTGTAATAAATGCTTTGTTTGAAGACATTGATCAAAAACCTAATTTTAAATTTAAGCAAATTAGGGATAGCGTACTGCATAAATTTGACGAAATAGTTTATCTAGAATTACGAGACGATTTCAAAACTATGTTAGAGTTAAAATTAATTCCTTATCATGGAGAATTTAAAATAGCAAACCAAACATCCAAGGATGAATCTCAACAAGAACAACCTATCGATTCATCAGTTGAGAAAGATGATAAGTCACGACTATTTAATAAAAGGGGAAGGCCGGAGCCAGAAAATGACTATGATTTAAGCAAAAAAATAACAATTAAAAAGTAATACTTATTGCAGTTCATTAACCTTTGATGCTACAATCTGTTTGTTTTCGCTTTCGAGGTACTATCATGTTTAATAAAACAGTTCTAAGAAATTTGCTCAATCATAGAGGAGAAATAAAAAACATCATTGATAACTCAAAGTATACGAACTTTCGTATCTGCTTACCAAAAGACGAAGAGTATAGCACACTGCATTTTATTGTTAAATATATCCCTAATGAAAATCGCAAGCGTAAAGCATATGATGATGTCAATGTTGAAACTAGTATAGCTACCATTTTGGGTTGTGATGTAAAAATTTGGAAGGAAGGTTCTTCGGCAGTAGATACATCCGATCTTACAGAAGATAGCATAGTGGATTTTTTAAATGCTAATAACAATGAGCTTGAGGATTTTTTTAATGAAAATTTGTTGCCATTGTGCGAAGATAAAGCCATAGTAAACCAATCAGCACTGCCAATATTTTTTAATCAATCACCACACCATCTAAAAATGAAAACAGCCACTGATAAGCTCATCAAAGCATTAGAGATGCTAGGCGAAGATAAAGATGCTTGGCAAGAAGCAGAGTTGCTTTTCCAGAAAAAAAAGCGTGCTATTTTTAGTGAACAAACACAACCCTTATCAGTCAAGAACTAGTCTGATTACATGGTAGTTTCTCCGTCCTTAGTCAACCCTTTGCTTGAGTCGCAAATCATCAAAGAGGTTGGCGAAGAGTATGGGAGCAATACCATCAAAACTAAAATAGCCACATTAAGTCGCGCACTGTCTATAACTAAATACTTAACCATATTGAGAAACTTGCTTATCAATCAATAAATACTATTAGTAAATAAGCGATTTAGTGAAAATGAAGTGCTCTCTGATAAAGGATCAATATCAGTCACAGTTTTCTCTCATTAATATTAAGTGAAGTTGAAGTTACTATGAAGAAAACTATCCACGAAATAGAAAATCCAGAAAAAAAATCAATGACTGAAGTATCCTTACAGATAAATCAATTGTATCAGTTTATTAAGAAGGACGACAAAGAAAAAATAATCGATTGGCTAAAAAATAATGAAGAATCTGATTTGAATTTAAATAGTCGCTTATTTAAAAACGAGACTGCGCTGTATGATATTCCTATTTTTATGGCAATCAGGCAGAAGAGAATTAATGCTTTTACTTGTTTGATTGAGTCTGGTAGAATCGATTATTCAATTAGAGACGGGTTCTCTAATACAGTTCTGGATATACTCTGTAGTGGTGTCTGGTTAGAAGGCTTAGAGTATCTTAGCGAAAAAAATCCATTGCTAATTGATAATATTGAGAAAGCGCATAAAGGAAGTAGTCTGTTTGTTTTGCATAATTTCGTGCGAAATCTATTAGAAAAAAAGAAACAAGGTGATCTTTTTTTATCAATGTTAGATAAAATTTTGAAATTCAATGGCGCTCAATTGTTAATTGATAGTAAATTAGGCGATAAAATTTTTCTGGATGAAATCACTGACACGGAAATTAGGAAGAAAGCCGAACAGACAATTATAAAGCATGGGCTGGCAGTACCTCCTTCCCCGAATAGCTATCAGACATCACAAATGACTTTTTGGAGTCAGGACTCGGGGCTGCCTAAGGAAGTCTATAATCTCTTTGGCAGTGAAGAAACAAAGCTTTTTAACCATAGTATAAATGCATTAAACAGCAAATCCTATGGTCGCCCACTTACGCAAGAGGTAGCGATGCTGGTATCTCGATGGATGCAAGAAGAAGAAACTTCCATGAAGTATGATCGCATACTATGGTTACGAGCGAAAGCCCATTACATACCAGATCAAATTAAGAAGCGGCTTGATTTATACATGGATTCATTTCTAACTATGATTATTTCAGGGTATGAATTCATTAATATTGATGATATTTCCTACAGCCATTTTATTCTTTTAGAAAATATTGCGATACAAATCTCTGTTTTAAAATCAAATTTAAGGCTGGGTTATCATATTGATACCAAGGAGATTGATGGATTCCTAACCCAAGTGATGCTATTTGCTCAAACATGCATTAAGAAAATTCAAGAAACGGGACAATCAAAAGACAAACTAGATAACTTAAAGCGGATAACGCGCATTTGCTTTAATGCGATCAAGACTTATCGTTCCGCCAGTTATCGAGAATTTTTATCAAGCGAATATGACAAATATGGCTCAAAATTGTCTGCTGACTGTTTAAAGGAAAGAGCAAATCAACTGAGCCAATTCTATTGGTCTAAGCATTTGTATTTCTCTGACATTAAAAAAAGGAATACAAAATTACTCGATGAATCATCTAAAAAATATAATAAGCTAAGAAAAAGGAATACAAACTACGTTAACCAATCTGATAATTCCGCTGAACCTTTGCTTTCTTCTTCATTGCTTCAAAATTCTGGTGTAGCCAAAAAATTTAGAACAAAGTTGAATCCAAGACGTCATATTCTTCATCTCTTTGTATCCAATCAAGAAAACATAGAGTTTCGTTGTCAGTTATATGTTGGTGATGTCGCCAGTATTTACAAAATGTCTGATTACGCAGTACCTGATGCGCTTAAATTTCCAACAAATTCTGCTAATGAAAATGCACTGCCGATTAATCAGATTGGGAACGTTGAAGTCTCTGAAGAATCCACACTTTCCATTAATGACGACCTAGTAAGTAGCGGCAATTTCTTAGTTTTAGATGGCTCTTTTGCCAATATTGATTCTTCTTTAAAAATTGCGAAAACCGTTAAAATTTTCAGAGAATCTAGGCTATTAATTAACGGTGAGCTGAGTAGTGAAAAGCTATTCATTTCAAATCAATCTGATCTTGTCGCTGACGGTTCAGTCAACATCGATGAAATTGAAGTCTGTGGCGAATCTAGGCTTTTAATTCGCGGCAACATAAGCACTACAAAACTCGTTATTTCATCGGATTCTCATGTCGAAATTCAAGGGTCAATTAGTATTGGTCATATTGAAATAACTGGGTCATCAATTTTGGCAAGTAAAGGAGATTTTAAAAATAACCGTATCATTATCACTAATCAATCGATGATGCACCATGAAGGCACTTTTAAAGCGATGACAATTGTCGATTCAACCAAAAATTTTCTTAACGAAGAGACTACTGTTTTACCAAGCAGCATGAGCCAAATTCAACTTTCTGAAAACGCTATATTTGAAGGAATGGGTCAATTTGAAAATATTGATAATGATGGCGTCGTCCCAACCTGCCCGATAACCCTTGTCAAAGGCTTCAAGACGCT
>CAZSHR010000008.1:24750-30027 GCA_964606725.1 uncultured Coxiella sp.
ATGAATGGTGGCGTATTATGGCTTAAAGAAGCATCACAAAATATGATGATCGATTCACCAATGCATTCGTCTTTGAATACAACTCAAAAACCAAACCAATATGGCATTTTTTCTGCTAACGCAAACGTGCATTCAGCTTGTAATTTAGCCGCACAAGAAAAAGGACTTAATCATGTTTCATTAAGTAATTAAACGACTAAATTTACGGAGAGTTTGGTTTCCTAATTGACGTAGTTGTAAATTCATCTGGGTCAAGGATGGATTAACATAGCGTATCAGGCAAATTGTCATCTAATAATGATGCTTGCTCTAAACTTGGTTGCTTATTTCCAGAGATAATTTTGTCTCCCAAATTTAATCGCCGTTTCAAAGTAACGAACGACTCTTTAAAAGGTTTTAATTCGACGTCATTTTTATTCTGCCAATGAATATTCGACACATGTCTTTTAATTGCCCCTAGGGACTGAGTTAGAGCAATGGCTCCAGATGCAATCTTGTCTTTATACACAGGATCAACAACCTTAGAACTGACCAAAACAACAACATGAATCTCAAATTCCATAATAAGCTGCGCTTCCGACAGATTAGCGAGGTTAGGGTCACTTTGTTGTTTATCATCTAAGTTAACAACCAAGTTTAATGCCTCAGGCTTTTCAGGAAAAATATTCTCAAAAATAGCCTAAGCTGTTTAAATCCAAGATGAATGCTTAACTCAATGACTCTTTTCTTACTTTCAAGTATACTGGATAAATACTTAATAGACATAATTCTCTCTCATTTAAATTTTCGCGTTTACATATCAAAAAAGAAGCTTACAATTTTTTTTCAACACTATATTACGGCACTGACCTCTAATGTTTTCCACATATGATTCTTCCAGACATCACCAGACAAGAAATTACAAGGAAGAAATGTGCAATATAGTAAGCTACAGGTGTATACCACCAATTATTGGAAATACAGATACGCAGAGCAATTTTGCACCTGTTACGGAACTGAAAAAAGTATTTCAAAAATTTAGAGCAGGAAATCTCAATGGTGCTCACGCTGATCTTAACAAGCTTAATTTAGAATATCAAAGATGTCCGCGTATCCCATATCTAAGGATTGTTTTGATTAATAGGATTTTATCATCCCAGTCGTTATCTGATGATAATAGAAGACAATATATCAGAATGGCTAAAAGAGACATTGAATCAATCCGAAGAATTCATCACCCTAGTCTTATTGACGGACTTTTACAAACACTTGATCGTGCAATAATCTCTGAAAATCCTGATACGCGCCATACGGATGCTCAGTCTTTTCTGGTCGAGCAATCTAGGAGATTTTGGAGTTTGAGATCGGATTCAGAAGCTGATTGGGCGGAAGATTTCTATCTGGAAGTGACCGCTCTTCTTGATAGACTTAAGGTGAGCTTTTCTGAACAAAGACATCCGAAGTTGTTTATAAGTTATGCTTGGCCTGTAGAACCTCAAGAAAAGGATTTGTTACAGTCTACTCTTAGACTGGTTGAGCGTTTTTTTGGATACTTTAGCAGTGGAACTGATAATGTATTTCTTGATGTGAGCGATTTACGAAACTACAACATCAAGAGAGAATTGATGGAAAAAATAAGTAATAGCGATTTCGCTCTTGTAATAGGGACACCAAGATATAAGAGCAGAGCAATAGACCCTAAAACGAATGTGCATCATGAATTTACTCTCATAAAATCTCAAGCTGCGCAAAGAAAGGATTTTTTAATTCCCTTAGTCTTGGAGGGTGAGTTCACAACGGCTCTTCCTGATGAAATTCAAGGAATATTGTCCTACTATTTAACTGGAACAATTCAGAATGTATTTGATTTTAAGTCAATGCGGAATTTTATCAAAAATTTGTTTAAAATACTTGAAACCGTTTATGATATAACAGAAAAAACCAAACCTATTATGTATAGAAATTATAGGAGAGAGTATTTACATTTGGAAGGAATTTTAGATAAATACGAACCCTTGAGCAAGCCTTCTTTTTTCAGCGGGCATTCAAACTTTTTTTCATCGCGGTCTCACGATAATGGTAACACCCACCAGGACAATAGAGTTAAGTGCAATATACTGTGAAGAAATTATATGGACGAGTGTCATTACCAAGGCAAACTGACGTATTAATTGCCTAGCAACTTTGTAGCATCTATACATAAATTATTGATGTTTGCGAAAAAAATCTTACCGTCATTTTTTTAGCAATGCTGCTTTTTGTATTCTAAGAGCCATTGTTTGCATTTTTTGTCCTAACCAAATATTCCTAACACCACTCGCGCCAATATCTATTTGATGATTTTTTTTAATTACAATGAAATGTGTATTGGCTCTGTCATCAAGCAAGTGACACAGAGGGGCGAGAACGCTTTGCCAAGCACTATACAGAGATGGTGCTACGATTCCTAGCAGGACAGTCCTTATACCAACCGTTGACCCTGCCAATATCACGCCACCGACAACAAACCCAGCCAAGCGGAAAATTAACCGCTTTTCAAACGATTCACCAAGGCGCAGATCGCATGCTTGCCATGCCTGATGCATTAAAGAAAATCCGCTCTGCTAAAAGTGCTAAAGAAAAAATGGACATTTTTTAAAGTTACTGGCATCACTATACTGATAATCGGTTTTTCTTGCCTAGTAACAAGCTACTACCGTAACTTATGTATGGCATTTTTTTATTTTCAACATTGCTCATTTTAATATATGACACCTGCTAGATTAAGTAAATTTTCAGAAAGAAAAGAAAAACAACTTTCTGTCTTTTTTTAACAGCGATAACGGCAATCAACTTAAGAAATTACTGAAAATTAATGTAAAATCTACAGTCACCGAGATTTGATTTTTACTTTTAAATCTTATCATGTTATTATAAATAGAATTATATAACATGTAGTGCTTACTTTCCATGATTCAACCAGATACGACAGATGTAGAAAAAAATTTGTGTCAGTTAGTGCTTTCATTCTTATTCAAGAATGCAAAAACACTATTGAGAAATATAAGACAGATAGTTTATTGAGTAAAAAAGTGAATTTCTCTAACATGGGACTCTACGAACAAGAAAAGTTTATAATGGGATTAATTAAATTAGGAGAAGCATTTACTTTTTGCCGCAATAGTAATTCGGAGCTACTTATTCAATGAAGAAAAAATCAACGAGTGATGCGCCTAAAGTTGGAGAAAAGCGCAGTGACATAGGCACAAAATCACCTTGCGACGAGCAAAAAAAACAGAAAGCTGTTGCAGTTGCAACAAATGCACAAACAAGCTATACTAGCTTTTATTCGCTGGTTGATTACGACATTAGCAGCGATGAAGAAGAAGCAAAAAGCCGCAACGTTTCTAACAACAGTAGCCCATAGAAAGCCAGATGTGAGGTACCTTACAATGACGGTAGCATTACCTAAGATTCTCTCTAAAAAAGCAGACATTGTTGAAAAAGTGGAACAGTTTGGTTTCTCAAACGATGTCAGGATAGGATATGGTAGCCCATTTTTTAATAATCGTGAAATATTACACATTATTGTCAAACAAGCAGAAGGTGTGAACCTTTCCTACAAGGTACCCAGTTTTTTGAAAACCCAATTGATTGATATGATTCAGTGTGAGGTGAATGTACTTGTCTACGACAATGTTGAAAAACTGTATCAGGAAACATTAAAAAAGACTAGCGCAAGTCTCCAAGAGGGAGAAATAGAGGAATTTTTTGGCACAGAATTATCATCTATTAGTTTTTCAGAAGCGAATTTTGACGATGTTCAAAAAGAATTGCTTGATACTTCAAATGTCTACTTAAAGAGTAACCAATTACAAGAAAAAAAAATCATACCTAAAACTGATTTTTTCTCAAAAACAAAACGGCCACTTTCCCCCCAAGAGGTGAAAAGAATTAAAAATCCCAGATTAGTTAGTGAGCCAGATGATACTGTATGCTTAGTCATTCCGTTGTGCAATGAAGAGGAAGGCGAGATATTAATGCGAGATAAGAACTTTATCGACGAGGTCAAAATGCTTTCTAACAAAAAGTTAGTAGAAATTGGCAATAAAACCATTTTAACTTCTAAATGCTAAGGACAGGTTCTAACATAGTGTTTAACTTTTGGAAAACCAACGATTTTCACAAAAAAATCAGATACCATCGTCGGCATCAACCCTAAAAAGCTCACCGAAAACCTCTAAAGTAATGATTTAATAGCGAGTCCACATTTGCGCAGAGATATATTTTCCATTAACTACGGAATTTTTTCCCTCCATATTAAATGCATTACTAACAAATTTTTACAGTGGTAATCTGAAAGTTGTTGCATTTGGTTGTTATATAGTCAGCGTGAGGTCGATGAAAGAATTTTTAAAAGGGTTCCGATCTTTTTGCCAAAAGCTGCGATTGCTTGCAATGTTTGAAGCAACCTTACGGCGCAAGAGCAGCAATCAAGTGTACAAGGATGTATTGACAGCGTGTTACGGATAGAGGCAGTCAATACGCTTCCCGCAGCCACCGCGCTTTACTCGCTCGACATGGCATCAAACAAACATTAAAAGCAAAACGAGAAGCCCTGAAAAGCATTTCTGGCATCGGTGAAAAAATCTCGAAGGATTTGCCAGTGCTTTTACTGGAGCTGGGTCATATGAACCGTCGAAAAATTGCAGCACTGGTGCGTTTAGCACCACGCGCCGACGACAGCGGTAAGCGCTCGGGTTATCGTTTGACGGAACACGGAAGAGCGGATGTCAAGCAATTATTGTTCATGGCGGCAATGGCAGCCAGAAATTCTCACTCACCGTTAAAAGCTTTTTATGAGGAATTAATCGGCAAGGGAAAACCGAAGAAAGTCGCTTTAATCACGTTAGCGAGAAAAATTCTCGTCATAGCCAATGCGCGTGTCAAAGAGATTATTGGTCAGGAAATTTTAGATAAATAATCACTTGGCGTGAAAGCGCGACAGGAGGTCGCGGTCACGACAAGTCGACAAGCCTGCCTTGAGCAGGCGCGTCAGCAGGGATGAAATTCGATCAGGCTCTTGCGAGTAGCCCAGGTCTTCTTGTGTCTAAAAAAGTCAAAATAAAAAATTTAACGCCATAATTGCGGAACGGGGGCAGTATACGAGCCAGGTGTCGGTAGTACACCCACTTGACTCACCGCTGTTTTACGCAGTAGTAGTATAATCACAATTGCCTTATAATACCTGGCATTAATAACTTCTAGGAAATGATACATGACCTACACTGACCGACTCAAATTTATTGATCCCAAAAA
>CAZSHR010000009.1:0-27254 GCA_964606725.1 uncultured Coxiella sp.
TGCCAACAGCAACAGAGCTTGCATTAATCAGTGCTTTTTCTGCTGGCAAAATATGGCCATTAAGCCCGTCCATAAGCTCGAGGTCATCAGCCAAGCCACGAAAAAGCGACATTGGAGTGTGGGTATGTGCATTAACAAGGCCTGGCATTAAGGCGTGATTGTCGAGTGTCACCTGTTCAGTAGCGGTGAAGCGTTGCAGCAGTTGTGATGTTTCATCAATCGCAATAATTTTTCCCTGATTAACGGCAATCCCATGGTGTTCGAGCACAATATTTTGTGGTGCGATTGGTAATAGCCAACGACCTGAAAGCACTAAGTCGACGTTAATTGTTTCGGTCATTGTGGATTCTCAATAATTTTGTCAACTTTACCCCCTTTGTTGCCAGGTGTATTAAGGGGGTAGTAAGTAAAACGGTAGGGCCCCACGGTTTGAATTTTATCAAAACTACCCGATTCAGGGCTGTTTCTTGAGTAGCTATTAAAACTATTGAGTTCGTAATAACTAAAGCGATAGTTGCCAATTTGCAGCACCTTACCCAATCTGCCATTTTGATTAGGACAGCTGCTTGATGCAGCGAACGCGCGCATTGCTTGGTTTAGATGTTGGGCCTTAGAGGATTGATAAGGGTTTGAGCTGGTGCTGAGTGGACACTTATCGTAAATAACACTGATGCCATTGACGCGTTGATGAGTGTCATTGCTTAGAGCGGTTGGCATCGGATCAATGCTATTAATTCTGCCCATGGCATTTACGCTAAAGCGTGTACCGTCGATATTTATCTCAATATAACCAAGCTCACCGTTTTGGGTGACAAAGGCTTGAATGGATTGTGCGGCAGTTACTGTAATACTACTGAGCATTAAAATAGCTGACGCGGTGATTTTGATTACCAGTTTTATGGGCGACATTTATGCAAAGCTCCTTAAAATGTTGCTATATTGAACATTCTAACGTATTTTGAGTGACTTGCACAGCACTTATTTTGTCAAGACTTGTGAAATCATCCTAATTGGTGTTCAATAACATTTCTCAACTATTCTTTCGATGAGAGTATGGGGGATTTGGGTTTGCGAGAGTGGCGGAATTGGTAGACGCGCTGGATTTAGGTTCCAGTGGGGTAACCTGTGAGAGTTCGAGTCTCTCCTCTCGCACCAAGGGGAGAATTTGTAATATGGGGTATTTCTACTATGACTATGTCATCGTCTGTCGAGCGTCTGTCTGGTTTAAAAAGGCGGCTTACTATCACTATTTCTGCCGAAGAGGTCGCTGAACTTTACAAAAAGCATGCTGATAAACTCGCAAAGACCGTGAAGCTGCCAGGCTTTCGACCTGGCAAAGTGCCTGCTCGTGTGGTCGAGCAACGGTTTGGTCATCATTTGCGTGCAGACGTTGCTAAGGAGCTAGTGCAGCTTCATTTGCCAAGTGCAATGATTCAGGAAAATTTGCAACCGGTTTCGCAGCCGCAAGTGGATATTCCCACGCTGGATGATTTCAAACTGGATGAAGCGCTATCATTTTCTGCGGACTGTGAGGTCTACCCTGAGGTGGCAATTGCTGATTTATCAACGGTTAAGTTGGAGCGTCAAGTAGTAGCAGTGCACGAAGCAGATATTGATGCTGTGATTCTCAAAATTCGCAAACAGCAGGCAACTAAAGAGCCAGTTGAGCGCGCTGCGGCCAAAGGTGATTATGTCAAAATTAATTTTGAGGGTTTTTGTGAAGGTAAACCTTTTAAGGGAAATGCCGCAACTGATTTTGAGTTGGAGTTAGGAGCAGGCCGTATGATTCCAGGCTTTGAAGAAGGAATCATGGGTGCGGCTGTGGGTGAAGAGCGTGATGTTCAGTGTGAGTTTCCCAAAGATTATCATAGTAACAAAGAGTTAGCCGGCAAAAAGGCAACGTTTAAGGTTAAGATTAACCAAGTGTTAGCGGCTATTTTGCCTGAGGTAGATGATGAGTTTGTGAAAAATATGGGAATTGAGCAAGGCGGAGTTACTGCCATGCGTGAACAGATCAAAGAAAATCTCACCAAAAGAGCCACACTTTTTTTACAGGCGCAGATGAGAGTCGCCGCCATGGATAAGGTTATAGCGCTACATCAGATTGAAGTGCCAGAGAGCTTAGTGTCACATGAGCTTGAGCATATTAAAAAAACCAATCAAGAGTGGTCACCTGAGGAAGCTGAGAAGGAAGCAAAAAAACGTATTTCCATGGGTTTGTTACTGCGTAAAGTGGTAATGGATAAGCAACTGCGTGTTGATGCTGATAAAGTTAGAGAGCACATTGAGCGAATGGCAGCCACCTACCATGACCCTGAGCAAATGGTGAGGTGGTATTATGAAGATAAAAAACGCTTGCAAGAAATCGAGGCCATAGTGCTTGAGCATCAGGCCATTGATACTCTGATAGAAACCATGCAGGTAGAAGAACGCTTGATTCCTTATGATCAAGTACAGCAAATCGATTAAGGGAGGTTTTGTAATGAGTACACTCGTACCAATGGTAGTTGAGCAAAGTGCACGCGGTGAGCGTGCCTACGATATTTATTCTCGCTTGCTAAAAGACAGAATTGTTTTTTTGGTTGGTCAAGTGGAAGATTATATGGCCAATCTAGTGATTGCGCAGATGCTTTTTCTTGAATCGGAAGACCCTAAAAAAGACATTCATCTTTATATTAATTCTCCTGGTGGGGTAGTGACCTCTGCTATGGCAATTTATGACACTATGCAGTTCATCAAGCCCGATGTTTCTACGCTGTGTATTGGTCAGGCAGCTAGTGCAGGGGCGCTGTTATTAGCCGGTGGTGCCGCAGGTAAGCGTCATGTCTTGCCCCACTCAACCGTGATGATTCATCAAGTACTAGGTGGCTATCAGGGTCAGGGCACCGATATTCAAATACATGCGCGACAGACCCAGTTAGTTGGAGACAGGCTGAACAAAATTTTATCTAAACACACTGGCAAACCGATCAAAACAGTGGAAAAAGACACCAATCGTGACTATTTTTTAACTGCTGATGAGGCGGTTGCCTATGGGTTAGTTGATTCGGTATTTACGACACGTGATAAGTGATATAGCCAATGAGTAAAGACAAAGTACAAACACTGCATTGTTCTTTTTGCGGTAAAAGTCAGCATGAAGTGCGCAAGTTGATTGCAGGGCCATCAGTATTCGTGTGTAACGAGTGTGTGGATTTATGTAATGACATTATTCGTCAAGAGGATCAAGCGCAGTCGATTGACTCACAAAGTAAATTATTACCGCCTCACGATATACATGATAAATTAAACGAGTATGTGGTAGGGCAGCCTTTCCCTAAAAAAGTGTTGTCTGTTGCAGTTTATAATCACTATAAACGCTTAAATAATCGTGCTGATAAAAAAAGCCATATTGAATTGGGCAAAAGTAATATTTTACTGATTGGTCCTACCGGTTCAGGAAAAACCTTGCTTGCGCAGACGCTAGCAAAAATACTCAATGTTCCTTTTGCGATGGCTGATGCCACCGCATTGACGGAAGCTGGCTATGTGGGTGAAGATGTTGAGAATATTATTCAGAAGCTGTTGCAGCGTTGCAACTATGATGTTGAGAAGGCAAAAACAGGTATTGTTTACATTGATGAAATTGACAAAATTGCGCGTAAGAGCGATGGCCCTTCATTAACTCGAGACGTCTCAGGTGAAGGGGTGCAGCAAGCCCTGTTAAAACTCATTGAGGGAACCGTGGCTTCGATTCCACCGCAAGGGGGACGCAAACACCCACAGCAAGATTATTTACAGGTTGATACTTCCAATATTTTATTTATTTGTGGGGGTGCTTTTGCTGATTTGAGCAAGATTATTCAGCAGCGTACGGATCAAAGTGGTATTGGCTTTGCGGCGAAAGTCAAAGAAAAAGAAGAGGTTTTGCGTGCTGATTTGATGAAAAAAGTAGAGCCTGAGGATTTAATTAAGTATGGTTTGATTCCTGAGTTTGTTGGGCGTTTGCCGGTGTTGACTGTACTAGATGAGTTAGATGAAGAGGCCTTAGTTAGCATATTGACTGAGCCTAAGAATGCGTTAACCAGACAATATGCCAAATTGTTTGAACTGGAAGGGGTTGAGATAGATTTTAGACTAGAGGCGTTAAGAGAAATTGCCAAACAAGCGATTCAGCGTAAAACTGGTGCGCGTGGTTTACGCTCGATTATCGAGCATGCCTTGTTGAATTCTATGTATGAGATTCCTTCAATGAGTCAGGTTAAGAAGGTTGTTATCGGTGAGAAGGTCATTAAAGATCATGCCGAACCGATGTATGTTTACGAAAATGATTCGCCTTCTGATGAGGATAGGAAAGCGGTGTCTGAATAATGTCTGTTGAGGAATAGAAAATGAGTGATTCCGATTCTCCTGCTAAAGCAGATCATCAGTTGATGCCCTTGTTACCACTGCGTGATGTGGTAGTGTTTCCGCGTATGGTTATTCCTTTGTTTGTTGGCAGAAGTGAATCCATTAGTGCGCTACAAGAAGCTATGGGGCAAGAGAAGCAAATATTTTTGGTAGCGCAAAAAGACCCCAATGTCGATAAGCCAAAGCGCTCTGACTTATATAACATAGGTACAGTTTCTACCATTTTACAGTTGCTAAGATTGCCTGATGGAACAGTTAAAGTATTAGTTGAAGGCAGTCATCGTGCTAAAGCTATTTCTATTGCGAAAAAGAAGTCGGTTTGGTGGGCTGATTTAGATCGTGTTGATGAGCAAGGTGATTTAGATGCGAGTGAGTTAGAAGCTTACATACGTTCTGCAATGACACATTTTGAAAAGCTAGTAAAAGTTAGCAAAAAGTTACCAGTGGAGTTGTTATCTTCATTAGCGAATATCCAAGATGCAGGGCGTTTGGCCGATAGCATGGCAGCTCACATGACAGTTAAGCTGGAGTCCAGGCAGAAAATTTTAGAATCGACTTCGATAAAAAAGCGATTTGATTTGTTACGCTCATTAATGGAGCAAGAATTAGAACTACTGGATATGGATAAGCGCTTGCAGGGGCGTGTTAAAAAACAAGTGGAAAAGAGTCAGCGTCAATATTACCTTGGCGAAAAAATGAAGGCCATACAGCATGAATTAGATGAGTTAGATAGTCACCACATTAGTAATCCTTTGGATGAGTATCAGCAGTTACGTGAGAAGATTGAAGCGGCAGGAATGCCAAGCGAAGCTAAAGAAAAGGCGATAGAAGAGCTGGGTAAATTGAAAATGATGCCACCGATGTCAGCCGAGGCAACAGTAACGCGCAATTATCTGGACAAAATGATTCAAGTGCCGTGGAAAAAGAAATCTCAGGTAAATACTGAGCTTGGTAAAGCAGAAGAAGTATTAGAAGCGGATCATTATGGTTTGGTAGAGGTTAAGCAACGCATTCTCGAATATTTAGCAGTACAAAAACGTGTTAAAAAACTCAAAGGACCTATTTTGTGTTTGGTTGGTCCGCCTGGAGTTGGCAAAACCTCTTTGGGGCGTTCGATTGCTAATGCAACCGGTCGTGTTTTTGTCAGAATGTCTTTAGGAGGTGTACGAGATGAGGCAGAAATACGAGGTCACAGACGCACTTATATTGGCGCATTACCTGGAAAAATTATCCAAAAGATGACAAAAGCGAAAGTACGTAATCCCTTATTTATGTTGGATGAAGTGGATAAAATGGCAATGGACTTTCGTGGTGATCCGGCATCGGCTTTGTTAGAAGTGTTGGATCCAGAACAAAATGATACGTTTAACGACCACTACTTAGAAGTAGACTACGACTTATCGGATGTCATGTTTATTGCCACGGCTAATTCGCTAAATATTCCTGATCCCTTATTAGATCGTATGGAAATTATTCGTTTGCCAGGTTATACCGAAGAAGAAAAGCTCAATATTGCCAAGCGTTACTTGGTGCCAAGACAAATGAAGCAGACAGGATTGTTAAAGAAAGAGTTAGCGATTTCTGATGATGCCTTACTTGATGTTGTACGGCGTTACACTCGTGAAGCCGGTGTTCGTTCCTTAGAGCGTGAAATTGCTAAGTTGTGCCGTAAGGTTGTGAAAGATTTAACCGTTGCGCAGCAAGGTAAACCAAAGAAAACACTAAAGCAAAAGCGTATTTCACGCAGAACCTTGGAGAAATATTTAGGGGTGTTTAAATACCGCTATGGAGTCGCAGAGAAAAAGGATCGCATTGGTCAAGTGACAGGATTAGCATGGACACAAGTGGGTGGTGAGTTGCTGTCTATTGAAGTGCAGGTACTCTCTGGCAAGGGTAAGTCACAACAAACTGGCTCCCTAGGTGATGTGATGCAAGAATCCATTGCTGCGGCGATGACAGTTGTGCGCAGTCGTGCCGATTTATTGTCAGTGGATAAGGACTATTTTCAATCCCATGATTTTCATATTCATGTGCCTGAGGGTGCAACACCTAAAGATGGGCCTAGTGCGGGTATTGGCATGTGTACGGCTTTAGTTTCCGCGATTACTAAAATTCCCGTGCGTGCGGATGTGGCAATGACGGGTGAAATTACCTTGCGTGGTGAAGTATTACCGATTGGAGGATTAAAAGAAAAGTTATTGGCGGCTTTGCGTGGTGGCATTAAAGAAGTGATTATTCCCGAGGAGAACGCCAGAGAATTAAAAGAGATTCCAGAAGAGGTGACCAGTTATTTGCATATTCATCCAGTGAAAATGATTAATGAAGTATTAGCTATTGCGTTAAACCGTCCTTTAGCTAAAAACAAATCGCCAAGTTTAGTGTACGTTGAGCCTAAGCAAAAAAAACCCAAGCAAGCTAAAAAAAAGCTGATCAAACCTTCTAAGAAAAAAGTGAGCAAGGGTGGTTCGCATGCCTCACGATCGGCGTGATTTACTGGAAAAGATTAAAGCCTTTTTACCTTATGCCCAACAGCGAGCTGTAGATGCGTTTGAAGTCGGTGCCCATGTTGAATCCGGTTTTACCGCAACCGCGAGAATGGGTTCTGCTGAAAATCTTGAGCATCATCGTGAAGTTAGTTTTTCTATTGCGGTTTATCATCAGCAACGTACTGGTTCTGTCGCTGTCTCAGATTTATCGCTGTTGGCATTACAACAAAGTTTTGATAAAGCTTGCGCTATTGCGCAACATACTGGCGCTGATGATTGCGCGGGTTTGGCGCAAAAAAGTTTAATGGCTTATGATTATCCGGACTTATCTTTGTATCATCCTTGGCAGATAACCCCTAAAGCTGCGATTGAATTAGCCTTAGTCGCTGATCAAGCGGCCAGAGATGCAGATGAGCGTATTACTCGAGTCGATGAAGCGTCAGTAGTTAGCAGTCAATCGCATCACGTTTATGCCAATTCTCACGGTTTTGTTGGTGATTATTCAGCAACCACTCATGGTATGTCAGTGAGTGTGGTGGCACAAGCACAGCAGCTTATGGAGCGCGATGTTGATTACTGCTACGCTCGCCGTGCCAGTGATTTAGACGCGCCAGAAGTGATTGCCGATGCTGCCGTGGCCAGAACATTGCGTCGTTTGCAAGCTCGCAAAATTCCCACTTGCCGTTGTCCTGTAATTTTTGAAAGACGGGTAGCCAAATCGCTGTGGGGGCATTTTATTGCTGCCATTAGTGGGAGTCAGCTTTATCGTAAAACCAGTTTTCTAGTGGATTCCTTGGGGCAAAAAATTTTTCCAGATTTTTTAACCCTAGGCCAGCAACCGCATTTACTGTGTGGTTATGGTAGCGTTCCCTTTGATCATCAAGGGGTAAAAACCCAGGATTTAAAGTATGTTGAGCAAGGCAGGGTGAGTCACTACGTTTTGGGGAATTATTCGGCTAAAAAGTTAGGGATGACAACAACGGGTAATGCCGGTGGAGTGTTTAATTTATCAGTAACCCATACCGATAAAGACATGAGTGCTTTGTGTCAAGAGATAGGGACTGGATTATTAGTCACTGAATTATTGGGTCAAGGTGTGAATTTGATGACAGGTGATTACTCACGCGGTGCAGCGGGCTTTTGGATTGATCAGGGCGAGATTCAATATCCGGTGCATGAGGTAACCATTGCCGGTAACTTACGTGATATGTTTGCTCAGGTAGTAGCCGTGGGGAATGATCTTGATAGGCGTGCTAATATCGTTACCGGTTCTGTGCTGATTGAGCAGATGATGGTGGCAGGGAGTTAACAGGCGGCTAAAATTTTAGCCTATTTACCCGAACCTGGATTTTGCGAAACAAGCTGTTTCGCAATTACCTTGGGGGCATATCGTGCGCCTGATGCAACTTGTAAACTCAATTGATCAACAAAGTTGGTATGCAATGAAAACTATTGAAAATAATTGGTCTCGCTCAACTTTGATCGCGCAAATTGAAAGTAATCTTTTCGATAGACAGGCAAATGATGGAATTAAGACAAGTAATTTTGAAAGGACTTTACCTAAACCACATTCTGACTTGGCAAGAGACATGTTGAAGGACCCTTATAAATTTGATTTTCTGACAATAGAGGGAAAAGTAACAGAGCGTGCTATTGAAACTGCATTAACTGACCATATTCGCAATTTCCTTTTAGAACTCGGGGAAGGGTTTGCTTTTGTGGGTACGCAAGTTCCATTGATTTTTGAAGATCAAGAATATTTTATTGATATGCTTTTTTATCACTTGCGATTGCGATGCTATATTGTGATAGAACTCAAATCGAATAATTTTAAGCCGGAACACATAGGTCAATTGGGTTTTTATTTGTCTGTAGTTGATGATTTATTGCGTCACAAAACAGATAACCAGAGCGTTGGTTTACTATTATGCAAAGAAAAAAATAAGATTGTTGCGGAATATGCCTTAAATAGTGCCAAAGCTCCAATTGGCATATCAAAGTATTCTTTCTCAAAAGCACTACCTAAAAAATTCAAGTCGTCATTGCCTTCCATTGAAGAAATCGAAGAAGAATTAAATCCCGAAGAGAAAAACTAGTTATTATCGTACCTCAGATGGTAACCAACTCTTTATTTTTTCAACAGTTGCCTGGTATCCAATAGCTACTCTGTTCATCAAAAATCGTTACTTTATGCTGATTTTGTCTTAAAACCTTCGCAAATGTTATAAAACCTTCGCGATTTAGTGATTTTGTCATAAAACCTTCGCATAATTCTTTCTAAATGGCTACTTTTGCGTGAAAATCAATCAAGTAAATGGTGAGCTACTATTTTTCAAGATAATCTAATTTATCAGGAGTATCCCGCCATTGGTCAGCATCTTCTGGTGGGGGTTTCATGTGACTGATAGTTGGCCATTTTTGAGCCAGTTCAGCGTTTAGTTCAGTAAAGCTCTCTTTGCCCTCTGGCAGCTCATCTTCAGCAAAAATCGCATCCACTGGGCATTCGGGAACGCACAAATTGCAATCAATGCATTCATCAGGATCAATCACCAGCATATTAGGCCCTTCGCGGAAGCAATCCACAGGACAAACCTCTACACAGTCAGTGTACTTGCAGCGAATGCAGTTATCGATTACAACAAATGTCATTGGTGTTATACTCCACATGTTTAAGGTGCTAAAAGCGCGATTATAGTGTAAATCTTGATTCGAAGCTTGCGAAATTTTATTTAACTTATAACCTTAGGTCATTATTTTATGGTAACACCAGAACAAATTGAACAGTGGATTGAGCAAAATTTATCAAAAAGCAAGGCAACTGTTAAAGGGGATGGACGACATTTTTTAGCCGTTGTGATTCATGCTGATTTTGCCGGTAATTCAACCATGCAGCGTCACCGTATGGTCTACGACGCTTTGGGGGATAAAGTGGGTAATACTATTCACGCCTTGTCCTTGAAAACCTATACTCCCGAAGAACATAAAAAAAGAGGTAATAGTGATGACAGTTGAAGCAGTGATTAAGCAGCAAATTACACAAAACTCTGTGGTTTTGTACATGAAAGGTACTCCTGACTTTCCGCAGTGTGGTTTTTCAGGCAAGGTCGCAGGTTTTTTGCGCAAATTAGGCGTTAAACCCTTCGCCGTTAATGTCTTGGAAGATGAATCTATACGACAAGGAATTAAAAACTACTCAAACTGGCCTACCATACCCCAGCTTTATATTAATGGCACTTTCGTAGGAGGTTGTGACATTGTTTCTGACTTATACGATAGCGGCGAGTTACAACAGATATTTAAGCAGTCTGGATTGATAGCAGACCAAGCATAGGGTTGATCTGTTTCTGACTATGAGATTGAGTGACTACTCAAAATCCCATATGTCCTTTTTACTCTGAACAATGACTTTTTGGTCGCGCTTCTGATGTATTTGCTGGTATTTATCAATTTCTGCTTGTTGTGCGGCTGAGCGTGGGTTATTTGCGTTAAAATTATTCAAAGCCTGATCAATATCACTGACAAATTGCTTGTAAATGGTTTTTCCAGTGCTCATTAAAGCCTCGTTTGTGTTACGGTTAGCATTGACAGTATAGAAAAGTAGCGAGCGAATTGCTATGCCATCATTCCCATTGAGCGACTTCTCTTTTGCCCAGTTGTTAACTTCATCCGGCTTATCTCGCTTGGATAAGCGCTTTTTGGCTTACCTACAAGAAAAGGATGCATCACTTTCAGAAAAGTTAGTTCATTATCGACAAGGTCAGCCGCAAAGCCCGCAGGAACTGAGTGATTTTATTATGGCCTTGGCTCTGGTATTACAAGATTTCCTGGCAGAATTATTTGATATTGAACAAGCACTTGTGCTGCAACGGCAAGCCGCTGAACGAGAGCAAGTGATTTTTCGTTTTAAAAAACACTTTGTCTTGCGTGAGGCTAAACGCCGCTTGAAAAAAAGCCAGGAATTACCGTCTTTTGCAGCATTGGATCAGTGTTTGTCACAGCAATTACCACCCCATGATGATAGCGAGTTGGCGCTGGCCCAGTATGCGATGCACTTATTATCCGATAAGCTGCGTTATGCTGATGCCATAGAAACTGTGATTCATTGGTGTGTGCAGGCATTGGCAACCCCAGAAGGGCAAGCGGTAGTGCGTGATTGGGCTAGTTTTCATTTACCACAACGCCTGGATTATCAACATTTGCTCCCCATAGAGCCTGTGCCTACTGATCACTTAGCACGTCAGCAAA
Organism: uncultured Coxiella sp.; assembly: GCA_964606725.1. Lineage (GTDB taxonomy): Bacteria > Pseudomonadota > Gammaproteobacteria > Coxiellales > Coxiellaceae > 2-12-FULL-42-15. Next base: position 11,121 of record CAZSHR010000009.1, read on the forward strand.
TGCCTGAGACTAAGTGGCAAGCGCGAGCAGGCTTTGCGCTTACTGATCCACGCATGTCATCGCGTCAAGTCTCAGATGAGTTACATTATTGTGTCTATTGCCATCAAAATGATGGTGATTTTTGTTCTAAAGGGTTTCCAGTTAAAAAAGGGGATCAAGCAAAAGGATTAAAAATTAATCCCTTGGGTGAAGAGCTAACCGGCTGTCCACTAGAAGAAAAAATCTCTGAAATGCAGCTATTAAAAAAAGACGGTCATAGTTTGGCTGCATTAGCCACCATCATGATTGATAATCCTTTATGTCCGGCTACAGGACATAGGATTTGTAATGATTGCATGAAAGCCTGTGTTTATCAAAAGCAAGAACCTGTGAATATTCCACAAATTGAGACCCGTGTGCTAACCGATGTGTTGGCACTGCCTTGGGGAGTGGAATTATATGACTTACTGGTGCGTTGGAATCCTTTGCGCCAAACACAATGGTTGGCCAAACCCTATAACGGCAAAAAAATTCTGGTCATGGGGATGGGGCCTGCTGGCTTTACCTTAGCGCATCATTTACTCATGGAAGGTTTTGCGGTAGTTGGTGCTGATGGTCTCAAAATAGAGCCGTTGCCGCCACAGTACTTAACAGAACCGATTTTTGACTACCAAAGCATTACCGAGTCTTTGGATGAGCGTGTTATAGCCGGTTTTGGTGGTGTGGCAGAATATGGCATTACCGCTCGTTGGGATAAGAATTTTTTAAAGCTAATTTATATTAGCTTGATGCGACGTCCTTATTTTCAAGTGTTTGGTTCTTTGCGTTTTGGCGGCAGTTTACAGGTTTCTGATGCTTGGAAATTAGGTTTTGATCATTTAGCGGTGGCAGTGGGGGCAGGATTACCGCGCGAGTTAAACATTCCCAATAGTTTAGCGCCAGGCATGCGTCAGGCTAACGATTTTTTAATGGCATTGCAGTTAACCGGCGCCGCTAAAGCCAATAGTTTAGCAAACCTGCAATTACGTCTGCCGGCTGTTGTGATTGGCGGTGGTTTAACCGCGATTGATACTGCTACCGAAGTACAGGCCTATTATTTAGCGCAAATTGAAAAAGTAGCGCAGCGTTATGAGATATTAAAAAAAGCCTACGGTGCAGCATTACTGCGTTCACGTTTTGATGCATCAGCACTAGAAATCATCGATGAATTTCTCGCGCATTTTGCAGCAGTAGAATCTGAGCGCCAACAGGCGCTGGCTGAAAATCGCGAGCCAAATTGGATTCACTTGTTGCGACAGTGGGGCGGGGTTACTGTCATTTACCGTCGCCGCCTGCAAGATTCTCCTGCTTATCAGCGCAATCACGAGGAGGTGGCCAGTGCCTTAGAACAAGGTATTTATTATGCTGACTGCTTGTCGCCCGAAGCGGTATTGTTGGATGCGCAAGGGCAAGTGAGTGGTTTAACTTGTCGTGAACGCCACTTTGTTGATGGTGTGTGGTCTGATAGCGCAGTACTTAAAAAATTTCCTGCCAAAGCGATTTTAGTGGCTACTGGCGCAAAACCCAATGTTGCTTATGAGTTTGAGCATCGTGGTACTTTTTTGCGTGATGAGCTAAGTTATCAGCGTTTTGATGAAAAGGGGCAGCGCTTGGTGAACACAGTGAATTGTAAAGCATCGGATTTTGGGCCTTTTACCAGTTATCAAAAAGACGATTATCGCGTTAGCTTTTTGGGTGACACACATCCGGTTTTTCATGGCAGTGTAGTCAAAGCCATTGCTTCGGCCAAACAAATTTATCCTTTTATTACCCGTCAAGTGTTACAGCAAGCAGCCGATTCTTGCAATGACAGTTATCAGGACTTTAAAAAAGGTATCGCGCATTTATTGCAAGCGACAGTAGTATCAGTGCAACGTCACAGTGATGAGCTAGTGGAATTAATTGTGCGTGCTCCTTTAGCTGCCAGTCATTTTCATCCAGGGCAATTTTATCGTCTACAAAATTACGAAACCTCAGCGCAACAAGTGGCAGGGACCCTGTTGCAAACCGAAGCGATGGCACTGTTAGCAGCGCCGGTAGCAGAAGATGCCGAATTACTGTCTTTTTGGGTGCTAGAGCGTGGTGTCAGTTCCCGTTTGGTTGCCCGCTTTAAACCAGGTGAACTGTTAGCGCTCATGGGTCCAACAGGGGCTAAGATGAAAATAGATCAGCCACCAGAGCGTATTATTATTTTGGGTGGCATGATGGCATTGGCGCAGTTGCGTTCGCTGGGGCCAGCGTTGCGAGCACGAGGGCATGAGGTAATTTTTGCTGCTTGTGCAGATATTGAGGCATTATCAACACATCGTGTGGTGATTGAGCAATATAGTGATAAGATACTGTGGCTGGGTAGTGATTGGGTCAATCGTTTACTTGAGCATGAAGCAATTGCTACTAGCATTGATCGCGTTATTGTGGTCGGTTCAGGGCGCTTGGTCAAACAAATGCAGCAGGCGCGATCTGGTGCCTTGAGTGCTTATTTTCGTGCAGATACTCGTTTTTTTGCCTCTGTTTATGGGGCAATGCAATGCATGCTCAAAGGAGTTTGTGCACAATGCTTGCAGTGGCAGATTGACCCGAAAACCGGCAAGCGTACCAAGGCTGTTTATGCATGTTCTTGGCAGGATCAGCCCTTGGAGCAGATTGATAGTGACAATATTGAACAACGTTTGTCTCAGAATTATGTTTTAGAGCAATTGAGCAATCAGTGGCTTGATTATTTACAGGAGTTTCACATCGGTGTCTAACTACGTTACACAAAGTGCGAAACTCCTAGTTAAATGTGATAATATTAAACGTCAATTCGATGTAAAACTGACTTGAATATGGAGAATAGAAATTTTTATGCTCATATCTGTTTATTGTGGCTTGTTTTTAAAGTAACCGTTAGCCGCAGGATGTGACGCTCGAGCCTACAGGCATGTATCAACGGCGTGTTGCATAAAAATAAGCCACAATAAACAGATAAGCGATTGAAAGTAAAAGAAATAACTATCGAACTGAGGTTGTTAACGCGTAAAATGCCATTTTTGGCAGATATTTTAACTAACAGAGAGGTGACATGTACCAGCAAGTCAATTATTCACAAGCCAAAGCGTTGATGGAGCAAGAACAGCCCTTAGTGATTGCTGATGTACGTGATAAAGCAAGCTTTGATGCGGCGCATATTGAGGGAGCTATTCATTTATCAGTAAAGGCCTTGGGTGATTTTTGTGATGCCAACCAGAAAGATGTTGCTATTTTAGTTTACTGTTATCATGGCATTAGCAGTCAATCCGTGGCGCAACACTTGCTTGATAAAGGATTTTCTCGTGTTTACAGCTTGATTGGAGGCTTTGAGGCATGGATGTCGCAACATTCGACTTCTAAAAATTAACGCAACGCTTGTCATGTCAAACAATTATACTCAACCCGATGTTCCATCGTTTACGGTTCCGCTAACCCAAGCGTCACCTTCATTAACTGAGGCAGAGCGTGCTGCTCAATTGCAACGTCTCTGCCAGCATTTACAAGACAAGCAAGCGGTGTTGATTGCACACTATTATACCGATTCCGATGTGCAAGCCTTAGCGGATTGTTCAGGAGGTTTTGTAGGTGATTCCTTAGCGATGGCGCGATTTGGTGCCCAAGCAGAAGCGAAAATTTTGGTGGTTGCTGGTGTGCGCTTTATGGGTGAGAGTGCGAAAATTATTAGCCCAAATAAAAAGGTGTTAATGCCAACATTGCAAGCGAATTGCTCTTTGGATTTAGGCTGTCCACCTGAGCGTTTTGCAGAGTTTGCGGCACATTATCCGGACTATACCAAAGTTGTGTATGCAAATACTTCAGCGGCAGTGAAAGCGCAATGCGACTGGGTTGTTACTTCATCGAATGCCTTAAAGATTGTGAGTCATTTGCATGATCGTGGTGAAAAAATTCTATGGGCGCCAGATCGTTTTCTGGGCCAGTATATTCAGCAGCAAACCCAAGCCGAGATGGTTTTGTGGCAGGGGGCTTGTGTGGTGCATGAAGAATACCAGCATGAATCATTAAAGGATTTAAAAGCCCAGTATGCTGATGCAGCGGTGTTGGTGCACCCTGAGGCACCTGCTGCGGTAGTCGCTTTAGCCGATGTGGTAGGTTCTACCTCAGAATTAATTAAGGCAGCAAAAACACTAGCGCAACAACGATTAATTGTTGCCACTGACCGCGGTATTTTCTACAAAATGCGTCAGGCTGCTGCGCATAAGGAGTTAATTGAGGCGCCAACCGCCGGTCATGGTGCCAGTTGCCGCAGTTGTGGTCATTGTCCTTGGATGGCCATGAATACCTTGGACAGGCTAGAAAGTGCGTTACTTGCTGAGCGAAACACTATTGAATTGCCCGATGAGCTTATTATGAAGGCGCGTGTACCTTTGCAGCGGATGTTGGATTTTTCGTAGATGGTTACTGGCATTTTAAGGAAAATGAAAGCCAAGCAACACGAGCCCATTGCCTATAGTTTATGTGTTGGTGATCAGCAAATACCTTTGAACCCTTTATTGGGCCAGTCACTGTCTTTGCATTTTAGTGGGGCTATTTTTTGTATTCAGTGTGGGCGTAAAACGCAAAAAAGTTTTCAGCAAGGCTATTGTTTTCCTTGTTATCGGCGTTTGCTGGAGTGTCGTTTATGCATTATTCACCCTGAGCGTTGTCAGGTGGAAGTCACTCCTTGTCCGCAGGATGATTGGGCGCATGCGCAATGCCATCAAGATCATATTATTTATTTGGCGAATACGTCAGGATTAAAAGTCGGTATTACGCGGGTGAGTCAAGTGCCGACGCGTTGGATAGATCAAGGTGCAGTGCAAGCCGTTGCTCTGTGGCGTGTTAGTAATCGTTATCGCGCCGGTGTAGTTGAAGTGGCTTGTAAAGCCTTTATTAATGATAAAACTAATTGGCGTAGCATGCTGAAAAATGAAGTAAATCGAGTGGATATGGCATCTTTTAAACAGGAGTTTTTATCGCAAGTTCACGCTAATTTAAGTCAAGCCACGGAAAAATTTTCGGATGATTTACAGTTATTGGATGAAGCGCCTGTAGCATTACATTATCCGGTCACTGTTTTTCCTGAGAAAGTGACCTCCCTTTCATTGGATAAAACTCCCACTATTAAAGCTACCTTATTAGGGATTAAGGGGCAATATTTGTTGTTTGACCAGGGGGTGTTGAACGTTCGTAAGTTTGGTGGTTATGAGGTTAGCTGTTCCTATCGCAGGTAATGTAAGTCTAACAAAAGATAAAGAATGTGATGTGAATTGATTTTGTAAGTATATCTCAACATGCTTTTTAGAGGTCGAAAATGATTAAAAAAATTATTGACAAAGAATACAATGACTTATTTGAGAGTTTAAAGCAACGTGTAGCGAACTCCCAGTATAAAGCTTCTTTAAGTGTAAATAGAGAACTGATTTTATTGTATCACCATATTGGTAATTCCATTCTCGATTGTCAAGCTAAGTATGGCTGGGGATCAAAGGTGATTGGCCAGTTATCAAAAGATTTGTGCATGGAGTTCCCTGGTATCAAAGGGTTCAGTACACAAAACTTGAAGTATATGAAGCGTTTTGCTGAAGAATACAAAGTTGATGAAATTGGTCAACAGGCTGTTGACCAAATTCCTTGGGGTCATAATGTCCTCCTAATGTACAAAATCAGCGATAAAAAAGAGCGCCTCTTTTACATACAGAATACGATCAGCAATGCTTGGTCGAGAAATTTTTTATCAATGCAGATTGAAAAGAATTTATTTAAAAGACAAGGAACAGCCTTAACTAATTTTGAAGAGAGATTGCCTTTATCTCAGTTTAAGCTTGCTCAAGCCACATTGAAAAATCCTTATTTGTTCGATTTTTTATCCCTGGGAGAAGAAGCCCATGAAAGAGAAATTGAAAAAGGTTTGATTGCTCATGTCGAAAAATTCTTGCTTGAACTTGGTGAAGGTTTTGCATTTTTGGGTCGTCAATACCATTTGCAGATCGAAGGAAAAGATTTTTATATTGATCTTTTATTTTACCATGTAAAAATACATTCATTTGTGGTGGTTGAGTTGAAATCAGGTGAATTTAAACCTGAGTATACTGGGAAAATGAATTTTTACCTTTCTGCTATCGATGATTTATTACGACATTCTGATGATAATCCGTCAATCGGTTTAATTTTATGTCGGTCTAAGGTTGGTGTACTTGCTGAGTATGCTTTACGTGATATGACAAAGCCTATTGGTTTAGCTGAATACAGGCTCAATGACGCTCTTCCTGATGATATTAAAACCGCATTACCTACAATTGAAGAATTAGAGATAGAGCTTGCAAAGAACTTGGAAAATGAACATTAGATCAGTAAGTAAATTCATCAGTCAATTAACCTTTTGATTTGTAAAAGGATAAACTCCGAACTTGGGTTAACATTAAGCTAACAGTAGATCGTATGACAGTAATTGACCCTTAATTGAAACTTAATTTCCTGTTTGAAATAATAACCCTATCCTAGATTTAAGGATAGGGAGTTTACTATCATGAAAGGGTTTGTTGATACTGATATTCAAGAGAAGCTAGCTGCTATTTCTACAGCAGCAAATGAGCTAGCAAACAAATTGGCTGAAATTAGAGGGGCGCACAGGGGTGGCAGTGGTTCCTTGGTAAAGCCCTTATCTGCCCAAGTGCAGTCAAATTTTATGACATTGCAAATGCTGGCTTCTGATCTTGAGAGCAATCCATTATTGCTTTCAATAACGTTTGCTCGAAATCCTCAAAAAAAGCAAGCCCTTTTGCATGAGTTGCAGCAGTTTCTGGTACTTATCAATTCCACCAAAGAATCATTGGGGGAAAATGAATTTGATGAAGCTTATTTTATCAGGGAGCTTAATAGATTTTCTAAAGAATTGGGAGTAAAATACTTAAGTGAAGCCCAGTATTTAATGTGGCTAGGGATTTTAGTGACGCTTTCCTTAGGTACTGCTGAGTTATTTATTTTGCCTTGGAATCGCTTTTGGTATGGCAAGTGGTCTCCTTACTTAAATGAAGCATCGCATCAGGCACAAAGTGATGAAAAAACACTGGCGCCTAACTTTGATCAATTCAGTCGTGATATAGAAAATTTTGGTAATTCTGTTGCTAAACTTTGTAATCAGTTAGATTTTAAAAAAAATGAAGATGATGCTACTATTATATCACTTGAAGAAGTAGCACGGGATTTAAAGCAGTTATTGTGTTTTGTCGGTTGGCGACGCCTGTTGCTGAATGCTTTTTCTTCTGATCAAGAGTTAAAAGAAATTCATCAGAAAATTATTGATCTTAATCGAGTGGTTACTCAGTTTAATCAGAATACCTATTGTGAGCTAAAAGTTAACTCTGATAGTTCTATGAGTGTCGATGCACCTAATCGAATATTCAATGTCAGCTTTCTTCCAAGTGATAGTAAGATCACCGACTATCAAACAGATATGTCAAGAGAATATACTTTTCTTCAGCCTAGTGAATTATATTCTAAGCTAGAGAGTTTTGAGCACAATAAGTTAATAGCACTCAGGTTAGCTGACCTTAGCTTTATCGAGACACAATTAGAAATAATTCATGAGCGATCTTTAAAGCACCAAGTTGAGTACCTGAAAAAGCAAGTAGAAGGGTTACAAACCGATATTAATGGCCGTTGTACAGCAGTGATGAATAAAGTGCCAGGTAAGCTATTGTGTGTTTTTATGCACGTATTGTTCTACCTTGCTACCTTGATGGTCACAGCACCTTTTGTGTTATTAGGCAATAAAATGAGACATGATACTTGGTCTTTGTCCTTACCGCTATTATTCGCTAGTAATGCTAGTCTTGAAGAGAAAAAAGGCGGTTCATCGGATCCAACTACCCCGATTTATTCCTGAACAACTATTAACTATTCTCTTGATGTTCCGTTATTCAGTAGTTTCGCAGCGATCAGGCTAGGGCGCGGTGAAGACGATTTCGCCCGCTGTGCTCACCTTGCGCTGCTTGTCCCGCCACGGTCGCCGCGATTCGTCCTCCTGACTCATGCGCGGCTTAATCAGACTTCGTGTCTGATTATCCGTGTCTGGACAGCACTGCTCAGGTTGCGCCAGCGTAAGGCTCTCTTGTCTTCACCGCGCCCTAGCCTGATCGCTGCGAAACTACTGACAAGCTTCGAACCTGCTGTTATTCCTGGAATTTTGACAATGCAGCTTGTCTGAGATACTATATCGTCTTTAGAGTATAGCAACGCTTTGAGGCACAATCTTTATGAGGCGACTAGTAAAGCACACGATTGGGCTGGTGTTGCTGGCAAGTGTGACATTAAACGCCGTTGCCGATAACCTATCACAAATTTATCAACAAGCTTTGGTAGGTGATCCCAGCTTTAAAAAAGCTCATGCCGAGTGGATGGCTGCTAAAGAAGAGCTTCCCTTGGCAGAAACCGGTAATGGCATTGCCGGCACAGGATTGTTTCCCAATATTGTTGCCAGTGGTAGTTTTTATCAAACTTACTTGAGTGACAATGATGGTTCTACCACCGTTTATGGTGTGAATATTACCCAACCTATTTTTAATTTAGCGACTTGGAAGTCGATTAGTGCCGCAAGTTATAGTGTTAAGTCAGCTACTGCTACCTATTTTTCAGCCACACAAGATCTGATTAATCGAGTCGCCGTTGCTTATTTTGAAGTGTTGCGTTCCAATGAAAAATTACAGCTCACTTTGGCGCAAAAAAAGCAGTTTCTTAATGAATACACCACCGCCAAGCAAAAATTTGAAGTCGGTTTAACGGCTATTACCAGTGTTTATGATGCTAAATCCAAGTATGATGAGTCATTAGCGCAAGTCATTAGCAATCAAAATCAGTTGGAAAATGCACTTGGTAATTTAACTGCCATTACTGGCAAGGAATATCAATCGCTTTATGCTTTGAAAAAGAAAATTCCACTGATTATTCCCAAACCCAGTAAAAAATCGGCATGGATTGCCATTGCTACTCAGCAAAATTACACCATACAAGCCGATTTGAATACCATGCTAGCAGCTAAAGCTAGTATATCTGTCGCGCGTGACGCAAAAATGCCAACACTTAATGCTGTTGCTTCCTATGATAATGGCTCTACTGATGTTGGTGATAATGACTCTAGTTCTGGTTCTTTCTCAGGTGAGCAGGCACAATTGGGTTTGAGTCTTAATTTTCCGATACTGCGTGGTGGCTATGATATTGTGAATACCCGTCAAGCGCGTTATAACTATTTAGCTGCCAGTGATCAACTAGCTTTGGATCAACGCACCGTGGTGAATAATACCCGTCAAGCTTATCTAGGTGTTGATTCAGGAATCAGCCAAATTAAAGCAAGCCAGCAATCAGTTAACTCTGCACGAGAGCAGCTTAAGGCAACGCAAGCCGGTTATGGTGCCGGAACGCGTACTATGACCGATGTACTCGATAGTATCACCAATTTAACCAGCGCCAAGCAACAGTATGCCGATTACCGTTATGACTATATTGAGAATATTTTTAACTTAAAACTACAGGCAGGGATTTTATCACCGGATGATATTAAGATGGTGAACTCGTGGCTAGGCAAAAAAATCACAGTGTAAGTAGTCAACGCTGGTTAAACGAACATCACAATGATTTTTATGTAAAAAAAGCCCAGCAAGAAGGGTATTTTTCTCGTGCTGCTTATAAGCTGCAAGCCTTGCAGCAAAAAGATCATCTGTTGTCTCCTGGCATGACCGTGCTTGACTTAGGTGCTGCACCTGGTGGCTGGTCTCAGGTGGCGGCAGAAATCGTTGGCCAGCGTGGTTGTGTCATTGCTCTGGATTTATTAGCCATGCCAGCGATTGCTGGTGTGCATTTTATTCAGGGTGATTTTAGTGATAGCCATGTTTTTGAACAACTTTACGATACCGTGGTGCAATTGACAGGTAAGCAGACTGTGGATGTTGTGTTATCCGACATGGCACCCAATTTTTCCGGCCAACCCAGTGTGGACCAACCGCGTTCTTTGGCCTTGGTAGAATTGGCATTCGACTGTGCTTTGCATCTGTTAAAACCAGGGGGTACTTTTGTAGCTAAAGTGTTTCAAGGAAGTGGAGTCGATGAGTTTATCAAGCAAACACGACAGCAGTTTGACCGTGTAGTGATTCGCAAGCCGCCTTCTTCACGGTCGCGTTCTCGCGAAATTTACTTGGTCGCCTTAAAATTTAACAAAATTTAATCAATAGCAGTGCTGTGTGTTAAAAATATAGGTGGATTTTCGTTTTCTAAGGTATACTGAAAAATAAGTGAAGAGTTTCGTTCTTTCTGGGCAGAAAGCCTTTTCAGAAAAGGACCAAACTCCTGTAAGTATTTGTTCCAGGGGATTTGATTTTGAACAGTAGCATGTTGAAGAACTTATTATTGTGGGTCGTTATTTGCGTTGTATTAATTGCCGTCTTTAGTAATTTTAGCCAGCATCAAGCTGCACCTAAAGCCTATACTTATTCGCAATTTGTCAAAGCTGTAGACGAAGGCAATGTGACCAGTGTGGTAATTCAGCAGCAAACCATCACTGGCACAACCAAGGATAACCAACAGTTCTCAACTTATTTGCCCATGCCGAATGAAGCATTGTTAAATAAGCTTATCAAGCAAGGAATTAATGTTGAAGGTAAAGCCCCTAAACAACGCAGTTTGTTAGTGCAGATGCTGATTAGCTGGTTGCCCTTTATTCTGTTGCTGTTTATTGGGATTTACTTTATGCGCCAGATGCAAGGTGGTGCGGGGGGGCGTGGTGGCCCGATGTCGTTTGGACGTTCTAAGGCTAGGTTGCTCACACAAGATCAAGTAAAGATTACCTTTAAAGACGTCTCCGGTGTTGAGGAAGCCAAAGAAGAAGTGCAAGAACTGGTAGAATTTCTACGTGATCCAGGAAAATTTCAGAAGCTAGGTGGTAAAATTCCCTGTGGTGTATTACTCGTTGGCCCACCTGGAACAGGTAAAACCTTGTTGGCCAAAGCGGTTGCTGGCGAAGCAAAAGTGCCTTTTTTCACTATTTCGGGGTCAGATTTTGTTGAAATGTTTGTGGGTGTTGGGGCTTCTCGTGTACGTGATATGTTTGAGCAAGCAAAAAAGCATGCGCCTTGCATTATTTTCATTGATGAAATTGATGCCGTAGGGCGTCATCGTGGTGCGGGTTTAGGCGGTGGTCATGATGAGCGTGAGCAGACCTTAAATCAATTATTGGTGGAGATGGATGGTTTTGAGGGTAAAGAAGGGGTGATTGTGATGGCGGCCACCAACCGCCCTGATGTGTTAGACCCTGCCTTGTTGCGTCCAGGGCGTTTTGATCGCCAAGTGGTGGTGCCCTTACCCGACATTAAGGGGCGCGAAGGTATTTTGGAAGTTCACATGCGCAAAGTGCCTTTTTCCAAAGATGTTAAGCCTGCTTTGATTGCTAGAGGAACGCCAGGTTTTTCGGGAGCTGATTTAGCAAATTTAGTTAATGAAGCGGCTTTATTTGCTGCGCGTGCCAATAAGAAAAAAGTCGGCATGCTAGAGTTTGAAAAGGCCAAAGATAAAATCATGATGGGTGCAGAGCGCCGCTCTATGGTGATGAGTGAGGATGAGAAAAAACTAACCGCTTATCACGAAGCAGGTCATGCCATTGTAGGCTTGAGTATGCCGGATCATGATCCTGTCTATAAGGTGACGATTATTCCACGTGGTCGCGCTTTAGGAGTAACCATGTTTCTGCCTGAAGAAGATCGATATAGCTACAGTAAGCGGCGCTTATTAAGCCGTTTAGCCGGTCTTTATGGTGGTCGTATTGCCGAAGAGTTAATTTTTGGTGCTGATGGGGTGACCACGGGGGCTTCTAATGACATTGAAAAAGCCACTGAAATTGTGCGTAACATGGTTACCAAATGGGGGCTTTCTGAAAAACTAGGCCCGATGTCTTATGGTGAGGCCGAAGGCGAAGTTTTTTTGGGTCGCTCCGTGACCCAACATAATAATGTTTCTGAGGCCACTGGCTCTAGTATCGATTTAGAAGTGCGCCGTATTGTGGATGAAACCTATGCTGCTGCTAAAGCGAGTTTAGAAAAACGAATGGATATTTTGCATCTAATGGCTAAAGCGCTAATTAAGTATGAGACCATTGATGAGAGTCAAATTAATGAAATCATGTCGGGTAAGCAGCCAACACCGCCCGAGGATTGGATAGACGAAGATAAAAATGACAGCGCTGCATTGCACGAGGGTGATAAGGAATCAACAGTCACCACGCAAAAATCGCCAACACCTGGGAATGAAAATACGGCGAGTGCATAATTGCTGAGTATGTAACGAGAATGACCTTTGATCTACGGTTAAAAAATGATGAAATAATTTCTTTACCCAAACCGGCGGTAATGGGTATTGTCAATGTCTCACCGAATTCTTTTTTTAATCCGCATTTTTCTTTGGATGAGGTGCTCAATAGTGTTGAATCCATGATAGATGCCGGAGTGTCGATTATTGATGTGGGAGGAGAAGCCAGTAATCCCTCGGTGGATATTGCTAAACAAGCACCCAGTGTGCAAGAAGAAATCGATAGAGTGATGCCCGCTATTACAGCGATACGACAACGCTTTGATATATTAATTTCTATTGATACACGTCGCGCTATGGTGATGCAAGCGGCTGTCGCAGCCGGTGCTGATATTATTAATGATCAGCGCCATTTATCTGAAGAGAATGCGCTTTCAGTTGCTGCGTCACTGAAAACGCCAGTTTGCTTAATGCATTTTTTTAAGGAGAAGCGCCTGCCGGATTCATTGCCACCTCAGGATTTATTGCAGCAAATCAAACAAGAGTTACAAGCCCAGGCAGATCGCTGTTTACAGGCGGGTATCACTCGTGACCGCATTATTTTAGATCCAGGTTTTGGGCAGGGAAACTATGGCAAGAATGCTAGGGAAAATTTTTATTTATTGGCTAAATTATCAGAGTTTGCTGAATTAGGCTTTCCTGTTTTATCAGGCTGGTCACGAAAATCCATGATAAGTGATGCACTAGGCGGTGGCGTGCCAGTAGAGCAGCGTTTATTTGGCAGTATTGCTGCTGATACCTTGGCCACTTTTTTAGGAGCGCATATCTTGCGTACTCACACCGTGCGAGCCACTGTTGATGCGGCAAAAATAGCAAATTGTGTTGCCGCTTTTCAGGAGCCTCTATCGTGACGCAAAAAAAATATTTTGGCACTGATGGTATTCGTGCAAAAGTTGGAGAAGGGCTGATTAATCCTGAGTTTGTATTAAAGCTTGGCTGGGCCGCTGGCAAGGTTTTGGCACGTCATCAGTCAGCAGTGGTGCTAATTGGAAAAGACACGCGAATTTCAGGCTATATGCTAGAGTCGGCGTTGGAGGCAGGTTTTTCAGCAGCCGGGGTGAATATTTTATTATTAGGCCCCATGCCAACACCAGCGATTGCCTATTTAACCCAGTCTATTCGTGCCGCCGCTGGGGTAGTAATCAGTGCTTCACATAATCCTTATAATGATAATGGCATTAAATTTTTTGATCGCAATGGTCATAAGCTCTCTGATGTGATGGAACATGAAATAGAGATATTATTGGATGCGCCTATGCAAACCGTTGCCTCTGAGCATTTGGGTAAAGCGGCGCGTATGGAAGATGCAGCGGGGCGTTATATTGAGTTTTGCAAGAGTACCTTTCCTTCGGATTTAAGTTTGAAAGGCTTAAGTGTTGTAGTTGATTGTGCCAATGGTGCGACTTATGCGATTGCTCCCAAGATTTTTCATGAGTTGGGTGCAGAGGTAAAAACAGTAGCAGTGCACCCTGATGGTGTGAATATTAATAAGCAGTGTGGTGCCACCGCAACTGATAGTTTGCGCCAAGCGGTGCTAAGCCATCAAGCTGATTTGGGTATTGCCTTAGATGGTGATGGGGATCGAGTGATTATGATTGACCATCATGGTGAGCGTGTTGATGGTGATGAACTATTAGGAATTATTGCGTTGCATGCTATGCAAGAGGGTAGAAAACTGCAAGGTGTTGTAGGAACTGTGATGAGTAACGGCGGCTTAGAGCATGCGATTTGTCAAGCAGGAATGGCATTTGAGCGCTCTTATGTCGGTGATCGGCACGTATTAGCGATGTTGAAGACAAAAGGTTGGCAATTAGGGGGTGAGGCATCGGGCCATATTGTGGATTTGCGTTATACGACCACAGGCGATGGCATTGTTGCTGCCTTGCAGGTATTGCGCATTGTAAAACGAACAGGACAATCCTTGTTTTCTTTAAAACAAGTGCTTTGCAAGCGACCACAGGTGTTGTTGAATGTCGCTGTTAATAGTCACTTTGTTTTAAGTGATCATCCTAGCATTGTGGCAGCAATTGCTGATGTTAAGCAGACTTTAGGTAAAGGAGGGCAGGTTTTATTACGTCCTTCCGGCACTGAGCCGGTTGTGCGTGTGATGGTTGAGGGAGAGAATCATCAGTTAGTTGACCAAGGCGCGCAACATCTAGCACGTTTGGTAAGTGATGCCTATGCTTGATTTATGAAAAGCTTAGCCCAACTTCTGCCGGAATACGCGGCACAATCCTCATTGATGGTCAGTGGTATTAGCCATGATAGTCGCCAAGTAAAGCCTGGCCAGTTATTTTTCGCTTATACGGGTTATGGGTCAGATGGGCGTGACTATATTCCTCAAGCCATTGCCAATGGTGCCACAGTCGTTGTTTATGATGCTGATAATGCTGGTGGTATCACACTAGAGGCTTTTCCTGATGTGTTGTTGATACCCGCTACTCAAATTCGCGATTTGTTAGCTGATGTTGCGGCACGTTTTTTTGATCATCCCAGTAAAAATATGACCGTAATTGCAGTGACCGGAACCAATGGTAAAACCTCGATTACCCATTTTATCGCTCAAGTGTTGGCGCAGCAAAAGATTGCTTGTGCAGTGCTGGGTAGCTTGGGCAATGGCTTATTATCTCAGTTGCAAACCACCGCCAATACGACTATGGGTGCTATTGATCTACAACAAGCCTTGTGGCAATTTCAGCGTCAGGGAGTAACGCATGTGGCAATGGAAGCTTCTTCTCATGCTCTAGACCAATCCCGCCTGGGTGGATTACACCTTGATACCGCTGTTTTTAGTCAGCTTAGTCGTGATCACTTGGATTATCATGGTAGCATGAGTGCTTATCGGCAAGCGAAAGAAAAATTGTTTCGTCATTCGGGTTTATCACGCGCGGTGATTAATCGTGATGATGCTTGGGGCCGTGAGTTAATTCACCGTTACCAGCGGCATTTAGCCATCATCGATTATGGTTTTTCAGAACATCCTCCCCTATGTGAGCGTTTTGTTCGTGGCAAATTATTATCTGCTACAGAAACTGGATATAAGATGCAGATTCAAAGCAATGTAGGAAGTGCCGATTTTTTCTGTCCTTTGTTGGGGAAATTTAATATGAGTAATGTCTTGGCAGTGATTGCTGTTTTATTACAACAAGACATGTGTCTTGATACTGCATTGGTTGCTTGTTCGCATTTACAAGGCATTGCTGGGCGTATGCAGTGCTTAGGAGGTGGCACTAGGCCTCAGGTAGTGGTGGATTATGCCCACACTCCCGATGCGTTAAGTCACGTGCTACAGAGCTTGCGCGAGCGTTGTTCTGGTAAGCTGTGGTGTGTATTTGGCTGTGGTGGTGAGCGAGATGTTGGCAAGCGAGCTGATATGGGTCAAGTCGCAGAAAAGCTAGCCGATCACGTTGTTATCACCACTGATAATCCTCGCAATGAGGCCCCCAAGCTAATTATACAGGCTATTCTTGCCGGTTGTGCGAGTAAACACCTAGTCAGCGTAATCATGGATCGTGGTCAAGCCATTGATACCGTAGTGCAAAGTGCTGCAGCAGATGATATGATACTAGTGGCCGGTAAAGGGCATGAGACCGTGCAAGTAGTTGGTTCTCGCCACTTACCCTTTAGTGATATAGAGCGAGTATTAGCGGCATTAGGTAAAAGGTCAGCTCCATTGACTTAATTTTAGCGAGTGATTAGTAACAGGTAATAGCAATGGCAGGTAATAGCACCGGACAATTATTTGTAGTGACCACCTGT